>PLIC01000260.1 GCA_003139995.1 Candidatus Acidiflorens stordalenmirensis | reverse complement strand
CGAACATGCTCGGCACACATAAATTACGCCAGCTCGGTTATGAAATTACGACAGGACGGAGCGGCGCGCCGGAGATCAAGGGCTACACGCAGGAATACCTCGACGCATCGAGTCCCCGCAGCCAGCAGATTCGTGAGTACCTTGAGCGGACAGGTCATGCCGGGAAGGAGGCTGCCGAGATCGCCGCACACTCGACCCGCGACCGAAAAGAAATCCATTCGCCAGCCGAGGTGATGGCCGCGCATCGGAAGCTCGCCGCCGGATTTGGACACCAGGCCGAGGCCGTTGTCCGAGAGGCACGCGAGCGGCTTCAGCATCAAGAAAAGTCCGTGAACTCGTTTGACCGTGTTCGAGAATCTCTAAGCTTTTCCCGCGATAAAAACTTCGAGCGCGAGGCGGTTGTCGATGAACGTGCGCTGATCCGCGACGGTCTGCGGCGCGGCATGGGCGAGGTGACTCATGACCAGGTTCGCGCCCATCTTGACTCCCGCGTGGCTTCCGGGGAATTTCAAGTCGTTGACCGCCCTCTGAGCGTTCTTAGCCGTCAGTTCACCACCGCCAAAACCATCGAAGCGGAACATGAAATCCTCCGGAGAATGCGTGACGGACAAAACCATATCGAACCTGTTCTTTCACGTCAGCAGGCCATCGCTGTTGCCGACCGGTACCCGCATCTCAACCGGGCACAAAAGAGCGTGGTCGAGGATGTGCTCAGCTCACCGGACCGCATCCAAGGAATCCAAGGTTTGGCCGGCGCGGGCAAGACAACCACGCTCACAGTCATCTGCAGCGCCGCGGAATCGCAGGGCTATCAGGTCGAGGGCTTCGCCCCGACATCCCGCGCCGCGCGCCAACTGAATGAGGCAGGCATCGAGGCTGGAACCCTGCAAAACTTCCTCGCCCGCACTCCGAATTCAGATGCGTCTATGCAGAAACGCTTCTACTTCGTCGATGAATCGAGCCTCGCCAGTACGAACCAAATGCGCGAGTTCCTTTCGCGACTCGGTCCCAATAATAATGACCGCGTGCTTCTGATCGGCGATATCCGCCAGCATCAGGGCGTCGAAGCGGGCCGCCCCTTTGAGCAACTCCAGGAAGCCGGAATGCGCATCGCCAGACTCGATGAGATTGTTCGGCAACAGGACCCGGCTCTGAAATCTGCCGTCGAACTGCTGGCGACGGGCCAGGTTCCTGCTGCTCTCGAAGCACTCGGGCAACAGGGCCGAGTGAAGGAAATTCCCAACGCAGAAGAGCGCGTCCGCGCCATCGCCAAGAGCTACGTCGAGTCGCCCGACAACACTCTCATCGTGTCACCGGACAATGCTTCCCGCCGCGAGCTGAACGTTGCTGTTCGCCAGGAGTTGAAGGCTAATGGAAGCCTTGCGCCGGAAGATCATACTTTCCGGGTTCTGATTCAACGTCAGGACATGACCGGAGCCGAACGATCATGGGCAAGCCACTACGAGATCGACGACGTAGTTCGCTACACACGTGGAAGCAAAGCCATCGGAATCGGAGCTGGCGCCTATGCATCGGTGGTCGCGATCAACTCGGCTGCAAACCAGCTCACGGTCGAGAAACCGAACCAAGAACTTGCGACCTACGATCCGCGCCGCCTCATAGGCGTCAGCGTCTACCGGGAGATCGAACGCGAGTTTTCCGTAGGTGACCGCATCCAGTTCACCGCACCCGACAAATCACTCGGCGTTGCTAATCGCGACCTCGCGGATATCGAGGCGATCCATCCCGATGGCCGCCTCTCCGCCCGCCTCGACAACAATCGCCAGATCGAATTCAACGCCAGTGAGCATCGTCATTTCGACCACGGCTATGCCGTCACCAGTCACAGCTCCCAGGGCCTCACCGCCGAGCGCGTCCTCGTCCACGCCGACACCAGCGTCCACCCGGACTTGCTCAACTCCCGCTTCGGCTACGTCGCCATCTCCCGCGCCAGCCACGAGGCCACGCTCTTCACCGACGACATGACAAAGCTCGCCCCTCAGCTCGGAGCCGATGTCTCGAAGACCTCCGCCCTGGAAGTCACTCAGGCTTCGTCCGCCGCCCACGTAATTGGGATCGGGCTCTGAATCCATAGAACCGTTGGCAGAATGCTGGCGAGGACACGCAGCTCTTTCCGTTCCAATAATCGTGGCGGAAACAGCAGGGTTTCGTGGACAGATGTGAGCACCAGAGCCTGATCGAGAAAAAACATCGTCGCCTATGTGATAGCCATCACTCGACGAGGGGCCTTGTGCCAATGTTTACGCGTAAGACGACCTTACACCCGGACGATGCCATCGCTGAAATCCTACTCGTTTTATTTGCCCATGCTAGCGGCGTGCTGAACAGAAATGGTAGAGCGCAGCCTTTTCAGTGTAGTCGCCCGAACCTAAGTAGTTGCAATCCTTACCTTTATCGTCGTTCATACCCCCATTTTGACCGGAGTTATTGGACCCATAACGGACCCAACAATTAGACGCAATGCGGATACCGGAGTTCGCCCAAATTCTGATCGCGCAAGCGCAATGGGAACTTGATTTGGAAAGGCGGTTACCAAGAGCCAGCTACTATGCACCTAGGAAGCCCTGGCGGAGCTTGCTCACAAGCGATTCGCACCTGCGGATGTGTTCTGAATCGTTACGCACCGACAAAACGATGATCTGGTTGGTCAGTTCTGCCATTAGAGGCTCAGATTCGAGAATGGCCCGAACACGATTTCTTGTGTCCGGCGAGATCACACGAGCAGCATCGTGGCCGATTAACCTCGCTCCTGCAAGTTCAAAATCGTAGCCTTCCGCTTCCAGGACGTTTAGTTCTTCGCCGTAGAGGCGATCCTCATTTCCTGCGTCACCGTACTCTTTCAACAGCGTATGTATGTCAGCAGCGTCCCGTTTTTCGTGCTTTCTATCTACCCACGCTAGAAGCTTGAGGACTAGCAGCACCGGAATGCTGACCACGGGGACAACCAGATTTTTTTCAAGACGGACTGGGACAGCAGATTCGAGTCCGTCGCTGAAGCCGGTAACTCTCATCACAATGTCCTCTTCGGGCGGCCAGGCAATTGTTCGATCTGCGCTTTCCACACCTCCGAAGGGGATCAGATCAACAACTACAGCAGGCGTCGAATTGTATGTCAGCCGGTGGATCTTGCGAGGATGAAGCGTGAAACCGGCTTGCTCCATTGATGATTTCAATGTGTTGAAGTGGTCCCAGTCTCGCACCGCAATGCCGAAGTCAACATCCAGAGTGCGACGTCCGGGCGGCCTGCCGAAAACGTGCCTGAGAATCACTTCCCGCGCGGTTGCACCGGCCAGAAAGTATCTTGTTTCATGCTTGTTTGCAATTTCATCGATCTTTCTGATGGCTTCGAGAACGATCGGATCGATCTGGTCATGCTTGATTTCTAAGGGCGGGCTCAATGAATTCGTCATAGATCATCTTTGCAGCCTCAAGATTCCTACCGTCTGTTGTTGTCGTAAGGTCAGCATAGGCCAGGATGGGTGGCACCAGATCGCGGATTGTCGGCACATGATTCGGATTCCAGAACGCATCGAGAATCTCAACATCCCCGTTTACGTCAGCCCTCATCTTGTATTCCGTGATTAGCTGCTTCGGCGTATCTCTTGCATATATCGTCGCAGTTTGGGGCTCAAGGTGGTGGAACAACCGATTGGCCGCCACCTCCCCACCCCAAAATGCGTGATAGGGCTGAAGATCTAACCCTTTGGTCCAGCCGGCCTGCTGCGCTCTAAATCTCCTGATATTGAGCTTTGGTCTGAGAACAGTTGGATAAACCGCCACCCATTCCTGTACGAGTCGTTGCGGCTCTAGGAACTTTCGCCCCTGCGCTCGCCCGCCCTCGGGCGCCGGTGTAATGTGCCTGCGAGTTTCCAGCTCCTTCATCACAGGCCCGATCGTCCCCAGTGCCACCCGTGCGGCTGCAGCAATGTCTCGATACGTTGCGTTCAGCAGTTCTGGTTTGCACAGCAGAGCAAAAACCACCCTGAGTCCCGCTGGGTTTGTGATCTTACCTTCTTCAGCGGTTTTGAGATCATCGGGTTTGCGCTTCCCAGTGACATAAAGGTGCAGTCCTGGCGCTCTGATGTATGCATTGCCAGCGGTGTCTGCGAAATACAGATCCATCTCGCGGCATTGTTCCGCTACCTTCGCTGTGATATACGGAGCTACGACCAGCAGAGCCGGCTTTGCCTGCCGTGGCCAGAATGCTCGAAGCTGGTGCAGAATCTCAAACCGATCGAGGTTTTTCACTTCCGCTGCGAATTGTTCCGCGTGTGGGCGAACGTCGATCTCAATTAGGGCGTCAGGACGAGCCGGTGTGTGCCAATTGAGCTGGGGTTGCCATTGCAACACGCGTGCGGTTAGACCGGTTTCTCTGCCGATCGCCTCCAGCACTCGTTCGATGGTGTTGCGTTCTGTTGTGGTATTACCCATAAGCGCATCCAATCGTTGTTCAGTAATTCAAATTGTACACGTTCCGTGAACAGATTCAAATACTGAACTGCTAATTGTTAAAGTGTTTATTATGAATAATATACAAATACAACTAACATGATGTTCACTATTTGTGCTTGTTCACGTTACGTGAACAGTCTAAAATAATGAACGCCGCTACGATGCCCGGCGAGGAAAACGCCAGGCTGGTTTTGCAACGAATGCCACTAGAGCTTCAAGAACGTCATCCGCCGGCGGTTTCCGAGGAATTGAGTAGTGAGCTTTGAGCGCCGGCGACCTCATGGACACGAATCTGTGGCACGCTCACGACCAGATGTCATCGCGGGAATCCTTTTAAGAACACTTCCTTCCATTTTGCGATTGCGTAGTCATGCTGTCCGGCATTCTCAAGCTTCACTGCATCGACTGCACGCTGTGCATCACTGTTCGCTCTGAGCAACAGCTCCGAGGCCTCCGCAGGTGAAAGCATCTTGTCAGTGCGGCACTGCTTATACACGGGATCTAGCATCGGCTGATTGACGTATCTCGAGAGGTGTACGAGTACCGTTGCCACGCCGACTTGGTAGTTGCCGATGTCCTGCGTACTGAAGATGTCGGCACAGATTAGTTCGATATGGAATGAGCTCATCCGGTCGTAATTGTTTCGGCTCCAATGTTTCATCATCTTGACGACGGGCTTGAGCTTTCCGTCGTTCAAATCATTTGCGGCCGTCATTCTTGTTGCATGCGCGTCCGGGTCGCTGGGTATCCAGCTACCAGTATCCGTATCAGGTATCCAATAGCCGTCGGGGGTGCGCAGCCAAACTGGCGTTAGGTCGAATCCAAACGGAAGACCCGAGATTTGAACATTCACGGAACGATTTTGTTTCTTTACCGTTGCTGCTGAGGGATATGCCCCTTGGACAGCCGCAGCAACTTCATTGAGCGCGGCAGTTGGATATACGCCACCGCTTCCATACGCAGCAAGCCCAGTGCGCCGTTCATTTCGAACAAGAAAGACGTCGATGTCGTTTAACGGGTAAATCTTGGTGTACCGGGCGTAGGAACCGGTAAGAAAAGAGCTCGGAACGAAAAGGTATTTGGAGACGCGCTCCCGTATTTGCTGCTGTGCCGCAGCTGCTTGCTTCTGTTGTTGGTCAGGAAGCTCGAGCTCACTCTTGAATGTGTCGAATGCTTCGGAGACGGTCATAGTGACTTGCCGTATTCGTCTAGATCAAGAGCTGCAACCGTTCCAGCAGCTTGCAACCGAGCGAGCAGCTTCAAAAAGAAAAATATTAGTGCCGTAGCGGGGGAACCCACGTTAATCTTTGGTGCTGCTTGACCGTAGCCGATATCAAAGCCCCCCGCGCGCAAGACGCAACCCACATCCAAATGTTCTACATCGGACAGTTTTGCGATGGACTCGGCAAACGGTTTCCCGAAGGCGGGATTCCATTCGCTATCCAGCGTGAGGATTCCAGCGAGAATAGCCGGTGGGGCTTTCGGGTCAAACTTTCCCCCGGCATGAGGAATTGATGTGCTCGTTCTCCGAAGCCTTCGGACGGAGGCTGCCTTACCTGCCGCATAGGCGACGTTGGCACCGTCTAGCTCGGGTTTCACCTCAAGAACCGCGTAGACGCTTTCTGCGGGAACATACTTCGCGCCGTCCTGGTTGAACAAAAACGGGGAATACTGACGGTCGTAAATCACAACATCTACCTGTTCGCTGAGATGTCCCTCACAATCCAATACGAATGCATTGTCCGCACAGTAGCGTTTTGGGAGATAATCCCCCAGCATCTTAAGCCAATGGAGTTCGGTGGCAGTGCCCTTTGTAGTGGGGTGCTGGATGACTTCCCGGTCAGTCGACAGGGCTGTGATCATTTGCTGCTGGAGGTGCAGGAAGACCTTGTGTAGGTCGATTGTCTTGGTAGTGGATTCTGCCATTTTCGATAGTGATGCTCAGTCTCACCCTACCAGCTACAGACACCCCGTCAAGAGTCTCGGCAGGATTTCCTGGATGCCTTCGGACTATCTGCATGGCGTGGTGTCTGTGACCGCAGAAAACCAAGGAGATTTACGGGGAACAGAAAGGCTAAGAAGAAAATACCAGGATCAGTCGAAACCCAGCATGAATACTGGGCATTTGAGCCTAAGTGAAGGTTTGGTAGCGCTACCGGGAATCTCTGTGATGCTCGTGACTTATTCCATCAATACTGGGAAAATGCAGGCCTGTCAAGCGGTTGGCCGAAATTGGCCAAAAGCAAAATCTCAGTAGAAATGGCAAATTTCACCCCCGGCCACTCCCGCATTGTAGGCACAAATAGGCACACAGAAAATCGGACACATCCGAGAGCCTGCTCGATCGAAGCTGCTGATACCGCCCGTGCCTAACCGCCTTCGAAGGCTCGCGCGATCTCGTCTCGAACTGGGGGCGTGAGCGGCTCTACGGCCCCATCCGTCACGATCATGATGCCCTCGCTCGACGGACGCACCTCACCAATCACCACAACCGGAACGCCTGTGGCCTCAATGGCCGTCAGGACCGAGTCCGCTCTGTCTGCCGCGACGGCGATCAGCAACGCGCCCGACGCAATCAGTTTCAGCGGATCGAGCGCGAGCGCACTGCAAATCGTGTCGGTTTCGGGAAACACGGGAATGTGCTCGCGAATGACCCGAAGCCCGAGACCGGCGGGCGCCACCAGCTCGAAGAGCCCCATCGCGAGCCCGCCTTCCGTCGGATCGTGCATCGCGTGCACGACCTCGCCGACATTGGCAGCCGCGAGAGCCGCACTCACGACACTGATGCCGGGCTCAATTAGGAAACGAGCGGCCCGCGCCAGGAGATCGGCATCAACCCGTCCCCGCAGCCGTTCGGACTTCTCTCGTGCGAGGATCGCGGTGCCCTCGATGGCCACACCGCGTGTCAATAGGATCAGATCGCCGATGGCGATGCGAGTCTTCCGCACAAGGCGAGTCGGGGCGACCTCGCCGAGCATCTGACCGACCAGAATAGGGCGGTCGAGGCCTTGGGTGATTTCCGTGTGCCCGCCGCCGACCGTGACGCCCAGTTCCTCGCACGTGGTCCGCACATCGGCCATGATCGTCTCGGCCAGTTCGGGCTTCGTGCGGCTCTCCGGAAGAAGCATGACGACGAAGAACCACAACGGGCGCGCGCCCAGGACGGCAATGTCGTTCGCGTTGACGTGAACAGCGTAACGCCCGATGTGATCAGTGGCAAAGGTGATGGGATCTGTCGTTACGACGAGATAGCGATCGCATGCGTCGATGACGGCCGCGTCCTCGCCAATCTGAGGTCCAACGAGCAGGCGCGGATCATGCTTTGGCAGGCGCCCCAGCAACGATCGCAAATGCTCAAGCGGAAGTTTGCCGACTGGAAGAACCTTCTTCGGTTGGCCACGTCTCATGCGCTCACGCACGTATCCTCCCCACAAGCCGGACGCCCTTCGACAACGCCACCTCCGAACCTCCCTCTCGCCGTCTGGACCGGCATCGTCTTGAGCTGCTCTTCCGCGGAGGCCAGGGAGTGAAGGGCGCAGACTGACGGGAACATCGTTCAATCTCACATGCGCCCGACACAGAGCGGGAAACGCCCCAGGGACTGCACGGTGTGCGGCGAGCATTTGCCACCACTCATCCACGGTAAGAGCCGTATGCGTAAACGCGCTTGTACGGATCTGTTCGGGGAGGCGATCAGCGATGGTCGTCCTTACCGCGACAGCTATTTTCTTGTTAATGGGCACATCTGGTCAATGGAAGGTACCTTCAGACTAGCCAGCAGCCCTGAGTATCGCCTTTGCGGGCGGTCATTATGGACAGCGATGCCCAGCGCCTTCTTCTGCCCGATCAGGACGAGCAGCCGCTTGCCCCGCGTGATCCCCGTGTAGATCAGGTTGCGCTGGAGCAGCATGTAGTGTTGGGTCGCAAGCGGGATCACCACTGCCGGGAACTCCGATCCCTGCGACTTGTGAATCGTGATCGCGTAAGCCAGCGAAATCTCGTCCAATTCCCCGAAGTCGTACTTCACCAGCCGCTCGTCGAAGCGCACTGCGACCTGCTGCTCGACGGCATCAATTCGCTCGACGATCCCCACGTCGCCGTTGAACACGTCCTTGTCGTAGTCGTTCTCCGTCTGGATGACCTTGTCGCCTGTCTGGAATCGCCATCCGAACCGCTCAACGGCAGGCTGGCCGGGTCGGGCTGGGTTCAATACCTTCTGCAAGGCTGTGTTCAGTTCGCGCACGCCGAGCGATCCCCGGTTCATCGGGCAAAGAACCTGAACGTCGCGGATTGGGTCGAGACGAAACCGTTCTGGAATCCTCTCCTGCACCAGCTTGACCAGCGTTGCCACGATCTTCTCCGGGTCGTCCCGCTCGACGAAGTGGAAGTCGGAACTCGGGTCAGCTCCGCGCATATTGGGCATCTGCCCTCGCCGGATGCGGTGTGCGTTGGTGATGATGTGGCTGTCCGCCGCCTGCCTGAAGACCTCGGTCAGTTGCACGACCGGGACGACGCCGCTTTCGATCAAGTCCTGAAGCACCGTTCCCGGACCGACCGAAGGAAGCTGATCCACGTCCCCGACCAGAACGAGACCCGTGCGGTTCGGAAGAGCCCGCACCAGCGAGTGCATCAGCGGCACGTCCACCATCGAGGTCTCGTCCACGACCAGAAGGCCGCAGGCGAGCGTGTTCGACTCGTTTCTACTGAACCGCCCTGTTCCGGGGTCAATTTCCAGCAAGCGGTGGATCGTCTTCGCTTCCATGCCCGTGGTCTCGGTGAGCCGCTTCGCCGCCCGTCCAGTTGGGGCGCACAGCAGGCACTTCACGCCCTTGGCTCGCAGGATCATCAGGATCGAGTTCACGAGCGTGGTCTTGCCCACGCCGGGTCCTCCGGTGATGACCGCGACGCGGTTCGCGAGCACCGTCTTCAGCGCCTCGCGCTGACTGGGGGCGAGAGTTTTCCGTGTCCGCTGCTCGCACCACGCGACCGCCTTCTCGAAATCAATCGGCGGATAGATCAGCTCCGCTTCAGCTAGGCTCTTGATCCTTGACGCGATGCCTTCTTCCGCCCTCCTGAGGTGCGGCAGGAAGATCAGGGGCTCGCCGTCGATCTCATCCAGCAACAGGGAGCCACTCGTAAGCATCTGCGACAACGCCTGCTCGACAGTCCCTTCGGGCACCTCCAGCAACTTCACCGCCGCCACTTTGAGCTTCCCGAGAGGCAACGCACAATGTCCGTCCGAAGTCGCTTCTAGCAGCACGTGGTCGATGCCCGCCCGTGTCCGATTGAGCGAGTCCCGAGGAATCCCGACCTTCTGCGCGATCTGGTCGGCGGTCGCGAAGCCGATGCCGTAGATGTCCTTCGCCAACATGTAGGGATTGCTCCGCACCTTCTCGATTGCCTGCTCGCCATAGGTCTTGAAGATGCGCACCGCTCGGCTGGTGCTGACGCCGTGGCTGTGCAGGAACAGCATGATTTCGCGGACTTGCCTTGCCTCCTGCCACGCATGCGCGATCCGCTCCCGGCGCTTGGGGCCGATGCCATCGACAGTTTGCAGTTCGACGGCTCGGTTCTCGATCACGGCCAGAACCTCGGCTCCGAATCGCCCGACCAGCTTCTTCGCGAGAACCGGACCGATGCCCTTAACCAACCCGCTGCCGAGATACCGCTCGATACCCTCGGCGGTGGTCGGGGGCACAGTCTTCATGGTCGTCGCCTTGAATTGCAGCCCGTGTTCCTTGTCTCTGACCCACCAGCCTTCTGCGCTCAGCCATTCCCCGGCAGTCACTGAAGGCAGCGATCCTATGACCGTTGTTTCATCCCGCTGTCCGCGTGCTTTCACTCGCAGGATGCAGAAGCCGCTTTCGTCGTTGTGGAAGGTGACCCGCTCGATCACACCGGAGATTTCTTCGGTTGCCGGTCTGCGCTCTGGGATTGCGGCATTCATCGGGGATTCATTTTCCCATGGACGGTCTGCCTTGGGTGACCCATTCGGCAAAACGATTCTGCTGGGATTCGGCTGCTGGAAGGGGTTCAGGTCGGCTAGGGCGTTTCAGAGGTGCAGGCAGCCTTTTGCACCACCTTGGCGGCCATATACGGAAGCTGCCCATTCGCATGCTGCCAATCGATCAAGATTCTTCTCGTCTTCAACAATGTCCCCTTCTAAGTCATTGCACTAGTGCTGCCCGTTGCTTTTGCGCGTTGTTTATGCCCTGCACCCGCCAAATTGTCAGAGGCCTCCAACAGCCGATCGGCATAGGCGTCAGCGGCGATCTTGACCCACGCTGGGTTGGCCCCGAAAAGCCAAAAGGCCAAGATGCCAGCGTCGACAATCGTTGTCCCCGCCAAAAATGCTGCGGATGCCGCTCGTGTGTGGGCAGACCAGATCAACAGCCCAGACAACGTGACGAGTACGGTACCGGACAGTGCTATGCCCAGCGTCTTCCATCCCCAGAGATTGCGACGAAATCCATAATTCATGAGTTCTTCAAAAACAAGGCGGTACTTCTTAGTGTCACGAGTACGCTCGCGCAAAACATCACCGAAGGCTTCATAAACTGAATCCGCTGCAACAGGATCAGCAGTCTCTTCGGTTGCGGTTGGGAAGCTGACTCTGGGCACTAACGCTTGCCCGTTGGCGTGATAGCGTACCTTCGTATGATTGTTGATCGTGGTGTCGCGGTAGCGTAGCTTCACAGTGCTAGGCTTGCCACCCCAAAGGGCATACAGGTCTGCCTCTTTGCGCTTGCCGCGGTCACGTCCAGTCTGAGCCAACCAGTACGGCAGACCTAACGCGATCAGTGGACCCACTAGGGCGCTCACCCACGTGGAGAACCGCGCCACAAGAACGATCGCCGGCAACGCACAAGGCATCAGCACGATGAGCATCGGAAGGTATCTTGCTCTGCGCGTGTATTCGTCGAAGTTAGGTTTAAACACTCTCGCTTCCCCCTCTATGCCTGCCCGCGGGCAATTTCAATTTCGCCTATAAACCACCGCATGCCACCTTCACCGACGATCAGCATTATCGGAGGAAACCCGTCTTCTTGGGTCTTTTCCGAAAGCCAGCTGAAGATATTGCTGTCGTCCTCGCTCGGCACCGTACCGTAGCCATCAGGGTGTGAATGCCACTCGCCCATGTACTGAATCATGCCGCCCGTTCTTTCTCCAGCCTTTATGACCCGTTCGCGCAGTCCCGCGCTCCCGCGGATGAATAGGGTGGTCCGTTCTTCGCTGTCCGGGGGTGCCGCAATCGTGTCGACGACATAGACTATACGGCGCGTGAGGTCCCACGACCCCAGCAACACACCCCCGGTTTCATTCGGAAGTTTCTTGCTTCGGACTTGTTGAAGCTTTTTCACGAACGATTCATCGGTAATCAACGTCCATTCGTTAATCTTCAGCACGACAACCCAACGTCGTTCCCTCAGCCTCGCCATATCTGCGGAACTGAGAAATGAGGACTGCTGTTGCACGTCATCTTGAATGCTTATTGGGAAGCTCTCGATTTTGAACTTCCGACTGTGAGGGATGGTGCAGAGACCTGGCGGCGGTGGATTGATACTGCGCTTGATTCGCCGCACGAGATTTGGGAATGGAACACAGCATTACCGGTTGTAGGTGAAACGTATCGCGCTGGGGCGCGGTCGGGAGTCGTGCTGATTGCAGGGTGACCTGGACAATTGAATCAGTCCGTCTTTCCCAAGCCGCTGCTTGCTGCCAGCCCTTACAGTGCAGATGTGACGCTTCCAGCGTCACTATCTTGGGAGAGATCCTGCTCATGAAATTGGCACGGAAGCACCTCATCATCCTAATGACTCTGTAGGTCAGTGGGAAGGGACATTCAACCAAAAAAACAGCTTGCCCCTGGTTGTTTTGTTTACAATATCCTGATATTTCCATTGAAACAACGGCATAATGCTGGATCGTACGTGGGAAGCAGAAACCAACCTAGATTAGCGATATCTCTCCGGTTCCAGCCGGTACAATCCCATCAGGGCCGTAAACCCCCTCGGAACCCAAACCCCGGCATCAACCCAACCGGACCGTTTCCTGACGCACTCCATGGGGTTTCGTGGGCCTCGCCGGATTCAGATCGTATTCCGTGCGGACCACAAGATCTGCGATGACAACACTTGAGTTGGGCACGCCGTAGGCGAGGAATTTCATCACAATACCGTCCAGTTCCTCGATCGAACGCGCCAAAATTTTCATGATCAGGGCATCGCTTCCAGTGATGTGGTAGCATTCGCGAATCTCATCCACGGTCTTGATGTAGGCGAGGAATTGCTTGTACTTCTCGCCGTCACACACCATCCGGGTGAATACCATGACGCCATAGCCAAGAGCGCGGGGATCGATATCGACCCGATAGCCGCGGATGATGCCTTCGTCCCAAAGGCGCCGAACGCGTTCGGCCGTGGCCGAAGGAGACAGGCCGACCTGCCTTCCCAGTTCGGCGAACGACATGCGGGCATCCTTTTGCAGCTCCCTCAGAATCTTCCGTGAGATTTCGTCGATTAGTCCGTCGATTTCGCTGTCCATATTCGGCCTTTCAATTGATTCTTGAGAAAACAGTCCGATAATACCAGCAAAACCACTTCAACAGTTCCGGGAAATTCAATATTTTACGACCTAGGGGCGACCGTGGCTCTCCGATTCCGGCGAACCGACATGCCCGCCGGGCCGGGGTCCACGCGCTACCGCGACCTTAACAAAAGGATCTTATCGTCATGAAATCTTCCGCTAACGCTCGCAAGCAGGGACTAACGCTCGTGCTGGACGGCCACTCCCTGGCCATTGAAGACGTCGTAAGAGCCGCCAGAAACCGCGAACAAATAGCGATGCACCCCGAGGCGGTCGCCCGTCTTGTCAAGTGCAGATCACTGCTGGAACGTAAGATCGAGAGTGGGGAAGTGATGTACGGCGTCAACACCGGCGTGGGGGAACTCGCCGAGGTGCGGCTGACGCCGGAGCAGGTGCAGCAGTATCAGAGATACATTCTTTATTCCCATGCTGCCGGTTGCGGCGAACCCTGCAGCGAGGAAGATGCCCGCGCCGGAATGATCTCCCGTCTAAACACGCACTGTTGGGGTCATTCCGGTATCCGGCTTGAAGTCGTGCAGACCCAGATCGACATGCTCAACAAGGGTGTCACTCCGGTGATGTGCCAGAAGGGCTCAGTGGGCGCGTGCGGCGACTTGGCGCCCATGTCGCAGATGGCGATTACCCTGATGGGCGAAGGCGAAGTGTTCTACCAGGGAAAGCGGATGCCGGCCAAAACTGGGATGGATGAAGCCGGAATTCCCACTATAGTTTTTCGCGAAAGAGACGGCTTGGCCGCCATCAACGGCTCCGATCTGATTACGGGAATGGGTTGCATTCAGCTCTACGATGCCGGGCGGTTACTCCGCACCCAGGAAGTCGCTCTGTCGATGACGCTGCAGTCGCTAAATGCCAATATGATTGCCTATGATCCGCGTGTCCATCTGGTACGGGGTTTCCCCGGAGCCCAGGAATGCGCCGCGAATGTCCGGAAGTTGACGGAGGCCTCAGAGTTGCTTGAGCGTACAGGGAAGAAGGTGCAAGACGCCTATTCGCTCCGGTCGAGTCCGCAAGTCATCGGAGCCGCCCGCGACGCGTTCCAATGGACGCGCCAGATGTTGGAAATCGAACTCAACCACGCCGCCGATAACCCCATTTTCTTCCCCGATGAGGATCTGGTGTTGAACGGGGCGAACTTCCAGGGCACACCCATGGCCCTCGCTCTGGAATTGCTGGGAACATCTGTAACAACCATGATGGTTCTGTCCGAGCGCCGGCTCAACCGTCTGTTGAATCCTCACCTATCAATGGGCCTCCCGGCGTTTTTGACCAAAGGCGCTGGAATGTTCTCCGGGTTGATGCTCACCCAATATACGGCGGGGGCCTTGGTCTGCGAGAACCGCGTGTTGAGCACTCCGGCCGCCGTCGGTTCTATACCCGCCGCGGCTGACCAGGAAGACTTTGTCTCGATGGGCATGACCACCGCCATCAAAACCCGGCAGATTATTGAGAATTCGTGGTATGTGACTGCGATCGAACTGATGGCTGCGGCTCAGGCGTTTGATTTCCTTGCTCCGAAGAAACCATCTTCCGCCTGCTCGGCCGCCCACAAGGTCATCCGCCAACACGTAAGAACGCTGGAGGAAGACCGGCCGCTTCATCCCGATATCAATACGCTTGCCCAAGCCTGCAAGACAGGCGAGATANNGCACGACCGATCCAAAGTGGCCGAGCGCACTGCACTGGCTCCAGGCCGGTGGCGGTCCTAATCTGCCCTCTCTCGGGATAGTGGGCGCTCCGGTCACGATTGGCTCAATAACTCCGGGCCTGCATTATCACTTGGGTCCCAAGTCCATACGCGAGAGTTTGGCAGGATTTAGCACTTACGATCTGGATAACGGCGTCGATCTTCTGGCGATCCGGCCCGAAGACCTTGGCGACTTGCCGGTTGCGGCCCTTGATCCCAGTGACGCGTTTTGTCCGATCGTCGAGGGCGTTCGATCGGCGCTCAGCCGTCAACCGGCGCTGATTGTTTTGGGCGGCAATAACAGCATCACCCGCGCCGGTTGTCATGGGACCTGCAAATCGCTCAGCAACGGCGGCTTGCTGACACTCGATGCGCACCTTGATGTCCGCGATCTCCAGCACGGACTCAATAACGGTAATCCAATCCGGGCACTGCTTAAAGATGGGCTGCCGGGCTCTCACATCGTTCAGATAGGCGCCCATTCGTTCTGCAATTCCAAGTCGTACCTCGAAGTCGCCGAGTCGGCTGGTATTACCCTTGTGCCCGCCCAGGAGGTACGGGCCAGGGGTGTAGATACGGTGGTTAGCCAGGCGCTCGAGTACCTGTCGACAGTCGCGGAAGCGATCTACGTTGATGTCGACCTGGATGTGCTGGACCGGACGCTGGCTCCGGCGTGCCCGGGATCTCGGCCGGGTGGCCTAACCTTATGGGACTTGCGAGTAGCCGCCCGGCTGTGCGGCCTGCATCCGAAAGTGCGGACTCTGGATATTGTAGAGCTTGACCCGACGCGGGATCTCGCAAGTGCAACAACCATGGCGGCCGCTACCTGTCTGCTTTCCTTTTGCGTCGGGTATTTGGAGCGATCCAGAGCGAGCAAACTGCCGATCGTTTAGGCGGACGCCCGGGAAACAAGGTCGACGCTCTCGCTGCGTGTCGCGCCGGCTGCGCACAATTTCCCTGTACGTCTGCGCCACCCGCTCATAGCCAGCGATTTCCCGTTCCCGGAACGTGCAGTGCACTGATTCCAGACACGTGCGGATCGATCCGTGTGGCCAGTTACCGTGGGCGACTCCATGGCCGAAATCGCGTCTGCCGCTGCGTGCAGGGTAGTTGCAGGGCGCCAGTCGCACAGCGACAACCGAAAACAGCTCTTCACGTGAGGGCAAATCGCGGCGACGCTTCCTGGAGCAGGGGGTGTCGGGACTGCATGACGAGTTGCGCTCAGGCCGTCCCCGGCCGATCAGCGATGAACGGCTGGCCCAGTTAGTGCGCAAGACGCTCGAGACGAAACCGAAAGGGGGTACGCACTGGAGTGTACGGTAGATCGCAGGCCAGACCCGGCTTTCGAAATCGACGGTGCACCGCATCTGGCGGGGGTTCGGCCTGGAACCCCATCGCCAGCGACATTTCAAGCTCTCGACCGATCCGTTTTTCGTGGAGAAGGTGCGCGACATCGTGGGGCTGTATTTGAATCCCCCGGAAAACGCGGTGGTTCCTTGCGTGGATGAAAAGAACCAGATTCAAGCGCTCGAACGCACCCAGCCGATGCTGCCCATGGCCTGGGCTACGTCGAAGGCGTAACCCACGATTACCGGCGTCATGGGACCACGACCCTGTTTGCGGCGCTGGACACGGTCAAGGGCACGGTACTGAGGCAGTGTCGGCGACGTCATCGGCATCAAGAGTATCTGGACTTCCTGCGGCAGATCGACAAGAACGTGCCGCCGGACTTAGACGCGCATGTGATCGTGGACAACTACGCGACCCACAAGCATCCGCGCGTGAAGCGCCAGCTGGCGGCGCTATCATGTGCACTTCACTCCGACCCACACCTCCCGGCTCAATCAGGTGGAGATCTGCTTCAACCGGATTACCCAACGCGCCATCCGGCGCGGAACTTCCCGCATTGTGAAGGAACTGGTGACCAAGATCGATCAATTCGTGGAAAATGACAACCAGAACGCCCGACCCTTCGTCTGGACGGCAAAGGCGGACTCGATTTTCGCTAAAGTCCAGCGACTATGTAAACGCATTTCCGGGACAGCACACTAGCAGTTCCTGACTTGTACCGGCCTGCGGAATGCAGATTCCCGCAAAACCGCAGGGATTAGTGTAGCAAGGAACCGTGATCCGAAACCACTTCAGTAGATATATTGGCGCCGGACTCGGCTGCCAATCCCGCAAAGTACTTCCAACAGCTCTGAGTCGGGAGCTGTCCCCCGAATGTCGGCATGTTCCCGAGCTGTAATGTGACAGTGCTCTGTGCTACCTATAAGTATGACCTCGTCACCTACGCTGACGTCTCTTATCCGAGTGACGTCGAGAAGAGTAATGTCCGTGGCTATAAGGCCTACTATTGACGCAAAGGCATCACGCACGATAGCCCGTCCTCGCGACGAGAGCTGCCGGCTTAGACCGTCTGCAAAACCTACCGGCAGCGCAGCTAGCCGCGTTGGTACGGCGGTTACATAGGTCCCGTTATACCCAACCCGCTGGTTTGCACCGACTTCACGCAGGGAGATGATTCGAGTCTTCCAAGAGAGCACCGGCATTGTCGCCGGACTGGTGATTGGACTCTGGACCCGATTGGAAACCGAATCAGGGAAATACCCGAACAAACCGACGCCTGGCCGGACCATATCTTTCCACGTCGCAGGTCGAGTTGCTAACGCAGCTGAATTAGCCATGTGAAAGTTCACCGATAAAAACCCAGCCTTCAGGACCGTGTTCCGCACGATTTGAAAATACCTCATCTGCTCCGGGACGTCCGGTGCGTCCAGCACTTCCGCAGATGCCAGATGAGTAAATACACCTTCTAGTGCCAGACCCGGTGCGGATCTTATGACCTGAAGTAAATCCGGTAGAGCTTTGCACCCGACACCTAAGCGTGCCAAGCCAGTATCCACCTTTACGTGCACCGGAAAAGGCGCGCAGCTGAGCTTATCGACTACGTCGGCTAGAAGCTTAATGTGCCACGGCTCCCAAACGGAAGGCGTTAGCTGGCGCTTCACAACCTCCTCCTCCTCTCCCTGCCAGTAGCCGGTCAATAGCAATATTCGGCCGGTAACGCCTGCGTCACGAAGGCGAACCCCTTCCTCTGTAGACGTCACGGCGAACCACGTTGCACCCTCCTCTTCCAGGGCCCGGGCACACTCGACTACACCGTGACCAAATGCGTTACTTTTGAGTACAGCGCAGACAGTAACGTCGGTGCCTACATGGTGCTGGATACTCCTAAAGTTATGTCTCAAGATTTTCAAGGATACTTCCGCCCAGGTCGGCCTCATATGTTCTCCCTACCGGATTCGTCTCGACACCACCTCATTAATCCGCCTTCCTTAAACACAAGTCGTTCTCCGTTCCTCGGCGGCTTCAAACAAGCGGAACATGATCTGACGCAAGGTCAGCGTAATAGACTTACTATTGCCCGTGTTTATGAAACCGATCGCACACACATGTCTTTCTGGATCAAAAGCAACAAAGGCCACCGGACACGGATCACTGCCAAAGTGCCCCCAGTAGTGCGACACCCCATTCGCGTCGAGCATCTTATGCCAGAATATGGCTTGCGACGCCTTAGTAAACAGCGGCACCTCGTCAACGACAGATTCGGCTTGCGGTTCTACCATCGCCTTAATGCTTGACGAATTCACTCTTCGCTTGCTGCACGAAGATAGTTGCATGGACTCATCCTTTCGCGCACCCGTTTACAAGGGGAGTGTAGCGGTCGAAGGCAATTACCGGGCTCTCGAAGGGGTTTGCGCGCCGCGGCCGCGGCGCGGTTTACGTCGGCAGGTTCACACGCGGCAACTTCGGCAAGTTTCTTGCCATTGGCCGGGTTCATCGCGGCATAGGTTTTACCGCTGGATGATGGAGAGAATTCTCCGTTAATGAACGCCTGTGTGCGGAATTTCAGTTTGCCCAGCGCGGACGTGATTGCTTTGCGGTCCAACGACAGGTTCACGGTGCTCCTTTCGGATGATCGGGTCATCGGGTGATTTGGTTCTGATTTCGAGGTGTGACTGGATCACCCGATCCTTTGATCCGATCACCCGATTTGTTTGTCTTTGCAGAACTCGCTATGGTGCCGGCTGTAGAAGATATATATCACCAGCCCCAGCGCCAGCCAGATCACAAAGCGCAGCCAGGTAATCACCGTAAGCCCGAACATCAGTCCGCCACACAGAATGATTGAGATCAGCGGGAACCACGGCACAAACGGCACGCGGAACGCACGCTTGCGGTCGGGCTGATTGCGTCTCAGAAGAATCACACCCAGCGAAACCAGCACGAAGGCAAACAGCGTCCCAATGTTGGCGAGGTCGGCGGCATCCCCAATATCCACGAGCCCGGCGGGAATTCCCACCGCAAAGCAGGCGATCCACGTGGACCAGTGCGGTGTCTTATATTTCGGATGCACCGCCGAGAACAACTTCGGCAACAAGCCATCGCGAGACATGGCGTACCAGATACGCGCCTGCCCGTATTGAAACACCAGCAACGAAGAGATCATCCCCGTCAGCGCACCAATCACGATCACCGACCGGAAGACCGGGTGCACTCCCAGATACTTCATCGCGTAGGCAACGGGCGCTTCGGCTGCTTCACCCGAAACGAAGGTCGTGTACTTCATCATGCCAAGCAGCACCAGAGCAACACCAACGTAAAGCAAAGTGCAAACAATCAGCGACATGATAATGCCGAAGGGCAAATCTTTCTGCGGATTACGCGATTCCTCCGCAGCGGTCGAGACTGTATCGAACCCGATGTAAGTAAAGAAAACGATCGCCCCGCCGGTCACGATCCCCGCAAAACCAGAAGGCGCGAAGGGCGTCCAGTTCGCGGGCTTGACCAGCATTCCACCGACAACCATGAAGGTCAGGATGGCGCCGACCTTAATCGCAACCATGATGTTGTTCGTCTCGGCCGATTCCTTCACTCCGCGCACCAGCAGCAGCGTGAGAATGAAGACGATCAGGAAGCCCGGTAGATTAAAGTAAGCGCCCGTCCACTGTCCCGAGGCCCAGACCGGACTCGCCCATTTATCGGGCAAGTTGATACCGAACGCCGCGAACTGCGCCTTCGTATAACCGGCGAACCCCACCGCCACCGCAACGTTGCTGACCACGTATTCGAGAATCAGGTCCCAGCCGATGATCCAGGCAAAAATTTCGCCGAGCGTCGCGTAGGAGTAGGTATAGGCGCTGCCGGCAATCGGAATCATCGACGCCAATTCGGCGTAGCACAATCCGGCAAAACTGCACGCGATCGCCACCAGGAAAAACGAAATGGCAATCGAAGGCCCGGCCGGCGGACGGCCATGCATCAACGCTCCGGCCGTGCTGCCGGTACGTATGAAATTCACGATCAAGTCGAGTGCCTGCGCGTGCAGGATAGAAGGCGCCTGGAAATATTCTCCTGCCGCTGCCGTCCCCGTAAGCACGAAGATTCCCGAACCGATGGTGGCGCCGATGCCGAGCGCCGTCAGTGACCACAGCCCCAGCGTTTTACTGAGCCGGTGCTCCGGGTTCTCCGACTCCGAGATAAGCTTGTCGATGGACTTGCAACAGAATGCCTGGCTGTTCGAAGTACGGATGGTAGCGGCTGCCGGCTCAGTGGATGATTGCAACAAGAGTTCGTTGTCTCCTCACAGCGGGAGTCGGGCATGGGCGCTGGCCCATGCCCGCAACTGCTTCGGCTTGGGCGAACGGTTTAGCGTTTCGCCTGACCGCGTGCCAGCTTTTTCACTTTGCGTTTCTTCGATCCGCACGCGCAGTCGCGGGGCTTCTTCGTCGAGCCAGGTGCGCCAGACATTGATCTTCTGATTCAGAAAATCCAGATCCTGCCAGGCGATCTTTAGGCTGGCACGAACCAGCATCACGCATCCAGTCGCTCAGAAACATGGCGGTTCCCAGTTCCATTAGAGTGCCAAGGTAGCGCTCTAACCAACTGAGCTACCCGCCTACATGAACCGCTTCAATAGTTCACCAAACTTCTGTTGACGTCCGACGACGCTTTACACCTGTAAAACGTCACATGCATCTCATTGGCTTTGCGCCTGCATGTCCGGCCTGGCGGAATTGATCAGAACCTCATGGCCGTTCACCCGCTCCCGAAACGCTCTTCCTTCACCGTTCCGCGACACTGGGAATCTGTTATTGAGCAGTACTGTTCGACACTTTAATGAATTTCATCGGCCGGACCATGTCAGTGGACGCGTCGAAACCAGTTACATGGTTGGTGCGGTCGCGATCGAAGTGGATAAGGAATTGGCCTTCACTCAGGTCGCCAATAAAACCATCGGTGAAGGCGGGTTCGAGTTCTTCATCTTCAGTCATCCACTGCTGCCGGATGAGCTTGCCGCTTTGCACGACCAGTGTCCACGTGGTACGAATCTCATCATTGGTGTACACACCGGCGTAATCCGCCAAGCGTGACGCCCCCGGAGCCGGCCCTTTCACCGCTTCGTAAATTGTGGGCGCCCCACCCTCCCAAGCCTCCAGTTGCAGTGCATTCCCGGTTCCAGCGGCGCGAAAAGCATACCTATCCTTATGCTCCGGATCCGGTTCAACCGCTTCGAATTGCCCGTCCCCGACAGCGACCATATCGTAGCTAGTCCCCGACGCTTCCATGACCAATTTGCCGTCGCGCACCATGAATGTTCGCAAGGCTCCGTTTTTTTCGCTCCAATAGGTGCCGGCATACTGCCTGAGTGTAGTAGCCGGTACGGACGTTTCGCTCTGCGCAGAGCTCATCTTCTCCGCGCTCGCAAGTTCGTTTGCGAGATAGACGTCGGCGACACGCTTAGCCAAGGTTATTGGGCTCATGCTGCCCACGCAGTTGCAAGCAATCAGGGTTGAGAAATGCTGGT
>PLIC01000151.1:586-8758 GCA_003139995.1 Candidatus Acidiflorens stordalenmirensis | reverse complement strand
ATCGCGTGTTTTCAGGGAATGCGTACACGGGGAGGCGCCGAGGGCGTGGGCCGTGCGGCCACAAGCTCGGTAGTCTTGTCTTCGCTGTTCGTGATCCTGGCCGATGTCGTGCTGGTGAAAATCATTCTCATATTTTTCCCATGACCATTGATTAGACAGGTCGCGGATTAGACAGCTCGCGAAACAAGTATGGACACAATCGATCAAATTGCCGTGAAGCGAGGAGAAGCCGAGAAAGACGGCAGTGCGCCAGTTATCGCCGTCGAGGACTTGCATAAGTCCTTCGGAAGTCAAAAGGTGTTGAACGGGATTAGTTTGACCGTGAGCCGCAGCGAGACCCTGGCGGTGCTGGGGCGCAGTGGTACCGGTAAGAGCGTCTTGCTAAGGCTTATCATCGGCCTGGAGAAGCCTGACTCGGGGTCGGTTCGCATCCACGGTCAAGACATCGCCGGCCTGGCTCTCGATCAACTCGGCGAAATCAGGAAGAAAATAGGTTTTGTGTTTCAGAACGCCGCGCTTTACGATTCGCTGACCGTCGAGCAGAACGTGGCTTTTCCGCTGCAGCACCATAAGAAGGCGATGTCGAAGTCTGAGCGGGGCGACCGGGTCAGGGCGCTACTGGCGGAAGTGGGCATGGAAGGCGATCTTAACAAGATGCCTTCGGATATCTCCGGTGGCATGCAGAAACGAGTAGGGCTGGCACGCGCGCTGGCTTTGGAGCCGGATATTCTGCTGCTCGACGAGCCCACCGCCGGTCTCGACCCCATCAGCGCCGCGGAGATCGATGATTTGGTTCTCAAGCTCCAGGCGGAACATCACATGGCATCCATCGTGGTGACTCACGATCTGCACAGCGCGAAGGCGATTGCGGACCGTCTGGCCCTGCTCAATGAGGGGGATGTGGTGATCGAAGGCAACTTTGAAGAACTTCAGAAAAGTGATGTCGAGTTTGTTAGGGAATTTCTAAAGCATTCGTAGGAGGACATATGTCGCGAGCGGCGCGGTTAGGAGCTTTCATCGTTGCGACACTGGCAATACTGGTGATCGGTGTCTTCATCATCGGGAGCAAGCAGTATCTTTTCAGCTCGACGTACCAATTGAAGGCGCAATTCGACAATGTGGCGGGCCTGGACGCTGGAGGCGATGTGCGGGTGGGCGGCGTTCACAGTGGAACTGTGCGCAGCATTGTGTTGCCCCACAAGCCGGGCGAAAAGGTCACGGTAATCATGGATCTCGGCAAGTCGACGCACGAGATCATAAAGCAAGATTCTGTGGCCACAATCGAAACCGAGGGGTTGTTGGGCAACCAATATCTCGCGATCTCGTTTGGATCCGCTGGGAAGGCCGACGTGCGGGACGGCGATACCATCTCGAGCGAGCCGCCACTCGAAATGGCAGACCTGCTTCAAAAGACGAGCGGCATTCTGGATAGCAGCCAGCAGGCCATCCAGAACGCCACTCGGGCGACGGCCAATCTAGACTCGATAAGCGCCAAGATCAATGGGGGGCAGGGAACCGTAGGCGCGCTGGTTAACGACAAGCAGCTCTATAACAACCTCGCACAGACGACGAGCACCATGCAGGACACGATGGTCCAGGCGCAAACAGGGGTTACCGACTTCCAGGAGAATATGGAAGCCATGAAGCACAACTTCTTCTTGCGCGGGTATTTCAAGAACCGCGGCTACGAAGATTCCGCCGAGCTGGCACAAAATGAGATCGAACGGCTGCCGCAAGGCACACCGATAAAGGAGTTTACCTACACTGCCAAGCAGCTTTTCGATAAGCAAGATTCGGCCAAGCTGAAGAACCAGAAATCTCTAAACGCTGGAGGCGAGTTCCTGGCTAACAACCAGTTCGGGTTTGCGGTGGTCGTGGCATCCGCTGGCATGGAAGGCGATACCCAGAAGGACTTGGTGCTAACGGAAGCCCGGGCTATGGTTGTGCGCGAGTATCTGGTCGAGAACTTCGGATTTGACGATAGTCAGCTTAAAACTCTGGGAATGGGCAAACAGACGAATGCGAATTCGGATGCCGGCTGGGGTACAGTGCAGATTTTCATTTATCCAGCCGGGACCGAGATTCCGCCTAACAAACAAACGCAGGTGGGTGTCGCATCCAAAACAACCTCGGACCAACCGGTTCAGGCTTCGGCGCCCGCAACACCGAAACCATAGTGGGTGTTTCCCTGGCTGGCGAAAGCAGGAATGCGAAAATTGGGCACCGACCAATGTCACGAAAGCGGTCATTCTTTCCCACGTCGCGGACCACATTGACCGCTGCGTTCTTGAAGTGGAGTAACCACACCGGGAATCACTGTACAGGGCTACCCGCCACCGGCGGCACCGGCGCCGCGGACTTCAACTGGTCCAGCTCGGTCAGTACGCTTTGCCAGCGAACCTGGTTCTTCTTCGTCTCGATTGGAACCGAGAGATCGGCATAAAAGTTCAGGATGTTGGTGCGCAGCTCCGGCGACGTCCGATCGAACTTCCGCGCTGACAACTGATCCAAAAACTTTGCATAGGTGTCGTCGGTGAGCGAGTATTCCGCTGCCTTGGTCACTTGGCCACTATCAAGATCGCAATTGGGCAGCAGGAGCGAGTCAGTGCCTACTGCGTGTAGGAAAGTCCGGTATTGATCGACGGTCAAATTGATGCTCTTGAAATACAGGTCCTCGGTCTGCGGAGTCGGATTCTTGAAGCCCAGCCCCTTGAAGGGACCAATTTTCGGCATGTAGCGCAAGAGGGTTGAGAGGAGCCGGGTTCCGAATCCTGGCTTGGTGTAGTCCTTCCCCCACTCCTTTTCATAGTCGGAGCGCGAAAGACGGTACAGGAACTCTTTCTTCGCGAAGTCGGGCCGCTCGCGCATCATGTCTTTCTTATGGGTTTGCAGCGCGACCTTGGTCATCTCCGGGATCATCCGGCTGACGGAGAAACGATAGGAGCCGATGGCGAGATCCTCATGAGCGAGCACATCTTTTATTTCTAATCCATATACCACTGGGAAGACTCGCTCGAGCAGGGGCTTTGACACTTGAAACCCGATGAAATCGTGGTACTGCTGCGATGCGTAACGATTCTTCGCCACCTGTATCATGTCGAAGCCGAACTCGGTTTTCAAGTGTGCCGTTCTGTCCTCGGCATACGTCACCGACTTGCCGTACTTCGCTCGCAGCTTTGGATACTCGATGGCCACCGCCTGGTTAACTGCCAGCGAGTGCCCGGTAATGTCCGACGTATAGTGTGCCAGCGCGCCCAGAGCGAAGGCATACTCGTTCACATCTGTGCTTTCCAGCAACAGTTCGCGGACAAAATCTCCGCTGCGAACGTAATGCACCAGGTTGCTGAATTCACTGCTGCCGAAAGGATAGTAGCCGAGATCCTGGATGACGGCGCCTCCGTAGGCGTAGGCATGCGCCTCTTTGATCTGATCTTCCGACAGCCCGGGGTATCGCTTGAGCAACAGAGGGCGGATCTCGTCGGTCCAGAGCAGGTCGACGATTTCCTCGTGCGTCAGCACGGAATACGCCGACGAACCTCCGCGGCAGACGAGCACGATCAGAAGAAGTGCCACCGCACGGACAGTAAGGAGGCGCCAACCCTTGGCTATGGTGCCTGAAGAGATTGCCGGGTAACGCATGGTTCAAATGCGACCGAGAACCAGGAGAATGACGACGATCAAGAGGATCAGCCCCAATCCTCCGCTCGGGTAATAACCCCAGTCTCTGCTATGCGGCCATCGTGGCAGCGCACCAAAGAGTGCTAAGACCAAAATCACGATCAATATGGTTCCAAGCATGTTTCACTCCTTTTCCTCCGCACTTTCTTGCTAAGCCGCCGCGGCTTCGGCTGTGTGCAATGTGCAGTAGAGAGGATGCGTGCTTTCAATGATGTCCTTCGCCTTGGCCACTTCCGCAGCCGTCCCGTGGGCGATCAGCAGGAATTGATCCGTCTGGAGCGCTGTTTCGTACTTCACAATGCTGTCCTTAGGAATTCCTATGCTGTAGAGGCCAGCACCCAAAGCGCTCAACCCTCCTACTACCACCGCACCTTCCAACGCTCCCACGATCCACGCCACCAGTGGTCCAGCCACTAAGATTGGGCCGATGCCCGGAATCATGAAGAACGCAGACCCGAATAAAAGCCCCCAAAAGCCTCCCCAGAATGCGCCCATCTTGCCCCAATACTTCATGCGGTCGCCTGTGTTGTAGTAGCCCACCACCTGCTCATCGGTGTGGTAGCCCTTGCCAACAATCGATAACTTGCGCATGTCGACTCCGCCACGCTGAAGTTCCTTCACCGCTTGATCCGCCTCCGTATGCGTGTGATACACGGCGACAACCGAATTTTCTTTGGACATTTCTTCGTCTCCTCGGCGACTTGCCGTGATTCTCGGACCATCAAGCTACGACTCAAACCGAACTATGACAGCGCACGAACAAGAAAACTGTTCGCTATTGCACACTGGCTGTGGAGAATGCGCGCGCCCTTACGGTCGCAACCGCTATTCGTCCCGCTCCGGCGGAATTTCATCTGACCGGGCACGATCCTCACGGGTGCGCACAGGCCTCTCCGGGTGGTCGGCAGCATCCTCGACGCCGCCGACCGCCTCCGCCTCATATGGTTGATCCGTATCGGCGAGTTCTTCGACGCTTTCGCTGGCAGCGTCTGCAATTTGCGAGAGACCCTGAGTGTCCCCCGATTGCCCAGCGCTGTCCGAGCCTCCCTGCCCGGAATCGCTTCCTGGTTCATCGAACTGCGCTTCGTCATCACGCGATCTACGTTTCGCCACGGAACCTCCCGAGAACTATCTTCAACCTTCATTAAATGCCAATTTGCGGTGCGCGGGTTGAACAACGAAATAAGTCGCTCATTCTGGGCGGAGCCAAAGTAAGAAACCAGATAGCACAAGTCAACCTGCGACTCCCAACACGTCTGTCTTTCGTGAAAGAGCTACCACACGAACAGGCGAGCACCGGCGCCAGGGGAGCGGACCCTCCCAGCTTGGACAGAACTATCGCGACCAGGAGCTACGTCATCGCCGGCCGTGCTAGGGAGGTGCGGTACCGAGGCGCTAAGCTCTTCGATCTCGACGGCACAATGGCGGTTCATAATCTCAGCAGCCGCGTCCGCCTTCTCGCCCGGGCCGGTTGCGAAAACCATGACTCCTCCACGCCGGACTCCTCGGACGTAAGCTTCCGCGTCCGCTTCGGCGGCCCCGATCGCCCTAAGGTCCCGAATCAAGTCCACTTCAAAATCAGTGTGTGGGGTACTCATGACTCCGCTACCCGCCATGTCCCGTGGCTCGCCTAAAACACGGATGTCCTTCTGAGGGAAACCGCTGGCCTTGAGATCGCGAACGACCTCGTCGACCGAGCCCGGATTCTCAAACAAGCCAACCGCCGTTTTTGCCATATTGGCCTCCACCAATTTAATCTGCCGCACTGAATTCGTTAACTCGCTCGGGCAATATCTGCGGCTTTGCCTTGCTTCGCGACGTCGCCACCGCTTGCCCCTCTGTTTTCGCTTGGGGTGGCGCAAATTCTCTGCGCGCTGCTGTTGTCGAGTTGCACCGGAGCGGCTACAAGTCCGCCCGTCGCCACAAATAGGCCGTCTGGTTGGCGAATAAACTGCTCTCTTCGCCCCCGATAGACTCGCTCATTCCCTTTCGAAATACTGTGCAGAATGGCTCACTTCGGAAACTTTCTCGTTGGACTATAATTTTTAGCGATTCGGAGCCGGAAAAGGAGATCCCTTTTGACCGTTGACACAAATGAGCATCCCTTGATCGACCGTAACCATCAACTCACGGCCCACGGTTCGGAACCTCACCGGCATAAAGTAGTGTGGGTCGTCATATGGATTCTGTTGTTGCTCGTCCTTGTGCTTGTAGTCGTGCTGGTATGGCGCCACCTCGAAACCACGAAGAAAGTGGCTCCCGCGCCGGCGAAAATCACAGTTACGAGCGCGACGGGTAAAAAAGGTGACATCGGCGTTTACCTTGATGAAACCGGTACGGTCACTCCGGTCTATACCGCTTCGATTACCAGCCAGGTGGATGGCCTGGTCGACGCCGTGCACTATAAGGAGGGTCAACTGGTAAGCAAGGGCGATCCGCTGGTTGACATCGATTCGCGTCAGTACCGCGCGAATCTTTTGCAGGCGCAAGGCGCGCTCGAGCGAGACGAGAACATGCTTGCACAAGCACAGATGGACCTGGAGCGTTACCGTGAAGCGTGGGCGCGCAACGCCATTGCAAAGCAAATCCTGGATGACCAAGAAAAGCTTGTACTGCAGGAGGAGGGCACAGTAAAAAACGACCAGGGAATGGTGCAATTTGACCAGATCCAGGTCGACTACTGTCATATCACCGCTCCCATCGCCGGCCTGGTGGGTTTGCGGCTTGTGGATCCGGGCAACGTGGTGCAGTCTGCTGGAACCGTGACTCTGGCCGTCATCACGCAGTTGACGCCCATCACCGTAATTTTCGCCATCCCGCAAGACAGTCTAGGCCCGGTTGAAGCTCAACTGCAAAAAAAGGCTAAGCTCACCGTCGATGCGTTTGATGATACCGGGTTGAAGAAGATCGCAAGCGGGAAGCTGTTGACGCTCAACAACCAGATTGACACTACGACCGGGACGGTAAAAGCACGATCCGTCTTTGACAATAAGAATCATGCGCTCTTCCCAAACCAGTTTGTTAACACGCGGCTGCTCGTGAATACGTTGCAGGGGGTGACGCTGATTCCTGCATCCGCGATTCAACAAAATGGCCAAGCATCGTTCGTATATGTGATTCAAAACAATATCGCTCATATGCGCAGCATAAAGCCGGGAGTTACAGACGGCGGTCTAACGCAGGTTGACGGCATCAATCCTGGGGATGTTGTCGCCAACAGCAGTTTCGATAAGTTGCAGGACAACACCGCGGTCGTCATTTCAAACAAGGCCTCGACCACGCCTGCCGCGGCCAGCACGAGTGGGAGCAGCACCCCGTGAGCCCATCTCGTCCGTTTATCTTGCGGCCGGTTGCGACCTCTTTGCTGATGGCTGCAATCCTTTTGGTCGGCATTGTTGGTTATACACAACTGCCGGTCTCCGCCTTGCCGGAAGTCGATTATCCGACCATTCAGGTGCTCACGTTTTATCCGGGCGCAAGCCCGACGGTAATGGCGACGACGGTGACGGCGCCACTGGAGCGCCAATTCGGCCAACTGCAGGGTTTGAGCCAGATGACCTCCACCAGCTCGGGCGGATGTTCCGTCATCGTGCTGCAGTTCAACCTCACTCTGAATATTGATGTCGCTGAGGAAGAGGTGCAGTCCGCCATCAACGCGTCGCAGAGTCTTTTGCCATCCATTCTGCCCTCGCCGCCGATCTACAGTAAGACGAATCCAGCCGATGCCCCGGTGCTTACGCTGGCCATCACCTCAAGTTCCATGCCGCTTTCTCAGGTCGAGGACCTGGTGGACACGCGCCTTGCGCCTAAGATCTCGCAGCTCAGCGGGGTCGGCCTGGTAACCATCAGCGGCGGCCAAAAGCCAGCCGTCCGCATTCAAGCCAACCCCACGGCTCTGTCATCCTACGGCATCAACCTGGAAGACCTGCGCACGGCGCTGACCCAGGCCAGTGTGAACGCCGCCAAAGGAAACTTCGATGGGCCGCGCCAGGATTACCAGATCGACGCCAACGATCAACTGGTCACCAGCGACGACTATCGGAAGGTTGTCGTTGCCTATCGTAACGGCGCGCCAGTGATGCTGACCGACGTGGCAGGCATCGTGAATGGCGTAGAGAACAATAATCAGTCAGCGTGGATGAATCAGACCCCGGCGGTCATCGTAAACGTGCAACGCCAGCCGGGAGCCAACACCATCAGCGTGGTCAAGAGCATCAAGCAACTTATGCCGCAGCTTGAAGCCAACCTGCCCACGGGCATTCAGGTGACCACGCTCACCGATCTCACCACCTCCATCGAAGCATCGGTTTCCGACGTTGAGTTTGAATTGCTGTTGACGGTCGGACTCGTCGTGCTGGTCATCTTCCTCTTCTTGCGGAGTCTCTATGCCACCATTATTCCGAGCGTGGCTGTGCCGCTGTCGCTGATTGGTACTTTCGCGGCGATGTACATCCTGGGTTACAGCCTGGATAACTTATCGCTGATGGCACTTAC
>PLIC01000151.1:409-579 GCA_003139995.1 Candidatus Acidiflorens stordalenmirensis | reverse complement strand
ATTGGCTTCACCATTCTCTCGCTCACCGTGTCGCTCATTGCCGTGCTGATTCCTCTGTTATTCATGGGCGACGTGGTGGGGCGCCTGTTCCGCGAGTTTGCCGTGACCCTGGCCGTCACCATCATCGTTTCGGCAGTGGTCTCGCTTACGCTCACGCCCATGATGAGTGC
>PLIC01000151.1:0-399 GCA_003139995.1 Candidatus Acidiflorens stordalenmirensis | reverse complement strand
GCCTTCGAGGGGATGATCGCGTTCTATGGCCGGACGCTGAAATACGTCCTGCGATTCCAGACGATTACGCTGTTGGTCGCGGTGTCCACACTGCTGCTCACGGTTTTCCTTTACATCATCATCCCCAANNCCGCAGACGATTGGCTCCAAGGCCATGGCAAAGAAGCAGATGGAGCTGGCAAAGGTAGTTCTGGCTGACCCGGCGGTGGAAAGCCTCTCATCGTTTATCGGCGCCGACGGCACGAATACAACCACGAACAGCGGCCGGATGTCGATCAATTTAAAGCCGCTCAACCAACGCAAGATGAATGCTTCCGACGTAATCCGGCGGCTCAACTCCAGCGTAAGCCGGGTTCAGGGAATCCAGCTGTTTATGGAACCGGTGCAGAACATTACCGT
>PLIC01000006.1 GCA_003139995.1 Candidatus Acidiflorens stordalenmirensis | reverse complement strand
TGTCGCTGCGGGTGGCGACGATGGCCAAGCTCGTGTTCATCGAAGGTGGCGAGAAACGGGAAATAATAGATGCCTCGAAGGCCCACAATTTTTTGGGACCGATGTATTTCCACTTCACAACGAAGGCATTTTTATCTTCCCCTCAGCGTCGCCGTGAGGATCCTGTGTACGTGAATCAAAGCTTTGTGGACATATTTCGTCGAATGTGCATTAATGATGATCACTTGTTGGATGAGCGGACAACCACATCAGCACGCGAGTGCACATAACTTTTGACAACGTCGGGAGGACTCAATGAAAAGATCTTCTCTGCTGTTTCGAATCGCGCTGAGTGTGACCGTCCTGATCTTTTGCTGCGCGGGCCTGTCAGCGCAGGTCACCTTGAAACCGACCGATTGGCCCATTCCCGGTACTCTCTTCGGACTTCACTGCCACCACGTCGGCAAAAATGGGGTGTGGCCCAGCATCCAATTTTATGACTTGCGACTCTGGGATTCGTTTACGGACTGGCCCACTTTGGAATCGCAGCGGGGCAAGTGGGATTTTTCGAATCTGGACAGAGCACTAGATTTGGCTGAGCAGCATAAAGTGGAGGTATTTCTAACTTTGGCCTGGAGTCCGTCGTGGGCCTCGGCTCGCCCAAATGACAAGGGGCACGGCCCGCAAGGCGCTGTCGCGGAGCCGAAAAACATGGCCGATTGGCAGAATTATGTGGAGACGATTGCCACCAAGTACAAGGGGCGAATCAAGGATTACGAAATCTGGAATGAGCCGAACTCGAAAGGCTTTTACTCGGGGTCCATCCCTCAGTTGGTACAACTGGCACAGATTGCGTACACGACAATCAAACGCGTGGATCCAAGCGCGATCGTCACCTCTCCACCCGTTGCAGGTGACAACTTGAATTGGCTCGAGGACTATCTCAAAGCGGGTGGCGGCAAGTACGCAGATGTAATTGGCCACCACTTCTATGTAAACCCAGGTCCACCGGAACTAATGGTGCCTTTGATAGAGCACGTCAGGCAGATCATGGAAAGGAACGGCGTCGGTCATAAGGCGCTGTGGGACACGGAGACAGGCTGGGCCATCCAAGACCAGGAAGGGACGGTGCAACCAGCAACCGGAGGTGGGTTCAACGGCATTGTGCTATCAGAGAATCAGGCGGCTGGCTATGTAGCGCGATCCTACATTTTGAATTGGGCTGCCGGAGCGGAGCGACTTTATTGGTATGCATGGGACGATGGAGTAATGGGTTTGGCCGAAAAGGATTGGAAAACGCCAAAAGCTGCGGGAATCGCTTACGAGCAGGTCGAGAAGTGGCTGGGCGGAGCACGAATGACATCTTGTGGCTCGGACGCGGCGGATGTCTGGACTTGTGCAATTACGCGCCCAGGCGGTTATCACGGGTGGATTGTATGGGAACCGAAAGGACCGGCTTCGTTTGCGGTACCGACTCAGTGGAAAGTAGAGACGATTCGAGAGCTAAATGGCACGAGTCGACCATTGGGTAAGGCACAGAGCATACAAATTGGACCGTCTCCTCTGCTGCTGGAGTCGTCCGCCCCAATGTAGACATACTCGGGCAGTCCCGGATCTTTTTGTATAGCTTCTGAAGATCGCGAGAGCACGCTTCAATGCGAATCTTGCTTCTGCACAACTATTATCAGCAGCTCGGGGGAGAAGATGTAGTCTTGGAGCAGGAGCAGATGCTGCTACGGTCCAAAGGTCATGATGTTCGAGTCGTCACGGCCACAAACGAATCAATCAAAGGGCTTTACTCTAAAGTGAGAACTGCAGCTGAAAGCACGTACTCGCGGCGTTCCAGAATCCGGATCCATGATGAGATAGTCACCTTCCATCCGGATGTTGTGCATGTCCACAACTTCTTTCCACTGCTTTCACCGTCCGTCTATTACGCATGCCGCGCAGCCAAAGTGCCGGTGGTACAGACTCTTCACAATCTTCGTTTCGTATGTCCAAACGGACTCCTGTTTCGTGACGGAGCGCGATGTGAGTTGTGTTTGGGCAAAACGGTTGCATGGCCCGCTGTGAGGCACGCATGTTATCGCGACAGCCATCTGGGATCGGCAGCCGTGGTTTCTATGCTCGCTGCACACCGCTATTTGGGAACCTGGTCCACAAAAGTGCATGCTTACATTGCGCTGACGAAGTTTTCGCGTCAGAAGCTAATAGCTGGGGGTTTGCCTGCTGATCGTCTCTTTGTGAAGCCCAACTTTGTCGTTCCGGACCCTGGTAGGGGCTGCCAAAGAGACGATTTCGCTCTGTTTGTCGGGAGGTTATCCGAGGAGAAGGGAGTCAGGACATTGTTGTCCGCTTGGGAACGCTTAGGACGTGCGAGGAAGATCAAAATTGTTGGAGAAGGGTCTCTGCGGGCGGCGGTCCTCGGATCAGTTAAAGCCAATCCAAGCATCGAATTCTTGGGCCCGCGAACCGCCAAAGCCGTTCTCGACTTGATGGGGATAGCGAGGCTCTTGGTTGTGCCCTCACGATGCTACGAAGGTTTTCCACGCGTGATCGTCGAAGCCTTCTCCAAAGGACTTCCCGTTGTTGGCAGCCGGTTAGGCTCGATCGAGGAGCTTATCGATCATGGCCGGACCGGCATGTTATTTGAGCCGGACAATCCCCAAGATCTTGCTGACACCGTGGAATGGATGTTCGCTCATCCCGACGATCTGTGGCGTATGTCCGATGCCGCGAGGTCCGAGTTTGAAGCGAAATATACCTCAGATCGAAACTATGAACAGCTGATGGAAATCTACCATCGGGCGCAAACAATATCACAGCTTCACAAATCCTAGGAAGCTTCCACCAGCTAGAGCCAGCTTGCATCGGTCCTGACATGATCACATTGACCTGCGGTAGAGCACCAGTGAGCGGCGCAAAAGAGACGACGCTAGAGACTTATGGTTTATTTGGTATTTCTTTCTGCGTTGTCCCCAAAGAAGTAATGGCTAACGATATACGACTGCGGGCGCGAGACAACGTGCCCAGTTCCGTCATCCTTGCAAATGCTCACGTCATTGTTGAAGCACAAAAGGATCCTCAACTAAAGAATGCAATTGCGAATGCCTCCTTAGTAATTCCGGACGGGATGCCTGTTACCTGGGTGCTTAGAGGCAAGGGGCAAAAGTTCGTCGAACGGTACCCTGGTCCGGACCTCATGGAAGATATACTTCGTCTTGAGCGTTCGGCTGCTCATTATCTCTTGGGTTCTACTCCGGACGTTTTAGGGCGAATCGACAGTAAGTTTAAAGGCAGTGTCACAGGTTCTTACTCGCCGCCGTTCACCAACAATGGCTTTACTGAGCAGGAGAAGTGTAGGCAGCTTGAGTTGATTGAAAAAAGGCGGCCCGATTTCATCTGGGTAGGCTTGGGTGCTCCAAGGCAGGAGGCCTATGTCACCGAGATGGCCTTCAGGTCTTCACGCGGTGTCTGGCTGGGCGTTGGCGCTGCCTTTGATTTCCATGCTGGAATCAAACGTCGAGCTCCTCAATTCCTCCAAAAAGCTGGACTCGAGTGGGCCTTTCGACTTATCACTGAGCCTCGACGTCTTGGGCCGCGATATCTGGCGACCAACCCGGTTTTCATCAAGCTTGCTTGTCAGGAACTGATCGGACGGCAGAGTCACGGTGCCGCTGATCATGACCGCACGGCATAAACGAGGTGAACGAGGCATTTGGGTGTGGTTCGGTCAGCGAACAGGAAGGATAAACATGGGTGATAAGAAGGCATTCATTACGGGAATCACCGGACAGGACGGATCCTATCTCGCCGAGCTTCTATTGGAGAGGGGTTATGGGGTTCACGGCCTGATACGTCGCTCGAGTTCGTTCAATACCGGCCGGATTGAGCACATTTATCAGGACCCGCATAATCAGCGCGTGCAGCTATTTCTGCACTTTGGAGATCTCAGCGACGCCACTAATCTTAACCGGCTCCTGAGAACGATAAAGCCTGATGAAATCTATCACCTCGGCGCCCAAAGCCACGTGCGCGTGAGCTTTGACATGCCCGAGTACACTGCCGATGTCACGGGGACAGGCACAATCCGAATCCTGGACGCCATACTGGAGAATGGTCTAAGTACCAGGTTCTACCAAGCTTCGAGCTCCGAAATGTTTGGCAATACCTCCGAAAGTCCGCAGAAAGAGACAACGGGCTTTCGTCCACGAAGTCCATATGGCTGCGCAAAAGCCTTTTCCTATTGGATCACCATCAACTATCGCGAAGCATATGGTCTGTACGCGACGAACGGAATTCTTTTCAACCATGAGAGCCCTCGACGAGGAGAGACCTTCGTTACTCGCAAGATCACTAGAGCTGTTGCTCGCATCGTAGCCAAGAAGCAGCGAGAACTCTTCTTAGGTAATCTGGATGCCAGGCGAGACTGGGGTTATGCCAAGGATTATGTTGAAGCCATGTGGCTGATGCTGCAGCAACCGGAACCTGATGACTACGTCATTGCGACGGGAGAAAGCCATTCAGTGCGAGAGTTTTGCGAGGCGGCATTCGAGCCGGTTGGGCTAGATTATCGCGATTTCGTGAAGATTGATCCCAAGTACTATAGACCGACAGAAGTTGACATGCTTGTTGGCGATTCTTCCAAGGCCAGAAGTAAGCTTGGGTGGACTCCCACTATCACATTCAGGGAACTGGTTCACCTGATGTTAATGTCAGATCTACGCGCTGAAGGTCTAGACCCCGAAAAGGTAATGAAAATATGCGAAGTTCGAAGTGGAATGCAGGTGACGCGGTCATTTTCTGCGATAGCGAACTGCGCCGACTGAAGATCGCTGTAACAGGAGGAAGAGGATTTCTCGGACGCTATGTGGTCGATGCCTTGGTCAGTCATGGGGCGAGTCCTGAGAATATTATCGCGCCCTTAAGAACGGAATTTGACCTCCGCTCAGCACATGATGCGGCTGCTGTCGTTGCAGACCGGGATTTGGTCATTCATCTGGCTGCTCGCGTCGGGGGTATAGGATTCAATCAATGCTGGCCGGCTGACCTTATTTATGACAACACCATGATGGGTCTCAATGTAATCGAGCAGGCTCGTAAGAAAGGGGTCCAGAAATTGCTCGTGGCCGGTACGGTGTGCGCCTACCCCAAATTTGCGTCAGTACCGTTCAAGGAAGTGGACCTTTGGAACGGATATCCAGAAGAAACCAATGCACCGTATGGTCTTGCCAAAAGACATATGTTAGTCATGTTGCAGGCATATAGGCAGCAGCACAATCTGCATGGAGTATTCCTCCTTCCCGCCAACCTCTACGGCCCTCACGACAATTTCGATGTCGAAACCTCGCACGTCATCCCGGCCATGATACGTAAGTTCGTGGAGGCCAAGAACGACCGAATGCCAGCGGTGGAGCTATGGGGAGACGGGTCGCCCTCTCGGGAGTTTCTATTTATCGAGGATTGCGCTCGCGCCTTTGTGCTCGCAGCCTTGCGCTACGACGGACCCGAACCGATCAATCTAGGCACCAGCGAGGAAACCAACATCAGATTTCTGGCGGAGACGATCCGAGAACTTACGGGCTATCAAGGTGAGATTGTCTGGAATTCGTCTCGGCCCAATGGCCAAGCAAAACGTCAGCTGGACGTATCGAGAGCGAAAGAAGCCTTCGGATTCGAAGCCAAGGTGGCCTTGAAGGATGGCCTTCAGAAAACAATTTCCTGGTACTTGGAGCATCAGGAGGTTGGTGTGTCCCGGGCCACTGGGGACCCGACGTCTCTCTTCTGAAGTCCGTCTTCTACTTTTCCACGTCCGCCAGCCTGCAGAATCACGGCTCTAGCCCTTCCCGCCTCAGACAGTGAGTGAATTAGGCGGAACCTACCGTATGTGGACGGTCAACTCGGGCGCCGCGGGATGCACAACCACAACTGGCACAACGGTTGAGTATAGAACTTCGCCGGATGGGATCACCGGGTCGATGCCGCAAGCGACTGACATGGCTCAGTCGGGTTATTTTATCTGGCATATCAACGTCAAATGGGTGCCCTCGAAACAGGAATTTTGGACCGTAGCTGCAGCCTTTGCGCAAGGCACCAATTGCAATAACACAGTCCTGTTTTTGTTACGAAGCCGGGACGGTCTACACTGGACTTCCTATAGCCAAATTGCCCTCAATACGGGCACGACGTGGGACCGACGTGAAATCTATCGCTCCACATTGTGGTACGACTCCTCAACCGATTTGTTATCGATTTGGTATTCGGCCCGAGGCGGGGAGGAGTGGCACATCGGTCTAACCCAAGACCATTATCAGGAGTTTCTGGCGTGGTTGCTGCAATGATTGGTTATCGCTGGCCTGCTTCGCCGCGCCCGCGATCGGGCAATCCGCCTCTGATAGGAAGCAGCCAGGTACGGCCTGGCGCCCAGTTGACATCACGTGAAACACCGCTCCCCACCCGTTTGGGCCGGTATGGGGAGCGTCACAGCCGCGCCTGGTCTCGGAGCTAAATGCTCAGATCTCAGCACCGAACGTGAAGCTGCTGCTCGAACCTGGCGCCGGGACTTTGGGGCCGGAGGTATTGTACTGCGGGGTGTAGTCGTTGCGGCGTATCTCCACCACGTCTGTAGTTGTCCCGCCTGTAGTTATCCCACATTTCCTTTTTGGACTCTGAGTAAGTGGTTGTATGATCGAGCCAACGCCAGTATTCATGCGGCTTTGAGAGCAAAACGAACTCTACGGAGGCTCGACACAATGGGTGAAAGACAAAATCAGCCATTTCAGCTCTCGTTTAACCCGTCTTTGAAGGTTGATTTCCGAGGTTCTCGCGTCACCTCCGACAGTGGTCTGCTTTTGGTGCGCGAGTTGGATGAGCGGTTGGGATTGAGTGCGCTCATCGCCGAAAACATAAGGGACGGTCGGCGGGGAAAGAACACGCAGTTGCCGCTCCCGGATCTGCTGCGACAGTCCATCTACAGCCGCTTGGCAGGATACGAGGATGTGAACAATGCGGAGCGACTGTCGCAAGATCCGACGTTCCGGTTGATCGGCTCCGAGAAGATCTGGGATCGTGGGGCAGCGTTGCCTTCGCGCCTGCATTGGTTCGAGACCGACGTGCTAAGCCAAGCCGAGAACTTGGAAGGTCTGAGGCGAACCAATCGGGAGTTGATTGCCAAGGCGGAGGCCGTGGATGCACCCCAGCGGGTGGTACTCGACATGGACAGCACGGAAATCCCGGTCTATGGAGAACAGGAGCAGAGTGCCTACAACGGGCATTTTGAGTCAACCTGTTATCACCCGCTGCTCCTGTTCAACGGGGAGGGAGACTGTCTGGAGCGAAGCTGCGACCCGGCAACGTACATAGGGCCGAGGACTGGGAGGAAGTGCTTCTACTGGAAATCGCGCGCCAACAGGAACTGGGGAAGGAAGTGGTGTTTCGAGCCGACGCCGCGTTTGCCAAACCGGAGATCTACGAAGCGTTGGAAGAACGGGGCGTGAAATATGCGATTCGGCTTCCGGCGAACGACAAACTGCTGCGCGACATTGAAGAACTGCTGACACGCCCGGTGGGGCGGCCCAGTCACAAACCCATCGTATGGTACAAGGGCTTTCTCTATCAGGCCGCCAGTTGGAAGACGGCACGAAGAGTAGTGGCGAAGGTGGAGTTCCATGCCGGGGAGTTGTTCCCTCGCGTGGGGTTCATCGTGACGAACCTGGAGACGCCGAGCCGGGCGGTGGTGCGGTTCTATAACAAGCGGGGCACAGCCGAGCAGTGGATCAAGGAGGGGAAGCAGGCCGTAAAGATGACCCGCCTGTCTTGTCATCGTTTTCGCTCGAATCAAGTGCGGCTGGCGTTGAGCCTGCTGGCATACAACTTGGGGAATTTGTGGCGGCGGCTGAGTTTGCCGAGAGGGATTGAGAACTGGTCCCTGACCAGCTTGCAGCAACGACTGGTGAAGACCGGAGGGCGGCTGGTGAAGCATGCGCGTTACTACTGGCTACTGCTGGCGGAAGGAGATCTGAACCGGCGGCGGTTCGGGGCGATGCTAGATCGGATCTCGCTACTGCCGGTACCGACGGGATAGAAAGATGGTGGTTAGTTTAGCAGGGGAATCGGTTTACAGCGTTGGAGTAAGGAGAGGTGTTGCAAAAGTGATGGAATATCGGGCAATTTCGGCTGTGCTGGTTCGGGGTTTCGTACCGAAGGGGGCGATCCGGGTGAAAAGTGTTTCACATTGACGCCAACAGAGATGGGGGGACAATGGCAGCCGTCTGTTGGGGTCAAAAAGGAGATCCCAGATCAATGATCATCTCGCTGCGGATAGCCTTCGCGGAATCTCCAGAAGATCAGCGGGGAGGCTCCAACAATGTGTCGTGTGCGAAGATCGCTTGCGATCGCTGTTTTGCACGTTACTTGTCGAGACGGGTCAAAAAATGAATCTGCAGGCCATGGCAACATCGTCGCATTACAACGAGGAGTATTTCAAATTATTTCAAATACCAATCCGAAATTGGACCGTTTGGCGGTTGGGCAAATCTTACTAAATTCTCTGAATACACACGTCCCGACAATGAAGCTAGACGCTCCGGATGTCGTGCAGACCTCGAGTTATGACGAGATCGATCAGCTTCAGATCGACGCAGTGCGGGCGCATGCAAGGCGGCTGGGGCGCCCGCTGTCAATTCTCGAGGCCGGTTGTGGACAGCGCTGGACTCTCGATCTGTCTGGCGTCGAATACACGCTCACTGGCGTCGACCTCGACCCCGTTGCGCTCGAACTGCGCAAGACCAAGGCGCGCGACCTGGATGTGGCGATCATCGGTGATCTGTGCTCGGTCGAACTGCCCGAGGCATCGTTCGATGTGGTCTTCAGTAGCTTCGTTTTGGAACATGTGCCGCGGGCCGATGTCGCGCTCCAGAACTTCGTGCAGTGGTTGAGACCCGGCGGGCTGTTGATCCTGCGCCTGCCTGAGCGAGACACAGCGCGCGGATTCCTAACTCGCGTAGTACCGCATGGAGTGCACGTGTTGTTCTACCGGCACGTCCTCGGCGCCAAGTCAGCGGGCCAGCCCGGTTACGCACCTTACACCACTTATTACCATCCGGTGATCGGCCGCGCGCGGCTCTGCCGTTTCCTTGGTGAACGGGGTGTGAGATGTCTGTGCTCCTTTGGAGACGGATTCCGACGCGAGGGCCGGGGTGTGATGCGACTGATAGTGCGTGGGGTTGTGAAGCTCACGTCGGCGCTTTCTTTCGGAAGATTGAGCTCAGATTACAGCGACCTCTTGTACATAGCGATGAAGGAGTCTCAGACCGAGAATGGCCGAAGGTGAATTCATCAAGCCCACGCTTATCGGGTGACCGGCGGTTCGCTGCCTGTTGCGATGTATGAAACGACTGCGCCGAAACTGAGTCGAGGCGGCATTATTCTTGGTGACAATTGTCATTGCAACGATGTGTTGGCCAACTTTTCTGTTGAGCGACACCGGCAGTTCATTTTCTTTCGGGAAGAACCGCAAGACCACTGGTATCCCGGAGGAGGAATCGGTATTTCATTTGTTAGCAGGCTGTGGTGCAAGTCTGGATTCCGGAACGAAAAAGATTGCGTTTGAATTGCCTTTGAGAATGAGAGAGGAAGCCAAAAAATTAAAAGGGCGTTATCGGGACAGGGATGGCCTCCAAAGCAGTCACATTATAAGAGTAGCTAAGCGTGTCTTCACCCGTGGCACCTCCATTGTTCAAGTACCAAGAGTAATGGATGGGAATCACGCAAGTTCTAGCGCTCCCGGTGCCGGTAGCAATGGCGCCCTGGTACTCGTTATAGGATCCAACGGCCGGGACAGGGGGGTGCTGGTGGCGATGTCGGTCACGGACAGATTGGCTTCGCATGTAATCACAGCTGTCGAGGGAATCACACTTGAGACTGTGATGTGTATGATAAACGTCCACGTTCCGGTGTAGTCGATTGTTGTGACGGCGCTTGGAGTCACGTCAGCAGTCGGTTCTTGACTCTGGACCCTGGCTGTGAACATCCCAGTTTTGGGGTCGAGAAACCCCGGAATGCCCCGTTCATGAGTTTTTAAGACGGAGCTGCTTTGGCTCCAAACGAGCTGCGTGAGCCCCGCAAGACAAACACAAACCAACATCAGTTTTGCAATTCTCATGTTACCCCCTTCTTTTTCCGGGATTCTTATCCCCGAAGGGCTGACGGTATACATCGAGTTGCCCTTTTTGGAACAGCTAAAAAGAGGCAAGAAAGACTATTCAGATTGGCCAAATTGGATGGCTCTAAGCCCTTCAGACGCCTACCCGGCTTTTGCTTTGAGGGACGGATTCCAGTTATTGAGGATTGCATAATATAGTTACAACGGAAACGGTTCTGCCTGCCGCCAGAAGGCAATCACCA
>PLIC01000226.1 GCA_003139995.1 Candidatus Acidiflorens stordalenmirensis | reverse complement strand
GACGCGCTCGCCATGCAGATGGTGCGCGATCCGCGCGGGTTTGATGTCATCGTCACCAACAACATGTTTGGCGACATCATCACCGATCTTGCTGCGGGATTGCAGGGCGGGCTGGGGATGGCTGCCAGCGGCAATCTGCGCCCGGGGCATACTTCACTGGGGCACATCGGGATGTTCGAGCCGGTGCATGGTTCAGCGCCGCCGATTGCGGGGAAAAACATTGCCAATCCCTTCGGCGCGATTCTGACGGCGGCGATGATGCTGGCGCATCTGGGAATGACCGGCGAAGCCGAGAAGATCGAAGCTGCCGTGCTCGAAGCCGTGCGGAAGAAAAAAACGACCGCCGACATCGGCGGAACGCTGGGGACGAGAGAGGCGGGCGAGTGGGTGGCGCAGAGGGTATCTCGTTGATTACTAGCCGGGGTTATTTGCATGGGGAAGCCGGGAAGTTCATTGAATGACACCGACTTGATCAAGATGCGGGTTAAGCCGTCCGCAGCATGACGCTGCGAGCACCCGCCCCTTGCAAAAAAACGCAAGGAGCGGGGCACCCGCCGCTTGATCTCAGATCATTCTTTCGAGACAGGGTTTTGCAAGACAGAGGGAACATGAAGTTGTTGAAGTCCGCCGTAGTTGTCCTGCTATTCGCATTGCTGGTTCGCGGAGCGTGGTCGCAAAATCAGCCGCAATCTCCAGCGAACAACAGGAACGTCGATAATCTTGGCCTCCAAGTCGCGGGTCGGAATCAGGATCAGCCGCAAACCGCGCCAGCCCAGAATCCTCCTTCGGCGGAAACCGTCGTCTCGTCCAAAGAGGCGAAAGGACTTTTTCGCTCGGTGGACGAAATCCTGCAGTTTGCCAGCGAGGACACGGGCCTCCCGATCAAGCACAAGGTGAAGCGCAGGCTAACCAAGCGCGACGAGGTGCAGTCGTACATCCAGAAAAGCATGAAGGACGACAAGGATGCGAAGCGGCTGGAGCGGTCGTCGGCGGTGCTGAAGAAATTCGGGTTGCTGCCGCGGAACTTCGACCTGCCCAACTTTCTGGTCGCGATGCTGCGGGAGCAGGTGGCGGGATACTACGATCCCAAAACAAAAACTGTGAATTTGCTGAACTGGGTGGACGCGGAGCAGCAGAAGCCGGTGCTGGCGCACGAACTGACGCACGCGCTCCAGGACCAGTCGTTTGGCATCGAGAAGTGGATGAAGGGATCGAAGGAAGACGCTGATAATAAAAGAAATGATCCAAGTCCTGCAGACATCGAAAATGACGAGGAAACGGCTGCGCGGCAGGCGGTGGTTGAAGGGCAGGCGATGGTCGTGTTGCTCGACTATTCGCTGGCGCCGACTAGGAAAACGATGCTTGAATCGCCGCAGGTTGTCGAAGCGCTCAAGCAGGACATGCTGACGGGGACGGCGGATTCTCCGGCGTTTCGCGATGCTCCGGTCTTTTTGAAAGAGGAGCTGACATTCCCATATCGCTACGGGCTCGACTTTACCGGCGCACTCCTGCAGGCGGGCGGAAAGGAACTGGCGTATGCGGGCGCGTTCAAGGATCCCCCGAAGACGACGCGCGAAATCATGGAGCCGCAGACGTACCTTGCGCACGAAAAGCTGGAGCCGATGAAGATGATTGACATGGAGAGAGAATTCAAAGGCTACGAGCCCTTCGATATCGGCGCGATGGGCGAGTTTGACGTTGATGTTCTGGTCGAGCAGTATGCGGGCCGGGATGAGGCCGGGGCGATGTATCCGGCGTGGCGCGGCGGATATTACTTTGCCGGGAGGCCGAAGGGCGACAAATCGGCGCCGATCGGATTGCTGTATGTTTCCCGCTGGTCGAGTGCGACGAAAGCGGCGGAGTTCGCGGCAGTGTATGCGAAGTCGCTGGCCGAGAGGTATCAGAAGCGGCAAGGGCTGGGGACGGATGGCAAAGTTGCGGAAGACGCGCCGCCGGTGGATTCCTGGCGAACGTTGCGCGGGCGGCATACGTGGCTGACGGAAGAGGGAGTTGTAATGATTGAAGTCCGCGGCGACGAGATATTGATCAGCGAAAGTTTGGATGACGAGACGACGAAGAGAGTGGAGGCTGACTTTTGGCCGTTAGAAAAACCAGTAGAAAAAGCCGCACCCGCCAAGCCATGAGTTTCGGTCTTGTATAATCGGCAGTTCCGCAGTCATCATTCATTTCCAGCCCAACCAGGAGCGCATTTGCAACAGGCAGAGATAGGCATTATCGGCGGCAGCGGTTTGTACCACATGCCGGGTTTCGGCGACGCGCACGAGGTCGAGCAGCAGACTCCGTTTGGAGATCCTTCGGATGCGTACATTCTGGGAACTCTAGAGGGACGCAAAGTGGCGTTTCTCGCGCGCCATGCTCGCGGGCACAAACTGCTGCCGAGCGAACTCAATTTCCGGGCCAACATTTACGGTTTTAAGCAGCTGGGAGTTGAGCGCATTGTTTCGGTTTCGGCCGTAGGGTCGCTGAAGGAAGAGCATAAGCCGCTCGATTTCGTGATTCCGAACCAGTTCATCGACCGCACCCGGCACCGCGTGGACACTTTCTTCGGCGACGGTATCGTGGCGCACATTGGATTTGGCGATCCGGTGTGCGGCGAAATGACGAAGGTGGTCCACGGCGCATGCCAGGTTGCAGGCGTAACCGGGAAGCTGGGCGGGACTTACATCTGCATGGAGGGCCCGCAGTTTTCCACCAAGGCCGAGTCGAACGTGTATCGCAGTTGGGGCGCGGATGTGATTGGCATGACTAACTTGCAGGAAGCGAAGCTCGCGCGCGAAGCGGAGATCTGCTACGTCACGATCGCGATGGTGACCGATTACGACTGCTGGCATCCGCATCATGATTCCGTGACCGTGGAGCAGATAGTTTCCGTGCTGGTGAAGAACGCCGAGAACGCCGCCAAAGTCGTAAAGGCCACGGTATCAGCGATGCCGAAGGCGCGATCCTGCAGGTGCGGGCGAGCGCTGGCGAACGCAATTCTGACCGACCCGGCCAAGATTCCGGCGGCGACGAAAGAGAAGCTGCAGTTGATATTGGGAAAGTACTTGAAATAGTCGTCGGTCGTTAGTCGAAGGTCGTTAGCAAGCGTGCCAGGAAACTGCGCGAGAGCCTCACTGATTGTCGCTAACGACGAACGACCAACGACCATAGACTGACTTACGGAGACTCATGAGCATTCTGGTAGTTGGTTCGGTTGCCTTTGACACGATCGCCACGCCTTCCGGCCAAGTGAAAGATATTCTCGGCGGGGCTGCGACTTATTTCGCTCTGGCCGCAAGTTACTTTACTGAGGTGCGGGTGGTAGCGGTTGTGGGCGAAGACTTTACGCCCGAACACGAAGCTGTGCTGAAAAATCGCGGTGTGGACACACGCGGCATCGAGCGGACCCAGGGGAAAACCTTCCGCTGGGGCGGACAGTATCTCGACAACCTGAACGATGCCAAGACCGACTTCACCGAACTGAACGTGTTCGAGAAGTTTCAGCCGCGCATTCCCAAAGAGTATTCGGACACGCAGATCCTGTTTCTCGCAAACATCCACCCCACGCTGCAAGCGGCGGTGCGCTTGGAGATGGATGGAGTGCGCCTGACGGGCGGCGACACCATGAATTTCTGGATCAAGGGCACGCCCAGGGAATTGGCGGAGACGTTGAAGCTGGTGAACGTTCTCCTGATCAACGACACCGAGACCAAGATGCTGGCCGGGGAAAAGAATCTTCCGCGCGCGGCAAGGAAAGTTCTTGCGATGGGCCCGAGCGCCCTGGTGGTGAAGCACGGCGAATACGGAGCGACCATCTTCTTCCGCGAAGGAGCCTTCGGCATTGGATCGCATCCGTTTCGCGCGCCAGCGTTGCCAATTGAAGAAGTCAAGGACCCGACAGGAGCCGGCGATTCGTTTGCCGGCGGATTCATGGGATATCTAGCTTCGCAGGGCGAGGGCGATATTAGTCGCGAGGTGTTGAAGCGCGCCTTGTTTTATGGCGGAGTGATGGGATCGTTTGCCGTGGAACGCTTCGGGACGGAGCGCCTGCAGAATCTTACGCGCGGGGAAATTGACGCGCGCTTTCAGGTGTTCCGCGAACTGACGCACCTGGAATAAGGCCGTTGACGTTGCGTTTTATCCTCAAGCCATGACCGAGCGCACAGTGAGCGTAGAGTGACTGCAAAGACAGCCGCGGTTCGGGACTTCAGCGCGGCCCGCGTGGCCGGGATCGCTGTCCTTGTGTCCTTTTTTTCTTTTCTTTACTACTTTCAACGGAGCGACCTTCTGCTCTATGGCGACGCGGTCGCGCACATCAACATTGCGCGGCGCGTGTTCGATTCGCAGACTCCCGGTCTGCTGCAATTGGGGACGGTCTGGTTGCCCCTCCCTCATCTGCTGATGATCCCGTTCATTTTCCCGGACGCGATGTGGCAGAACGGCGCGGGCGGTTCGATTCCTTCGATGATCGCCTACGTGCTCGGGGTCGTGGGAATATTTCGCCTCGTGCGCGGCATGCTGGAAACCGAGCTCTTCAAGAAGATGGGCACGAAACCGGGGGCTGGCGTGGGCGCATGGGCCGCGGCCTTCGTTTATGGAGCCAATCCCAACCTGATCTACATGCAGGCAACGGCCATGACGGAGTCAATCTATCTGGCGCTGTTCGTCTGGGCCGTCGTGTACTTCGCGGAATTTATCCGCGGGCTGAAAAAGAATGACCTGCAAGAAAATGAAAATGCAGATGGACGACAAACGCAGTCGGGGCGCACTCCGCTGATGCGCTGCGCCTGCTGTCTGGCAGGCGCGGAGCTCACGCGCTACGACGGGTGGTTTCTGGCGGGTGTGATGGGAGCGGCGGTCGTCGTCATCATGCTGCGGCGATGGCAGAATCGGAAATTGCGGCGGGTTGCAGCGAAGTTCCTGCTGGGCATTGCGCTGGTTCCGGTCCTGTGGCTGGCGTACAACCGTGTGGTGTATGGGAACGCGCTGGATTTCGCCAACGGTCCATACTCGGCGAAGGCGATTGAGCAGCGCGTGGGCGCGCCGAATCCGGCGCTCCACAATGCCGGGGTTGCGGCCATCTATTTCTTGAAATCGGCGCAGTTGAATATGGCGAATGGAAACTGGGGCCGGTTTTGGCTGGCGGCGGCCTTTGCGGCGTTGGCAATCGGAGCATGGAAACTGCGGGCGCAATCGGCTGAATTGCTGCTGCTGTTGCTGTGGGTTCCGCTCGTCTTCTACGCGCTTTCGATTGCGTACGGCTCGGTGCCGATTCATGTCTACACCTGGTGGCCGTTTGCCACTTTCAACCAGCGCTACGGACTCGAGTTGCTGCCGATGTTCGCGGTTTCGACTGGAGTGCTGACTGCTTCTGTGTTTCTTCTTGGCGCGGGCGGGCGGCATGTTTGGAAACTGGTGGCGGTGATGTTGGCGCTGGTGGTGGCCAGTTACGCATCGGTGTGGAAGGCGGAACCTCAGTGCTTGAAGGAAGCGCGGAGGAACTGGGAAATCCGGCATACTTTGAATTCCGCAGTGGAGCGCATGATTGCTCGATTCCCGCGAAACTCGCGGTTCCTGATGGACCTCGGGGAGCATGTGGGTGTAATGGAGCAGGCCGGCATTCCATTGCGGCAGGTGGTGAATAACGAAAATCACCGCCCGTGGGAACGGCCAACGGATCCCGAGGGTTTGTGGGAACGTGCGCTGGCCGATCCGCCGAGCTACGTGGATTTTGTGATTGCCTTCGATGGCGATCCGGTGGACCAAGGCGCGAATAAAACCAATCTCACGGTGCTGGCGGAAATTCACGCGACCGGGCAGCCCCATGCGCGCATCTACGCGGCGCGGAGCGCCCCGAATCAATCGCGTTAACCCTTCCCGCCAAGCAGCACGGAAAGGCGGCGGATGGCGGTGATAGAATCCGCTCGAAGCTGGGACGCTGCTATGAACCCTATCCATCAAATCATCGGACTGCTGCGGAATGAACTGGGCGTGGTATTGAGTTCGACGCTGGCGCGGTTGCTGCTGGCGGCGATACTGGGCGGCATCATTGGCCTGGAACGGCAACTGCGGCACAAGCCGGCTGGGTTGCGCACGAATATGTTTATATGTTTCGGCTCGGCGATGTTCACGGTTCTATCGCGGCAACTCGCGGGGACCCCGGCGGACAGCGCGCGCATCGCGGCGCAGATCATCACGGGCATCGGCTTCATCGGCGCGGGCTCGATTTTGCACACGCGCGGGTCGGTGACCGGCCTGACGACCGCGGCCACGCTGTTTGTGGTGGCGGGGGTGGGGATGGCAGCCGGCGGTGGCCTGTATCTGACCGCGTGTTTCGCCACGGTCATGATTCTGATTGCGCTGGTGCTGCTGGGACGAATGGAGGCCGCGTTCTTTCTAAAGTCGTTCATCACCACTTACGAAGTGACGGGCCGCAACGTGGATGCAATGTTGCGGGAAGTAAACCGCCTCTTGGACGCCGAGCAACTCACCATACACAGCGTGCACATCGCGTCCGCGGAGCCGGATTTCCGCATGGTGTTCTCGGTGGATTGCGAGCGCGAACAGCAGAGCGTGTTTTCCATACGATTGCACGAATCGACCGTGTTTGGCAGCGTTACGTCGCTCGGGGTTACGGAGCACGAATGAGCGCGCCGCAGAACCTTGGCCAGAAGCGCGAGAGCCAGCGGAACGCGATCCTTCCTTTTACGAAAGCGTCGGCTTGCGGCAACGATTTTCTGTTGGTCGAAGGCGCGCACGCTTCCGGCGACCTTGCCGCGCTCACTCGCCGGTTGTGCGATCGCCATCGCGGAGTGGGCGCCGATGGCGTGGAATGGCTGTTTCCGGATGCGGAAGCCGACGTGAAGGCGCGCCTGATCAACGCGGATGGTTCGGAGGCGGAAATTTCCGGCAACGGCACACGCTCGGTGGCGGCGGAGATTTGTTCGCGAGGGGGTAAAACGGAAGTTGTGGTTCGCACCGGCGCCGGGCTGAAGGCTTGTCGGCTCATTAGTCAGAACGGCGGGCGGCAAGGCTCCACGTTTGAGTTCGAAGTGGACATGGGCCAGCCGGAGGTCGGCGGCGAGTTGTCGATTGAGACGATGTGGCTGCGGGCGGTGGGGACGAAAGTTTCGATGGGGAATCCGCATTACGTAATTTTTGTCGAGAACTTTCAGGATGGATGGCAGCGGCAGGCGGCGCTGATCGGAGCGCAACCGCAGTTTCCGCAGGGCACGAACGTGGAGTATGTTGTGGTGCGCGGCGCGCATGAAATCGAGATTCGCCTGTTTGAACGCGGCGTGGGAGAGACGGAGTCTTCGGGCACGGGATCGTGCGCGTCGGCGGTAGCTGCGATTGCAAGCGGGCGCGTCGCCTCGCCGGTGACCGTGATTGCGCCTGGAGGTTCGCAGACGGTACGCTGGGAGAATCAAGTTTTTCTGCGCGGTTCGGCGACTCTAGTCTGCCGGGGAGAATTCTACATTTAAGATCGATCCAGATAAGATCGAGTCCAGATGGTTTCCGCTTCCCAGAATTTGCGAATCAAGCCGCGCGCGCTCCGTCCGGGCGACAAGGTGGGAATTGTTGCGCCTGCGTCGAACGTTAACCGCGAAATGCTGGAGGCGGGCTGCGACGGTCTTCGCCGCGTCGGCTACGAGCCGTTTTATTTCGAGTCGATCCTGGATCGCGATCTGTACTTTGCCGGGACGGCGGAGCGCCGGGTGCGGGAACTGGAAGACATGTTTGCGCGCGATGATGTCCGCGCGATTGTTTGCGCGCGAGGAGGATACGGGTCGAACTATCTGCCGCTGGCGCTTGATCCGAACAAGATCGTTCAGCATCCTAAAATTCTGGTGGGGTACAGCGATATTACGACGCTGGTGTGCTGCATGGCGGACTCGGCAAACTTCGTGACCTTCCATGGCCCGATGGTGACCAAGGATTTCGCCGTTGCCGATGGCGTCGATCTGGATTCGTGGCAGAACGCGTTGGGCGGAGCGGAGGAGTGGAGCATCGCGGAAGGTTCGGGCGCAAGGCCGCTGCTGGCGGGGCACGGCGAGGGAATCCTCTATGGCGGTTGCCTCTCGATGCTGGTGGCTTCGCTAGGCACACAACACGAGATTCGAACCGCAGGCACGATTCTCTTCCTCGAAGACGTCGCGGCCAAGCCGTACCAGATCGACCGCATGCTGATGCAACTGAAACTGGCAGGCAAGTTGAAAGATGTGCGCGGCATTGTCTTCGGAGAAATGATGGATTGCCGCCAGGGTCCGGATCAGGATTACACGCTGGAAGAAGTCGTGCTGCGGATTGTGGCCGACTTGCGGATTCCGGTGGCGTTTGGGCTGCGGTCGGGGCATGTCTCGCGCGCAAACATCACTCTACCGATCGGAGTGCGGGCGAGACTGACCGTGGACAACTCGGTGGAATTGCGGATTCTGGAAGCGGCGACAAGCAAATGAGTTAGTCCAATGAGTAAGTCTTGATGACCAAACCCAAGCACATTCATCTAATCGGCATTTGCGGGACGGCGATGGCTTCGCTGGCTGGCATGTTGCAAGAGCGCGGCTTTCGCGTCACGGGCTCGGATGCGGCGTCATATCCGCCAATGTCGACGTTTCTCGAATCGTTGGGCATTCCCGTCGCGCAGCCGTTTGCGGAGGCGAACCTCGATCCTCGGCCCGATCTTGTGGTTATCGGCAACGCGCTTTCTCGCGGGAACGTGGAACTGGAGCGCGTGCTCGACGAGCGCATTACGTTCTGCTCACTGCCGCAGATTTTGCATGATGAGTTTCTGGTGGGGAAAGACGTTCTAGTGGTTGCTGGGACGCACGGCAAAACCACTACGACGTCGATGCTGGCGTGGATCTTCGAGACCGCGGGTCTTCAGCCGTCGTTCCTGATCGGCGGCATTGCGGAGAATTTCGGCCGCAGCTTTGGGCTGGGCGAAGGCAAGCACTTTATTTTGGAAGGCGATGAATATGACACGGCGTTCTTCGATAAGGGGCCGAAGTTTCTGCACTACTTTCCAGATTCCATGATTCTCACTTCGGTCGAATTCGACCATGCCGACATTTACAAAGATCTGGACGCTGTCGAGACGGCTTTCAAGCGGCTGGTGAACCTGGTTCCACGGCGCGGGCGGATTGTCGCCTTCGATCCGGGCGAGAGCGCGGGTGCGAGCATTGGCCGCTGTCTACAGAAGGCATTCTGCCCCGTCGAGCGTTACGGGGCTTTGGATCCGAAGGGCTATCGCGCGGGCTGGAGAATCGCAAATCTGAAGTTGAACGAGGAGCGGACTTCCTGGTCGGTGCTGCGCGATGGAAAAGCCTGGGCGGACTTCGAATTCCCGCTGGGCGGGGAATACAACGTCTGGAATGCCACGGCAGCCGCGGCGCTGGCGGCGAATTATGGAATTTCGAAAGATGTAATTGCGAAGGCCCTCGAAACGTTTCGCAGCGTGAAGCGGCGGCTGGAGGTGAAGGCCGAGATCAACGGCATCACCATCATCGACGACTTTGCGCATCATCCGACGGCCATCGAGCAGACGATTCGCGCGTTGCGGGCGCGCTATCCGCAATCGCGCCTGTGGGTGGTGCTGGAGCCGCGCTCGAACACGATGCGCCGCAACGTGCTGCAGGACGCGCTCGCCCGCAGCCTGGCGCTCGCCGACGAGGTGGTTGTAGCGGCCGTCTTCAAGTCGGAGGCGATTCCCGAGGCGGAACGGCTGGATCTGAATCGCGTGGTGGACGAGATCCGGAAGCGCGGAAAGCAAGCACGCATCCTTGCCGATGCCGAATCAATCGTGAACGCGATCGCGCCGGAATTGCGCGAGCGAGACGTGGTTGCGATTCTCTCGAATGGCGGCTTCGGCGGCATCTATGAGAAACTGCCCCAACGATTGCGTGCACTCGGGGTGAAGACGTAAGTGTTCCGCACCATTCTCATGCTCGCGTTTTGGGCCGCTGCGCTGCCTGTCGCGGCGCTTCTGGGGTTTCCCTGGACCTATCTGACCAAAGACATCAACTTTTTGTACCGCACCTGCATGTGGGCGGCATTTACGGGCGTGCGCATCGCGGGAGTGAAGGTGCGGACGCTCGGCCTCGAAAAAATCGATCCGGCGCGAACCTACATCTTCATGTCGAACCACATCTCCAATCTCGATCCGCCCGTCACGCTGCCGCTGATCCCGCGCCGGAGTTCGGTAATGGTGAAGAAGGGGCTGTTCAAGGTTCCAATTCTCGGCAGGATCATGCTGATCGGATCGCTCGTGCCGGTGGACCGGGGAAATCGCGACGCGGGCATCGCGGCGGTGCGCGACGCGGTCAAAGCCATCGAGCAGGGACTGAACATGACCATCTACGTCGAAGGAAAGCGCTCGTTCGATGGCAAGCTGCTGCCGTTCAAAAAAGGCCCGTTTTATCTCGCCGAGGAGTGCAACGTGCCGGTCGTTCCGATCACGATTTCAGGCACTGAGGAAGTCATGCCGAAAGCGCGGTTCGCGATTCGTCCCGGGACGGTGACAGTCGAATTTCACGACGCAATCGAGCCCGCCGATTTCGGAGAACGCGATAGCCTGATGGCCAAGGTGCGCGCGGCGATCAACAGCGGGCTTCCGGCGGAGATGCGAGAGTAGTCGTTGGTCGTTAGTCGTTGGTCGTTCGCAAGCCTGCGAGCGACCTTTTCACCATTTGCGCTTGTTTACTTTCAAGGTATTAACCCGTGTTTACCACTACCCCCCTCCCCCCTTGCCTATTGGAATCATGGAGTTAGGAGGAAAATTCCGACCCGGTCTTTGATTCTAAAATGACTTAGGGTAAGGTATTCCAGAACCAATGACTTAGCTCGATTTTTCGCTTCGGCGGGGTTCGCCGGCGGGCTGACGCCCGCTGATCCATCTCAACTTCTGTTGCCAAAGAGCGCCGACTATTGGGCTTGGGGCGGTTCTGAGGGCCGTCCCCTGGGAGACGGGCACACCTCTGTCCTGCCACAGGTCGATGTCCATTGTCGCCGACGGGCGGTTAGTTGTCTGTGATGCTGCGCACAGGGCGTTTGTGATGAAAAAGAGCCAAAGGCCCCGCCCTTCGCTTCGCGATAGGACGGGCCAGCCGCCATCAGGCCGCGTACTTTGCGAAAGCTAACAAGGGCCATCCATGATCTGTAGAACAAGACGGAGGTATGTTGTTCCAAGAACTGCGGGGAAGGCACGACGCACCTTCCCCGCAAGGTAGAACACGCCTAAAACACCCAACGAGCTGGAGCAAACTGCGACTGACATCCCTTGAAATTGGTATCGCCCGGATATATGGACATGATCCATTGCGTGGTCGGCGTTGGCGCGAGTTCGACCGTCACCGAGGCTACACCATTGATCAGCGTTGGGTCTGGAATAATGTGCACGTTGAAGGCGGCATCCCAGATCTGCACCTTCCCGGTCGGGAACACCGAAGCCGGTGGATCCGGAGTGACTGTCGCTGTGATCGTGAATTCCTTTTGACCGTTGACCAAGACCTCGGGGGCAACGACGGAACAATCCACCGGTGTTGTAATCAGAGAGAATGTCACCGAGGAGGTACTAGTGTTGCCGACGTTGTCGGTGGCGGTGACAGTAAATACATGGGTGCCGAGCGATAGGTTGTCAAGGTTGATTGCCTTTCCGCTAGCAAGTACTTGCCCGCCGACTGTTGACATTCCGTCGATTGTGGCAGTAACAGATGCTACTCCGGAGCCAGTTCCGTCATTGGCGCTGTAGTTGAGGGTAAGCGTGGCCCAGTGCGGGTAACGGACAGCGGCCGGCTGAACAATCGTAATCACCGGCGGCGTGTTGTCGAGCGTGACCGCCGCGCTGTCCGCGGGGTTGGGGCCCCCCCACAACCCAGCACCGTTGGTAGCCCAGTAATACACTTTGTACGGTCCATCCACCGCAGGGGCCGCGATGTCGAACTTCCAAACCGCGTCCGGAACAGGATTCGGCCAAACAACCTGGCCGGTAGGGCCTACGTATTCGTAATCTATGCTACTTACACCCCAATTGCTGTCGGTCGCAAAAATAAAGAACGGAGTGCTGCTCGTAACGAAACAGTTCGTGGGGCAGCCATATTGAGGGACGCCAATCGACAGGGTGCTCTGGGGAGGCTCGTTCAGCTTGAGCATGGAGTCTATGAAATTAGACTGGACAGTGGTTCCGCTGGGTCCGGGGGCCTCGTACATCGACTCGAAATGGTCAGCCAGGACTATATTCAGGTTCTGGCGCAGAGCGGGAGTGTCGGTTATCCAGGACGTGATGTTCTGAAGGATTACATTATTCCCGTCTTCGCCCAGGGCCTGTAGATTTGTTGGGTAAGGAGAGAAAGGAAAACCCAAAGCTTTCCTTATATCGTCCTCCAGGTCACTGCACGCCCCGAAGGAGCCAACGTCGCAAGCATAAATTGCAGCCTGAACGCCTGTGTCATTCACGATCTGGTCGAACACATTGGCGTATACGAGGGAATTTTCGGGCGTCGGTTGCGTTTGCAATGCAAACAGCTGGGGCACGCCAAATAGGGCCTCGGTTGTTCCTGAGTCCGAGGTGCCGATGGATGGGCATGCATTCGTCGGGTGCTTACCGCATGTCAGGTTTTGTTTCACGGCGGGCAATTCATTTAAATTCTCCGGATTGTCCGTTGGCGTCGAAGCCGGCCCCATCGCCATGTTTTGATCCCAATAGATACGACCCTTGGAGCCCACATAAGTCCCATCCAAATCTGGATAGGGGGTGTAGTAGTTATTGGCATCCCAGAAGTACTCCCAATTGCTATCGCCGGAGGTCTTTAACTCGGTCAAGGCGTCGTCGTCGTATAAAACGATGATCCTGCCTGTCTGCTGCCAGACTTCGCTCAGAGTCGAACTGGGCCCAAAGCCGGGGATGGTGATGCGGCCGACCCTCACAGGAGGTCTAATCAACATGCCGGTAAGTGTGGTAGCGATGAGGTCGGCTAGAGTGGTATTCAGAGTCCCCGTGATGCCATCGTCCGTCTCGTGACTGATGGAAAGGATGATGATTTCGTCCGGATTGGCAATGCTGAACTGCTGCACTTCAACCAATTCATTCTGGATTGGTTCGCCAAAGAGGCCATGGCAGACAAGCATTACCTGGTAATTTTGAGGGGGGGAGGGTAAGGGCAGGGTCTAATGTCGAAAAACCGAATCCCTAGGGTGAGCTGTTGGGTAATGGTCGTGTCCTGAGCTTGAGACCAAGGCGAAACAAACTGCGGGTTGATGATGCTATCGATTATTCCGTCGATAGCATCGTCCACGGCCATAAACAAGGGGTTATCTCTGTAGTGATGGTGAAAATAATGATCGATCTCGCTCTGGGGAGAATATATTGGGGAATTTTCCGCCGTTCCCTCTATCCACGGGATGCTGGCCGTGCCGGAGTCGTGGGTGCCTGGCAGAACGACCTGATTGAGTTGGAGATAACCGATACGCGGCTCCAGATCTTGCATCCAATGCTCGGGATTCGGGGCGGGAGTCTGGGCCGTGGCGGTGGCGCCAAAAACGGTTGAGAGAGCGAGAAGCAGCGCGGAAACAGAGAACGTCAAACGGTAAGGAACGAACAAGTTGCGGAGAGCCTTGTAGGTGGAAACCGCGTGTGAAAGCAAACGTGCAGACGAAACGGTCATGTCGATGCCTCCTGGAACGAAGTGGTCGTGGTGATGCCTCCTGGAATTGTGACAGCCGTGCGGCGCACGAGCCGCAGCTTTGTGTGCTCCCTTAGCTTAAGAGGGAGATTTCTGGTGGCACGGCCTACCTATTACATACCGCTAGCGAGTTTGACGAGAGCGCCTCAAAGCTCCGCCCTCAGGCTCATTAGTTTTTGTTTTTATGCGGGGTCGTCAAACCTAGTGCCACCGTCCTCATAGCAGCGCGGGTTATCGCCTGCATGAACGAGCGGATCGGCTACGAGGATATTCCCCCGCGAACGTTTCCCGACAATTCGGGTCAATCGCCTCAGGGGGTGTCGCGTCTCGGCGAGCGGGGCGCCTCTTCGGAGAGGCGAGAAAATTTTCGGCCCCAATAATACTGCCGTTCGACTAGGGGGCGAAGAAAAAGAAGGCTTAATCCAATTGGGTAATCCCAAATCGGCCGAGGCACTGCGAATCGGGTTCCGTCAGGCGTTCTAGATGGATTGTTGACGATAAATCGCGGCCATTACGCTCATCCTATGAAAGAGGATGTCAAGAAAAAACATTTCTCCCCGCCCCTCGGGAAGGCGCGGGTGTGGTGACTTACATCCATCCCCACCTCATTCTTAAAGGGGTTTTGGTCTTGGCCGCCTTTGCCCGCCGCGCATTCCAGCGGCGAGTCCAACCCCAGTTGCTTGTCCCAACTCGACGGTTGCTTGTGAGGAGTTAGTGGGGATTTTTAGTTCTCCAGGGAGGGGTTTGAGGGAAGCTTGGATCGTGGGTGCGGACAGGTCGGCGGGGCGCAACGCGGGTCATTGGGAGAACGCCCTGACACTACGCTGGGAGTGCCGGTGGAGTAGGGGTCCTTCGACTGCGTAGCTGCTTCGCTTCGCGAAGCAGCTACTCCGCTCAGGATGACACATTGTGGGGAAGCAGGGGTCCTTCGACTGCGTAGCTGCTTCGCTTCGCGAAGCAGGTACTCCGCTCAGGATGACACATTGTGGGGAAGCAGGGGTCCTTCGGCTACGTAGCTGCTTCGCTTCGCGGAGCAGCTACTCCGCTCAGGATGACACATTGTGGGGAAGCAGGGGTCCTTCGCTTCGCTCAGGATGACATTTTGTTTGTAAAGACCGGGACTGGAGGCTTAGTCCCGCTCCGAGAACTTTCTTACTGCCTTGGCGATCTCCGGCAGCTTGGCGTAGGCGGCGCAGCACTTCAACCACAATTTGTGATCGATGGCGGGAGCGCCGCTGACCATGGCTCCGGCGGGAACGTCGTGGGGGATGCCGCTTTGGGCGATGGCGATGGCGCTGTCTCCGATTTTGACGTGGCCGGAGACGCCTACTTGTCCCGCCAGGATTACGTTGTTGCCTACGTCGGTTGTGCCGGCTAGGCCGACTTGGGCGCAGAGCAGTGTGTCGTGGCCTATGGTGCAACTGTGGCCTACTTGGACCAGGTTGTCGATCTTCGTGCCGCGGCCGATGCGGGTCTCGCCGATGCTGGCGCGATCGATGCAGGTGTTGGCTTGGATCTCGACGTCGTTTTCGATGGCAACGTTGCCAGACTGGACTATTTTGTGCCAGCGGCCGGCGTTTTCTTTATCGTCGTCGTTATGCTTGGCGAAGCCGAAACCATCGGAGCCTACGACTACGCCGTTCTGGAGCAGAACGTTGTCTCCTAGTTGGCAGAATTCACGAACGACCGCATGAGCGTGGGCGAAGAAATTGTTGCCGATGGTTACGCCACGATAGATGACTACGTGGGCCAGGAGGACGGCGTTGTCTCCGATGACGACGTCTTCGTCGATGACGACGTAGGGGCCGATGTGCGCGTTCTTGCCCATCTTCTTTATTGCCGTGGGATGAACGACCGCCGTGGGATGGATTCCGGGGGCGTAGCGCGGCGGCTGATAGAAAAGTTCGATGGCCTTCGCCCAGGCAAGATACGGATTCTTGCTGCGCAGCATTCCCGTGGATACGGCAGGAAAGTTTTCGGCGACAATGACCGCCGAAGCCTCAGTGGTCTTTGCGGCGGCATTGTATTTGGGGTTGGATACGAAGGTGAGCTGGCCGGGACCAGCGTGTTCGATGCCGGCTACGCCGGTGATTTCGGTTTCGGGGGAAGCGTTGTCGATGCGAGCGTTGAGAGCGGTGGCGATGTCGGCGAGTTTCATGGCGGTGTCCCCGAGAATTGTAGCGGAAGGCGGAGCAGTGGCGACTGCCGAGCTTCGCTCGGCTTGGACCCTTCGGCTGCGCTCGGGGCAGGCTTGCGAGGGCGCCCGTCCCCACACGAGCCAAGTCCTACTGTTCGAACAACGTGACCTGGCGCGTGTCGGGAGCGCCACCTTTGCGGCGGCGGCTCGCTGCACCGATGACCGCAAGGACCGTCACCGAGGTCAACGCTATGCGGGGCACGAACACGCGCTGAGTATTCGAGCGCAGGTCGGGAGGATTCATCAGGAATCCTTCGGCGGGATTTTGCGTGAGGTCGTTGGGCAGGATGCCTTCCATTACCTCGCTGTCTTTGAACTTCAGCCGCACCCACAGGCCCTCGGTCCGGGGGCGGGTGGTGAAGGTCTTGCGGAGCACTAAGTCGGAATCGGAAAACTCACGCACAAAATAAACGGCCTTGATGTCCCGCAGGTCGATGGCGACAACGTTGCCGGAAGTGTTGAGCAGCTCGAGCTTGCCATCCACCACAAAGTTGGCGGGCGAGACGTAACCGCTGACCGAGTCGCGGTCGTGTTTCCGCACGATCACTTTCTTGTGGGTCGAGGGCATGAGGCCAGGGACGCTTTCCAGTACGAACTATTAAAACCCGCTCGTGACAGCGCAGTGCGCGGCGGGAATGGAAGCTCCAGATGGGATTCTCGCACTTTCCCGATGAATTCGGACATTTTGTGCCTTCACAGTAGCCAAACGGTAAACCTTGTGTTATTTTCTCTAGTTTGCTGGAATTATAAGTTTGCGGTATAAGTCTAATGTCTAGAGGGAGTTAGATTCCGGGGGCGGGCAGGGCGGCAAATTTTCGAGCTGTTCCCCTGTGGAAATCGTGTGGAAAACGTCCCGGTCCAGCCACCGTAAGGCGACTAGGAAGGCATGGCCGATTACCTATATACGCTGGAGACCCGGCTCTCGCCGGACCAACAGAAAGCAGTCACCCTCGTCCTAGACGCCGCGAGGGCGGCTGGGATGAATCTGTATCTCACCGGCGGCGCCGTCCGCGACATCATTACCGGTTTCCCCATCCGCGATCTGGATTTCACGGTCCAGGGCAACGCGCTCAAGCTGCAGAAAGATTTGGAGCGCGCGGGGGCCGTGGTGGGCGATGCCGACGACGAGACGCGGACCTTGCTGCTGACGCTGCCTGGCGGCGTTCGCGCCGAGATAGCGATGGCGCGCTCGGAGCGCTACGACAAGCCCGGCAAGCCTCCGCAGATCGCACCGTCAACGATCATTGAGGACCTTCGCCGCCGCGATTTCACCGTGAACGCGATGGCCCTGTCGCTGAACGAGGGATCGCGCGGGCTGCTGCTGGATCCGTTCAACGGCGCGGCCGACATCGAACTAAAGGTCATCCGCGTACTGCACAACTACGCGTTTCTCGATGATCCGTCGCGGTTGATCCGCGCCACGCGCTTTGCCACGCGCTTCCACTGGCCGCTCGAGGAGCGGACACAGGCTCGTTACGAATCGGGGAAAGAAAACGGCTACATCGAGTACATACGGAGTTCGAGCATCGGATACGAGATCGAGCAGTTAGCTTACGAGGAGGATCCGCACGGCGTTCTGAAGGCGTACGAAAAAGAGGGATGGCTGAAGGTGCTGAATCCGCGCTGGAGCACGGCCAAAGTGGACACGGCCGGATTGGGCGCGCTGATGAAGACACGGCAGCAGATGAACGAGCTGGGCTATACGCCGGAGGTCGCACCCTTGGTGCTGTATTTCCTCACCGAGCGGCTGGGCGAAAAAGATATTTCGGATCTGCGCCGGGCGATTCCGCGCAAGGATCTGGTCGAGGCCTGGAAAGATCTGGATTCGAACGCGCGCAGCCTCGCCAAGCGCTTGACCGGCAAGGAAGCGGCTACGCCGTCGCGGACGTGGCAGTTGCTGTCGGCGGCGCGTCCCGAGATGATTCTATTTCTTGCGATCACAGCGCGGCAGCAGGCGGTGGCGCAGAAGATCAAGAATTTCTTCACCAAATGGCGGCAGGTGCAGCAGAAGATTCCGTTGCCGGAGATGACGGAACTGCACATCACGCCGCAGATGCCGGCGTATCCGAAGATCGCGAACGATGTGTTCTTGTTGTTGCTGGATGGCAAGCTGCGTTCGCGGACGGAGACGCTGAAGTTTCTGAAGCCGCTGGCGCCTCCACCTCCGCCTCCGCCACCACCTCCATCCGGCAAGCGGGGAAGAGGAGCCAAGGCCGCGGCGGCTGCGGCTGCCGCAGCGAGCGGCAAGCTGGGGGCTAAGGGGAAGGGAAAAGTTGCGGCGGCCCCGGCAGCACCGGTCGCCCCAGCCGAGGTGAAGCAGCAGGTGAAGCAGAAAGACAAGCCCGCCCTGGCGGCGAAGCCCGTGGTGCCGGCGAAGCCGGTGACTGCTGCAAAGCCCGCGAAGCCTGCGGCTGTCAAGACGAGCAGGCCAGCCAAGGCTTCTGCCGTCAAAAAACCGGGCAAACGTGCCAAAACCGCGAAATCGGCCGGTAAAACGAAGGCAAAGGCCAAGGCCAAGGCCAAACCCAAGCACAAGAAGAAGGGCAAATAGGTCAAATAAGGGGCTTCCGTGGTGCCGTGGACTCGGCCAGGGGCATTATTCTCCGGCGGCCGAGTGCATTTTCTTCGCGTGGAAAAAAGTCAAACTGCGCTATAATGTGGTCATGCGGCGCTGGCTGTCCATAGCGACGTTTAGCCTGATCTTGCTCACGCTGCCCATGTGGGCGCAACGGCACGGCGGTGGTGGTAGTGGTCACGCTGCTTCTCGGGGCAGCTCTTCCTCGCGCTCCGGCGTTTCAGTCCATGGTTCAGTCCATGGTTCATCCCACAGCGGAAATCCTGGACGCGGCGCGGGCATTAACCTGCGAATCGGAAACCCCTTCCACCACAATCGAGGCGTCTATGGCCGACGGTCTTATTATCCGTACGCGGGATATTATCCCTACGGCTATTACGGCTGGTATGCCGATCCGCTATACGACACAGACGATCAGGATTCGTATGCGGATGAGTATCAGCCCGCTCCATACCGCGAGGGCGAAGGATTGCAGCGCGATGTCGAGGCGTTGAACGGGAAGATCGACCGCCTCCAAGCCGATGTGGAAGCGCGCAATCGTCCGAAGGCGGAGGAGGAGCCCGCGACGGCGCTGGTTTTCCGCGACCAGCATGTTGAAGAAGTGCGGAACTACGCGATCGCCGGCGGAACACTCTGGGTGCTCAACGAGCAAGCCGCGAAGAAAATTCCACTCGCCGACCTCGATCTTGTTGCCACCGCCAAAGTCAATGACGAGCGCGGGGTGGATTTTCAGGTGCCGAAATAGATCCCATCGCCTGATAGTGGACCAGTTTCAAGATGAGGACGGGGACACCTAATCGTTGGAAATCGTGACGGTTCCAGTTCTGCCTTCGTAGACCATCGTAAAGGCGCGCAGGAACGTGCGGCCTATTAATGCACTGTGCACTTGTCCACCGGCCTTGAGATTAACTCCAGCGAAGGCTCCCCAAATGGTATATGAGAGGAATGGAATGTGAACTTGAGCGAGGTAGACATTCGCCTGATGGGGACCCGCACTGCCGGCAATCATGCGCCGGTCAACAATCGGAAGGTTCAACTGCGCGGCAAGCAGGTTGTCTATACAGCTTTCTATTGCTCCGGTATCAACAAGGCCGTGGAGCCCCTCGATTCCCGGTACTGGCCGTTTTCCGTCTGCTGGTTGTGCCGGATCGAACGTGGGATCAAATCCGATGTCAACAATTAGCGTCGGCCCTAGGTTTACTAGTATCTCATCAGCAGGCAAGCCGCCCGGCAAGTTGTTAAACCCGCACTTTGTCTGAACCATAATCGAGGCGATACGCTACGGATGCCGGCAACGTGACCGGAGGAGCACCAACTTGGCGAATGAGGTAAGGGCCCCTTCCAAATTTCCTAACGGCAACAGTCGCAGCAGCATCGAATGTGTCAAATGTGCCTACCAATTGGCCATCGCGGACGACTACCCATTTTCCCATGGAACGAGCCTCAAGTTCGTCACGCATCTTGTCATAAGCCGCAAGTTCATTGTCAAGATCAGGCATAATCGGTACCCCCAGAATTATATAATCAATCCTCTGTTCCTGATGAGGCAACGTAACGAACGGTCGCGTCCTGTCACGGCGGAAGTCTACCCTAAACTGGGGACATTCCGAAAGCAAATAGCCGCTCGCAGGCGGCATTTGCTGGCCCCCGTGGAGATTGAAGTCGGTCCGCTATCCGTCGTCCCGCAAAATTGCACCACTTTCCGGCATTGCGCGGCACCCTCCAGCCATTAGAATAAATCGATCCCAGATTTCCCAAGGCTAGGAGCCAAGAGCTAATAGCCAAAAGCTGCTTCATGACCCAAAACCAATTCGTCCACCTGCATCTGCATAGCGATTATTCTCTGCTCGACGGCGCTTGCGACGTTGAGAAACTCGTCGAGCGCGTCCACGAGCTCGGCATGCCCGCCGTGGCCATGACCGACCATGGCAATATTTTTGGCGCGGTGCATTTTGTGAATGCGGCGCACAAGGCCGGGGTCAAGCCGATCGTGGGATGCGAACTCTACATCTGCAAAAAAGACGACCACAACATCGAGCGCACTTCGCCCGATGGAGACACGTATAACCACCTGCTGGTGCTGGCCGAAAACGAAGAAGGCTATCGCAACCTGGTGAAAATTACATCGGAGGCCTCGCTGCACGGCTTCTACTACAAGCCCCGGGTGAGCAAGAAATTTCTGACTGAGCATTCGAAGGGGCTGATCGGGCTTTCCGGATGCCTGAAGGGCGAAGTGGCCGAACGGCTGACGGAAGGGAACTACGACGCGGCGCGCTCGGCAGCCGGGTTCTACCGCGACCTCTTTGGCAAAGAGAATTTCTTCCTTGAGATTCAGGATCAGGGTCTGGAAATGGAGCACCGCATTCATTCCGGATTGTTCCAGCTGGAGAAGGATCTCGGGCTGCCGCTGGTTGCGACCAACGACAGCCACTACCTTTGCGAAGACGATGCGCACGCCCAGGATGTGATGCTGTGCATTCAGATGGGGAAGTCCATCCAGGACACCAACCGGATGAAGTTCGAGGGCACGCAATTCTACGTCAAGAGTGGCGACGAGATGCGGCGCGTGTTCAAGGATGCGCCCCAGGTGCTGGCGCGCACGCTCGATATTGCCGAGCGCTGCAACCTTCGACTGGAGAAAGTTCCCAGCCCGTTTCCGCATTTCGAGGTTCCCGACGGATTTACTCTCGACAGTTATTTCGAACACATCACGCGGCAAGGATTCGCGCGGCGAATGGAGAGCCTGCGGACCTCGGCGGAGAGCGGCCGCCTGAAGCACTCTCTGGCGGACTACGAGCAACGACTAGCGCGCGAGATCGCCATCATTCAGCAGATGAAGTTCTCCGGCTATTTTCTGATCGTTTGGGACTTCATCCGCTACGCTCGCGAACGCGGCATTCCTGTGGGTCCGGGGCGCGGATCGGCGGCGGGAGCGGTGGTTGCGTACTCGCTCGGGATTACCGGCATCGATCCGCTGCAACATGAACTTCTGTTCGAACGCTTCCTGAACCCGGAACGCATTTCCATGCCGGACATCGATATCGATTTCTGCATGAACCGGCGCGGCGAAGTGATCAAGTACGTCACTGAAAAGTACGGGCGGGAAAATGTGGCGCAGATCATCACCTTCGGCACGATGGCGGCCAAAGCGGCGATCAAAGACGTTGGCCGCGCGATGGATATGCCCTACAGCGACGTGGACCGGATCGCGAAGATGGTGCCAACCACGCTGAACATCAAGCTGGACGACGCGCTCAAGGAGTCCGTGGCGCTGCAGGAGGCGTATCAAAAAGATCCTCAGGTGCGGCAGTTGCTCGACACGGCGCGAAAGCTCGAAGGCCTGGTGCGGAATTCCGGCGTACACGCCGCGGGCGTGGTGATCTCGCCGCGGCCACTTATTGAACTGGTGCCGCTGCACAAGACGAAGAACGACGAAATCGTCACCGCCTTCGACATGGTGGCCATCGAAAAGATGGGCCTGCTGAAGATGGATTTTCTCGGGCTGACGACGCTGACCATTCTCGACGACACATTGAAACTGATCGCGCAGAAAGGTACGAATTTGAAGCTGGACGACATCCCACTCGAAGACCAGGAGACGTACGAGAAAGTCTTCCATAAGGGATTGACATCCGGCGTGTTTCAGTTTGAATCGCACGGCATGAGGGACGTACTGCGCCGCTATCAGCCGAACTCGATCGAAGATCTCACCGCGCTGAATGCGCTGTATCGCCCCGGGCCGATTCAGGGCGGCATGATTGACGATTTTATCGAGCGCAAGCATGGGCGCCGGAAGATTGAATACGAATTGCCGGAGTTGAAAGAAATTTTGCAGGAGACACTGGGCGTCATCGTTTATCAGGAACAGGTGATGCAGGCGGCGAACAAACTCGCGGGCTACTCGCTCGGAGAAGCGGACCTGTTGCGGCGGGCGATGGGCAAGAAGAACGCCGAGGAGATGGCGAAGCAGCGCGAGCGGTTTGTGCAGGGAGCGACGCAGCGCGGCTTTCCGCCGAGGAAGATCGAAAAGATTTTCGATCTGATGGCGCAATTTGCGGGATACGGTTTCAATAAGTCGCACTCGGCGGCATACGCGCTGCTGGCGTATCACACCGCGTACTTGAAGACGCACCATCCCGTCGATTTCATGGCGGCGCTGCTGACTTCGGTGACGGGCAGCACGGATGACGTGGTGAAGTACATCAACGAATGCCGCGAGATGGGGATTGCGGTCGAGCCGCCCGATATCAACGTCAGCGATGCGAACTTTACGCCGCACGGGCAGGCGATCCGCTTTGGCCTCGCTGCGGTGAAGAACGTTGGCGGAAATGCGATCGAGTCCATTGTCAAGGGACGGAAGAAGCTGGGCCGGAATTTCCGGTCGTTTTACGAATTCTGCGAAGAAGTGGACCTGCGGCTGTTGAACAAGCGTGTGCTGGAGTCGCTGATCAAGAGTGGGGCCCTGGATTGTTTCGGGCGACGGGCTCAGCTCATGCAGGCGCTTGATAAGGCGATCGAGCAGGCGCAGAAAACGCAGCGGGACGCGGAGTCGGGACAGCATGGGCTGTTCGGCGTGTTTGCGGATGAAACCACGCAGGCGGCGAACGACGCGCTCCCTAACACGCCCGACTGGGATGAACATACGCGCCTGTCTGCGGAGAAGGAGATCCTCGGGTTTTTTATTACCGGCCATCCCATGGAAAAGTACAAGGAAAAGCTCGCCGACTTGAATGCGCTTTCCACCGAAGATATTGCCGCGATGAAGAAATCCACCGGCAAGGATGAGAACATCACGGCGGCGGGTTTGATATCGGGGCTCCGCGTGGCAAAGTCAAGAAGAGGCGATCTGTGGGCGCAAGCGGCGCTTGAAGACATGTTCGGCAAGGTGGAACTGCTGGTCTTTCCCGAGGCCTACAAGAAACTCGCGGAGAAAGTGAGGCTCGAGGTTCCGGTGTTGGTTCGCGGTGGCGTGCGCATTGAAGAAGGCGCGAATCCGAAGGTCATGGCCAACGAAATTATTGCGCTCGACGAAGCGCGCGTGCCGTTGCCGAAGGCGCTCCGCATAAGGATTCCGCTCGGGAGCGCGACCGGTAGCACGGTCGATGCGCTGCACGCGCTTTTCAGGGAGCGCAAGGGCGAGGCGAAGGTGCTCTTTGACGTGGAGCGGGAAGGCGATTTCATGGTAGTGATGGAAGCCGAAGGCTATAATGTAATGCCGGACCGCAATTTCTTGGGCCGTGTGGAAGAGCTCTGCGGACGCGGAAGCGTGCGCGTCATCAGTTGATCCGTGCAAGTCAATGGATGCGGCAGATGAGACGATCGAAAATAAAACGGGCAGAAAAGTCAGGCCATAGCACGAACGACGGCGCGAAAAATGGCGCGGAGAATGCCGCCATCGCCGGCACCGACTTTATGCTCTCGATTGTGGAAGCGCATCAACCCCAAAAGAATGGGAACGTCACCAAAATGAATTCCGGACTGAAGGCGCAGCAGGAACTGGAAAAAATTGAGGAACAAATCACGCAACTGCAAGCGCTGGAGGGGCAGAATGCGGAAACCCTCCGCCAAGTGCAGCAATTGCACGAGCGGGTGAACGGCCTTCGCCGCGAGATTTCTTCGCACCTGAACGCATGGGAGCGCACGGAACTGGCGCG
>PLIC01000156.1 GCA_003139995.1 Candidatus Acidiflorens stordalenmirensis | reverse complement strand
CGTCGATGATCTGGAAAGGTGCAATGTCAGGCGCGCAAGTCTCGGCTCAACCCTCTCGGTTGCCAGTCCTGTGAATCGTTCCTGAAGTTGGTGATCCCCGCGAAGGATAATGCCCAAGATGTTGTCATAAAGGTGTGGACAGCATGCCGCAAAGCGGCCAATAGTGGCTTTGTCCCACTCCAGCGCCTCGCTGGCTTCGTTGGCGCGAATGCTCCAGACATGGTTCATCGGAGAAGAAAGGAGTGCCTCCATGCCAAAAGCGTCCCCTGGATAGATCCAGTCGAGCAGTACTTCATTACCGGAGGCAGTGGTTCCGCTAGCTTTCGCCAAACCAGCTTTTAGAAGGTACAAACTGGCCACGGTTTCTCCCTGGCGGCAGAAGATCTCTCCGGGGAGAAGCTGTCTGCACCGGGCCGCTTTCCGAAGAGAAGTCACGGTGACCTCGTCCAGATTGCGAAAAAGCTGGCAGAAGGGTTCGCGAGGGAGGCCGCGTGCCGACATGGTTGACATGACTGCCTACTTTCGTGGGTTAACTTCCTGTTGCAGGGTCCCACTGACCGGTCAGTGCTCCGGCGGCGTCGTGGGTCAATCCAGTATTCCTACATTTTGTCGCTCCGAGAGAATGCAAGTCCCCTTCCATTTGCTGGAACCGGGTAAGTCACAGAAAGGAAAGAGAACGGATTCCAAGCTGCCAGTGTCGAAACCGTCTAATTCTGACGCCTCGACACTCGGTTCACGGTCGACGCGTGTATTCCCGGCGGGGGATTTGATGTCGAGAGGGGACGCAATGGTCGAGTAGTGTATGGGAGAACGCTATCGGCCCACGCTCTGGAAAGACGCCGACCCCGACATCCCCATCCTGAAGGAAGGGAGGGATGCTCCAATGGCAGCTACGAAAACTTCGTACCAACTCCCGCAATCCCACAATTCACTCACACCTCGCCACAGAGTCGTGACACTTTGTTGGCTACGGCATCCGGGTCCGCGTTGATCGTGGCCATCTTCTGTTGGAGGACGGGATTGGCGCTGATCGGTGCCGATACCGCTTTCCACGCGTCGGACACGGATTGAAACGGCTGGTCGTCAGGTGCGGGATAGAGATTAGAATGCCACGTGCAAGACGGGGGTCCGAGGCCAACGCCGCTGGTTCTATCCCCGCAATATGTTCTTCGCGATGAAGAACAAGTTGGCAGGTCGTTCCGCCAGGCGACGCATGAGGTAGGGATACCACTCGGTGCCGAACGGAATATAGACGCGCATCCCCCAGCCCTCTTTCACCAGCGCTTCCTGGAGGTCGCGGCGAATGCCATAGAGCATCTGGAACTCAAAGCTTGTCGGCGAGATGTCTTCGCTGCGGGCCCATTCCTTGATCTCCTGAATGATGCGCTCATCGTGGGTTGCGAGTCCGTGAAAGATTCCGCTCTTCAAGAGGTACTTGGCGACGCTAATGTAATTCGCATCGACCTCGGACTTCGCCTGGAACGCAATCTCGGGTGGCTCCTTGTAGGCGCCTTTGCACAGCCGGATCCCGATCCCTTGCGAGCAGAGCAGCTTCGCGTCATCGGCCGTGCGCCGCATGTAGGACTGCAGGACGGTCCCGACATGTCCCTGATAGCTGGAACGGCCGTGCAGTTCGCGCGTGAAAGCGATGGTTCGCTGGGTGTAAGGCGAACCTTCCATATCGATGCGAATGAACCTGCCGATGGACACGGCGTGCGCGAGCAGGTCATTGACGATCTCGCATGCGAGGCCTTCGTCGATGTCGAGACCCATGTGCGTCACCTTAAGGCTGACATTCGAGTCGAGCTTGCGCTTGCTGATCTCATCGAGCAGCTGGTGGTAGAGATCGCGGCTATGCAAAGCTTCGTCTCGGCTGGTGATGTTTTCGCCGAGGTTGTCGACGCTGACGCGAATGCCAAGGCGATTGACCGCTTCGGCGGCCTGGACAATTTCCTCCACGGTGGTTCCGGGGACAAAGCGGCGGGACATCTTCTGTCCAATGGAAGAACTTCCGGCAAAATGTCTTAGGGATTTACTTTCAGATAGCCCAATAAAAAGTGCACGTAGCATTATGGCTCCTGGGGTAGTGTCGGAAATCTCTCGCTCTTTCGAAGTTAAGCATTGTGTTGGGGCGTTTTGGTTAAGGCTAAGGGTGCTCGGTAGGGAGTCCCCGTGGGGACTCCAAGCCGACGATGGTGAGGAAGGCCTGCGCTTGGCGTTCGACACAACGCCGGATGTTATCTTGCTCGACATGCTGATGCCCAGACTGGGTGGTGTTCAAGTTCTACGGGCTCTGAAGCAGAACCCGCAGACAGCCCACATTCCGGTCATCGCCATGAGCAGTCTTCCTCAGAGTAATGAGTCGAAGCTACTGAGAGAAGGCGCGGTGAGCTATTTGAACAAGTCAAGGTTCGAAGACTCCACAGCCTTGCTGAAAGCCATCGACAAGGCGCTTTTTGTGCCGGGACCTCGGCGGTCGTAATTTTGCAGGGCAAGGCCGAAAGCCTCCGCCCGATCCCGGGTCGCTTTTCCGCACCGGCTCACTGTCCTTCCAAGCCACAGACTTGGACCGGCATCGGTGTAGCCTGCGTGTCCACTTGTCTAGAATCTGGACACTAGGAATTCAGGACACAGTCCACAAGCGACCTCATGGGACAGGGTTTTAAGGCGTAATCTTCTGTAATCGCAATGGCTTGCAGACCCTTGCTTTTAAATCTCTGATTGCAAGAACTTCGGAGGTCTGCGTGCACCCTTCTGTTTGGAGACTCAGGAAGACCTTGCGATTTGAGCTTGCTACTTTGACTGACCCTTCAAACAGCCTGCACACGAGAAGCACGACTTCTAAGGAAAGTGCTTCGACCATGAAGCTGATCATTCGTGCCGGGTCTCACATCTGCGCGGTCAACCTCGCTGATGTCGTCGAAACTATGCGGCCCGTTCCAGTCGAGTATCTAGCTGGCGCGCCAGAGGGGGTACTGGGAATCTCTGTCATACGGGGCGCATCCGTTCCAGTGGTTAATCTGGCATCCCTGCTTGGGGAACGCGATGAAAGTGTCGCTATTCGTTTTGTAACTATTCGCACGGGGGAACGACAAGTTGCTCTGTCTGTCGATGAGGTACTGGGAATTCGAGATATTCCTCCAACCCTCCAGAAAGAGATGCCCCCGCTTCTCCGCGAGGCTCGTCCGGACATTGTGGAAGCAGTGGGCACGCTGGACGCAGAACTACTCCTTATTCTGAAGGCCGGGAGTTTACTTCGAGAGGAAGTATGGAACTTGGTACGCATCGCGCAGGAGCATTGATGAACTTAATTTCCCAAGCCGTTTTGGAGGACTTTCGCCAGATCATTGCCGTGCGCTTGGGACTACGATTCGAAGATTCAAAGATGGACTACCTCGAAGATATTCTTCGGCAGCGGATAGAGGCGAACGGAAAAATTGCACTCGCGGAGTACCTAACGGGGCTGGCAAAAGGGACGAACAAGCGAGAGGAACTTCGTGCCCTCTGCTCGCAGCTAACGGTTGGCGAAACGTATTTTTTTCGAGCCCCAGAACAGTTCCGGGCCATCGCCGAATTGGTTGTGCCCCAGTGGATGCGCCGTCGGAAGTCCAGTCCGGTTTTGCGAATGCTCTCGGCCGGTTGTGCCTCGGGGGATGAAGCGTATTCATTAGCAATCGCAATACGGGAACACTTTCCCGAGGTCCCGCAATCAGATGTGCGAATCGTGGGCGCCGATGCCAACCCATCGATTCTGGCGACGGCCAAGCGGGCGCGTTATACCGACTGGTCCTTGCGAAGTACGTCGCCGGAAATCCGCGACAAGTATTTCCGGAAGGACGGCAAAACCCACATCCTCGACGAGAGTATTCGCTCAATGGTCACGTTTGAGGAGCGCAATCTTGCAGTGAAAGACCATACGCACTTGGACTTCGAGGAATACGACATCATCTTGTGCCGGAACGTCATTATGTACCTGGTTCCGGAAGGCGCGCAGTTCGCTGTGGCGCAACTGACCAGTGTTCTAGCTCCAGCGGGTTTTCTTTTCCTTGGCCATGCGGAAACACTGCGTGGGCTCTCACAGGACTTTCATCTTCGCCATACGCACGACACTTTCTATTACCAGAAATGCGAGAAGCACGATGTGGAGCTTGTGCCCCCGCCCCTTGAGCTCGCGCCGGCAATCGCCGCAATGGATCTCTCCTGGGTGGACACCGTTCGGTGCGCATCGGAGCATGTGGAGTGCTTGGCGCGAGATTCTACCGATCATAGAACCCGCGCTCAAGTGGAGCTGCACCCTGTCACTAGTCCGAAAGCTGCCAACCTACTTGCGCCTGCACAGTTTGGCATTGCCCTTGAACTACTTCGAAGAGAGAAGTTTCGGGACGCCCTGGAGGTTCTGAGAGACTTGCCCTGTAAGGCAAGCCCCGACCCTGATGTCCAGCTTCTTCGCGCCGTTCTTTTGACTAACGTCGGAGATGTACCGGTCGCGGAGACCGTGTGCCAGCAAATCCTGTCCGCCGATGACCTGAATGCGGGCGCGCACTATATCACAGCACTTTGCCGCGAACATGCTCATGACACTAAAGGCGCGATGGTACACGACCGGACAGCCGTGTACATCGACCCAGAATTTGCTATGCCTCACCTGCATCTCGGCCTGCTGGCAAAGCGTGCCGGTGACTTGAAGACAGCGCGTCACGAACTGGAGCAGGCCAGCGTGCTTCTTCCGCGGGAAGACGCTTCCCGCATCCTGCTTCTAGGCGGCGGCTTCAGTCGCGAGGCGCTGATTAACCTTAGTCAAGCGCAGCTGAACGCCAGCGGAGGACCGTCGTGAGTACAGCGACGGTGCGTGGACCGGTAAGTCGGGAGGCGGAACGTCTCGCCGATATGCGAAGAGCGTTCGACCAGGGGTTTGCTGCGCCGATCGTCACCGAGTCTCGGAGTGTGGAGCGAATGCTCACGATCCGGCTTGGGGATGAACATTTCATGATGCGAGCTAACGAGATCACAGGTCTAACCAAGGCTAAATGCATTGTTCGCATTCCGAGTCGGATTCCGCAATTGCTGGGACTAGCAGGCGTTCGCGGGACCCTGGTTCCCGTTTTTAGTCTGGCAGCCATCTTGGAACGCCAACCACGCGGTTCGGCTCCGGTGTGGCTAGCACTGGCCGGGCGCGAGTCGCCAATCGCGTTGGCATTTGACGAGTTCGAGGGACAGGTCGAGCTGGCACGGGAAGACTTATATACGGATGAAACCCAAAATCCAAGCAGCCAGAGTCAGATGCTGGCGCGCGTTGGCTCTTTGGTCCAACAGGTCGTCGATATCCCATCAATCATAAGAATGATCCGAAATAGCGCTGGCCTCAGCGGACCAGGCAAGGAGTAAAAGGTATGACTCGAGAATGGACCTTTCAAAAGAAGGTATTGGCCGGTTTCCTCGGAATGGTGTGCCTGGCTGCACTGACTTCGGCGGTGGCGGTTTATGCACTGCGTGCAGTCTCTGCCAGCAAAGATCGCGTGATTTCGGTGAATGCTCAAAACCTGATCGGCGCGGCCCAGTTGAGCACGGCGGTCGAGCAGGAAGTTTCCGAGTATCGCCGTTTCCTGATTGACCGCGACATGCGGATTCTGGAGCGCAGGAAGGTTGCGATGGAGAAGTTCGGAGAAACGGCTCGCCTCCTTAGGTACACCGTTTACACCGACGAAGGAAAGGTCATGCTCGACGACATTGAGCGATTGAACAATGTGCTGACCGCGGAGCAGGACAAGATTATTGAGCTGCGGAAGAGCAACGTCCGGATGGAAGTGGTGGTGCAAACAAACGAACAGGAAGCGATACCGATGCGCGAGAATCTCAGACGACAGGTCGATGCTTTCGTCGATCGGGAACAGCGTCTCCTCCAGGAGGCGGAAGGAGAATCGACAGCAAGAGCTTCCCAGGCGTCATCAATATTAATAGGTTTGATGTGCCTCGCGGTCGTGTTCGCAGCCCTGACCGCGTTCTTCCTGTCCCGCGCACTCTCCCGCCAGATCGGTTCTGCAGTCCAGCACGTGCAGAGCTCTTCTGCGGAGCTCCAAGCCACGGCCAATCAGCAGGCAACTGGTGCCCGCGAATCGGCAACCGCAATGAACGAAGTGACCACGACCATGAGCGAGCTTCTAGTTACTTCCCGTCAAATCCTGGAGAGTACGCAAAGAGTCGCGCACATGGCCCAGGAGACAGGGAGCGCGGCGCGCGCCGGTGACGAGACAGTGGTGAAGATGCAAGAGGCGATTGCCGCCATTCGTCGCCAGGTTGACGTCATTGTCACTCACATGCTGGATCTTGGGAAAAAGTCGCAGCAAATCGGCAGCGTTCTTGACATCATCAACGAACTCTCGGAACAGACCAATATTCTTTCCATCAACGCCACCATCGAAGCGGCCGGGGCTGGAGAAGCAGGGAAGCGCTTCGCTGTGGTCGGAGACGAAATCCGCAGGCTGGCAGATAGGGTCGGCGGTTCCACCAAGGAAATTCGCGCACTCGTCGAAGAAGTCCGATCCGCCGTTAACGCTACGGTCTTGGCCACCGAGGGAGGGTCCAAAGCTGTCGACGCTGGGTTACATCACTTCGAAGAAGTAACTCGCGGGTACAAGCAGATCACCGCCCTGGTTGCCAATACCACAGAAGCAGCCCGGGAAATTGAACTTAGCACCAAACAGCAGACGACTGCTGTAGAGCAGATTAACAGCGCGATTGGTGGCGCCGCCGTGGGGGCCCGTCAGGTAGAAACTAGCAGCACTCAAACACTGCAAACCGCGACTCAGCTAGCACATCTCTCGCAAGATCTTTCGAGGATCGTTCAGCCGCACGCCGCGACCGCATAAGGTGGCTCATGGGAAAAGATCCCTACAAGTACTTTCGGGTCGAGGCGCGTGAACTGCTGGATGACCTCACTCGCCTCGTGACGGAACTGGACAAGGGGGTGGCAGCTCCGGGGTCGGTTGCAAAACTCCTGCGGCTTGCCCACACCCTGAAAGGCGCCTCGCAGGTGGTTAGGCAAACGGCTATCGCCGGAATGGCGCATGCGATCGAGGATATCCTTTGCCCCTTTCGTGATACGGAAGGGCCGGTATCAGAGCTTTCGACCGCTGAAGTACTTCGGTTGCTCGACCAAATCGCAGCCAAATTGGACGAGCTGGGGCCTTCGCCGGGGAGCAAGGTCGTCACGAGCAACAAGGGAACTGCTTCGATAGAACCACTGAAGACCGTTCGAGTAGACGTGACGGATGTGGAGGCTCTGCTTTCCGCCTTATCAGAAGCGGCCGTGCAGGTTACCACCATGCAGAGTCAAGCGGGGACGATGAAGGAGATAAAACAATTGGCGAGCGCAATCGCGCGGTATTTTTCTCATCCCGATCCGCGACAGAACGGTTCGGCCGGCCGAAAGGTCCGAGCCCATGCGGAACAACTGCTCGGCTGCGTGGTGCGGCTGGAGCAGGTTCTAGTGAGCGCAGTGGAGCGAACGGGGCGGGAACTGTTGACGTCGCAGGAACGCGCACATCGGCTTCGCCTTTTACCCGTCGAGACCATCTTTCCTTCCCTGGAGCGGGCCGTGCGCGATGTTGCCTTGGAACTCGGCAAGCAGGCCAGTTTCGAGACCTCAGCTCTGGACCTTCGTCTGGATGCCGAAGTCCTCGCCGTACTTGGTGATGCTCTTCTGCAATTGGTGCGGAATGCCGTGGCGCACGGCATCGAAAAGGCGGAGGCCCGCATCGCCGCAGGCAAATCGTCAGTGGGAAAGATCGAGGTTACCGTCCAACGAAAGGGTGGCCGAATCAACGTTAGCTGTCGCGATGATGGCGCGGGCTTTGATGTGGAAGCCATCCGAAGAGCTGCGGTAAAGAAGGGCTCGATTTCGGCCCTTGATGCAGAGTCTATGGGTCTGAATGACGCCATCAACTTGATTTTGCGTGGCGGTGTAAGTACTACCAAGGCAGTCACCGGGATCTCGGGGCGAGGAATTGGATTGGATGTGGTCCGAGACGCAGTGCAGCGCTTGAATGGCGACCTCTCAGTGGACACAGTCCCTGGTGTTGGTAGCACAGTCCAAATGTGTGTCCCAGTGTCATTGAATTCCTTGAATGCATTGATAGTCGAATCCGCAGGGATGAGGGTATGCATACCGATGGATTCAGTGCGCCAAACACTGCGCATCAGCCGACAAGACATAGCCCACCCTGGACATCATCAGTCCATCCCGTATAAGCACCAGTCGATTTCCTTCTTGCGGTTGTCGCAGGCGCTCGGGCGCCCCAACTCAGGCAGCAATGGATGTGCGCGCGAGGCTGCTGTAGTGGTCGCGTGCGGGGAGGCTATCGCTGCAGTAGGCGTGGATAAGATTCTGGGGGCCCGCACCATCCTGGTGCACTCGGTGTCGCCGATGACTGCGGCCGATCCAATCGTTTCCGGCGGGGCCCTCGATGCCGCGGGAGACCCACTGTTGGTCATTAATCCGGCGGAGTTAGTAAAAGAGGTGCAACGGGGTGACACCGCCGTGGTGGGCGAGAGCGAAGCAAGACGCCTGCCCATTCTCATCATCGACGACTCTTTGACCACCCGTATGGTCGAGCAAAACATTTTGGAATCGGCGGGACATCAGGTGAAACTGGCGAGTTCTGCTGAAGAGGCACTGGAAATGGCGCGTGCCCACAAATACGCGATGTTCCTGGTCGATGTCGAGATGCCTGGCATGGACGGTTTCCAGTTTCTCAAGCGTGCACGAGAGGATCCGCAGCTTCGAGAGATTCCATCGATTTTGGTGACCTCGTGCAGTGCTCCGGAGGACCAGCGCCGCGGAGCAGAGGCGGGAGCACGTGCGTACATCGTAAAAGGCGATTTCGATCAACGGCACTTTCTAGCAACGGTAAATCAACTCCTGAATTGATATGAGCAGAATTCGCGTTCTTGTCGCGGAAGACTCGATGACTGTACGCAAGCGGTTCGTTGAGATGCTCGCCACTGACCGAGAGATTGAGGTCGTGGGCGAGGCAGCGGACGGTAAGAGCTGCATCGAGCTTTGTCGCCAATTGAGACCCGACGTAATAACGTTGGATATGGTCATGCCAGTAATGAGCGGCCTCGATGCCACCGAGTACATCATGGCGTACTGCCCGACTCCTATTCTTATCGTGTCGGCCTCTTGCAATCGTGGCGATTTGTTCAAGACTTACGCTGCCTTAGGGGCCGGCGCCGTGGATGTCCTGGAAAAGCCCCATAGCGAGGAGGAGGCTGATCTTTGGGCGCAAACGTTTATCCCCAGGGTCAAACTAGTCTCGCATATTGGAGCGATCACACATCTGAGAGGACGGCTTTCGCGCGGATCCCGAGATAGACCGCGGACGACCCTGCTGGCGCCACGGCCGGGAATCGAGCCAAACGATTTCCGGTTGGTGGCTATCGGCACCTCCACCGGAGGGCCTGCTGCGATCGTCGAAATTCTCCACAACTTACCATCCGATTTTCCGCTCCCGATCTTGCTGGTAATTCATATCAGCGAAGCCCTTGGAGGATTCCTGGCGGAATGGCTCGACTCCCAATCCCCGCTGCGAGTGAGTTATGCGAAAGATGGAGAACTCTTGCCCGAGGTGGGACACGGCAGAGTCATCATGGCGCCGCCCGATCGCCACCTAGTGCTTTGCGACGGTCACATAAGGCTGCGTCGCACTGCAGAACGGCACTCATGCAGACCGTCTGTTGACGTGCTTTTCGAGTCTCTAGCGGGAGAGGTCGGGAAACGAACCGTAGGCTGCTTGCTGACTGGGATGGGCAAAGATGGTGCGGCGGGTCTACTGGACATCCGCAATACCGGCGGAGTGACTCTCGCCCAGGACGAAGCGACCTCCGTCGTTTTTGGTATGCCCCAGGAAGCGATTCGCTTGGGTGCGGCCGAACGCGTGCTCGGAATCCAGGAGGTCGCTCCTACGCTTGTGGCACTCGCCCGTCGACCTGTCCGCGTCAGCGCTAGCGGAAGTATTGAATGGAGAACGAGATGAAGAACCGGGTTCTCATCGTTGACGACAGCCTGACCGTCAGGATGGATCTCCAGGAAGCATTTGAGTCCATTGGGCTGGCCGTGACCACCACCGAAACGCTGGCAGCAGCGCGAAAAACACTCGTCGAGAACCCGTTTTCGCTGATCATTTTGGATGTCCTGTTGCCCGATGGAGACGGTCTTGAGCTGCTCCGCGAGGTTAAGAACGCGCCCGGGACAGCGGCTGTTCCAGTGATTCTGCTGTCAACTGAAGCGGAAGTATGTGACCGCGTGCGCGGGCTGAAAACTGGCGCTGATGAATACATTGGGAAACCCTACGATCGCCCAAATCTGCTTTCGCGTGCGCGCCAACTGGTGAGGGTCGAAAAGCTGTCTGCCGGATCCGCGCCGACGTTATTGCTCATCGATGACAGCGTTACGTTCCGCGAGGAGTTCAAAACCGTGCTGGAGACAGCGGGTTACAACGTCGCCACCGCTGAAAATGGCGAGGAAGGGCTCCGGAGTATTGTGGCAACTCGCCCGGATGCTGTGATCATCGACGCCATAATGCAGGGCGGACTGGACGGTGTCGGGGTCATACGAAGAGTGAAAGATGACATTACTCTTCGAAACATCCCCTGTCTGCTGCTAACCGCCACCGACTCGGTTGGCGACGAGTCACGAATATTGGAAGTAGGCGCCGATGCATACATTCGAAAAGGAACTGCGAATGAACTAATAATGGCCCGCGTTGCCGCGTTACTGAGATCGCCAGACACGAGTCCAGCTCAACTGAAAGTTCCCGGATTACTTGCCCCCAAGAAAATCCTTGCCGTAGATGATAGTCCGACCTATTTGAATGAGTTGACAGAGGAGCTTCAGAAGGAAGGCTATGACGTCATCCAGGCCCGTTCCGGGAAAGAAGCACTCGAATTATTGGAAGTCGAGCAGCTGGATTGCATTTTATTGGATCTGATCATGCCGGGACTCTCCGGGCAGGAAACTTGCCGCATTATCAAAAAGGCTCCGGCATGGCGAAACACTCCTGTTTTGATTCTGACGGCAGTGGAAGAAACGAAAGCTATGGTCGAGGGAATCAATTCCGGAGCCGACGACTATATTCCCAAGTCGGCCGACTTTGAAGTACTCAAGGCACGACTGCGTGCACAGTTGCGCAGGAAACAGTTTGAAGACGAATACCGCGCCATCCGCGAACAATTGTTACAGAAGGAGGTTGAGACCGCCCGGGCCAAGGCCGCGCAGGAAGTCGCTGAGGCAAGGGCGGCCTTTGAGCCACTGCTACGAAACGAGGCGTGGCTCAATAACGTGGTCCGCATTGCACATCTGGGAGCGTGGGACTGGGACATTCTGAAGAATGCACAAACCTGGTCCGACGAACAATTCCGGATACTTGGGCGTGCGCCGAACTCGGTCGAGGCTAGCTACAACAACTTTCTCCAGACGATCTATCCGGAGGACCGGGGCCGGGTCGAGACCGCGATCAACAAAGCCTTGGCCGAAGAACCCCGATTTCAAATTGACTGCCGAGTACTTTGGCCAAACGGGGAACTCCGGCATGTGATATGTCAGGGCGAGATCTACCGCAACGGAGTCAATCACCCCGTTCGGATTGTCGGCACCGTGCTGGATGTAACCGGCCGTAAGAGAGTCGAGGAGGAGGTGCGCAAGCTGAATGTCGAACTGGAAGAGCGAGTGCTCCAGCGGACGTCAGAGCTCGATTCAGCCAACAAGGAACTCGAAGCCTTTACTTACTCCGTCTCTCATGACTTGCGCTCTCCCCTGCGTCATGTCCATGGCTTCTCCAACCTCCTACAGCGCGATCCCAAATCAGCTCTCAGCGCAAGGGGCCGCCACTTATTGGACAGCATCATCGAAGGAACCGTCCGCATGGAAAGGTTGCTGGAAGATCTGCTGAATCTCAGCCGATTTGGTAAGCAAGCCGTGCATCGACGAACGGTTCGTCTGAACGATCTAGTGCAAGACGTAATTCACGATCTCGCCCCGGAAGCAGCGGGCCGGAAGATTGAGTGGAAGGTAGCCGAACTGCCTGAGGCGAACTGTGATCCTGCGCTGATGAAGATTGTGTTCGTGAACCTATTGGGGAATGCGGTCAAGTACACGCGAGCGCGCACAACCGCGATTATTGAGATGGGCCAGCTGTTGGTGCAGGGCGACCCCGTGCTCTTTGTACGCGATAACGGAGCCGGCTTCGATATGAACGATGTGGGCAGGCTCTTTGGCGTGTTTCAGCGCCTACATAGTGAAGAGGACTTCGAAGGCACGGGGATAGGTCTCGCCATCGTCCAGCGTATTGTTCAGAAACACGGCGGCCGTGTCTGGGCGGAAGGGGAAGTGGACAAAGGAGCAACATTTTATTTCACCCTTGGAACACCCGAAACAATAGAAATTGAAAAGAGAGCCGCAATCATAGGAAAAGAACGAACCGAGCCGGTCGAAGTTACAGACTAAGGGTCGATAACTTCTGATTTCTGATTGAAATTGGCGGGAACGCTCTGTGCGTGCTATCAGGAACATCGCGGTGACCTCTGCAGTGAAGGCGCATGGGCACGCGAACGGTAATATGTCTGATGAAAAGCCAAACGACACGAGACTCCGGATGGCATACACCGTCAATAGGGGTCGGCTATGAGAAGACTCAGTCGGCAGTAGTCGCAATTGTGTGGGGAACGGCCTAACTCGCGCCGGCTTTCGCGCCGACTCCCCGGGAGTCTGAGTCCTGGGCTTGATGAGCGGCTTCCAGGAAGGCTTTAAGCGCCTCCCGATCCTCGGGGAGCATGCTGATGAACCTTATCCCATTCCCCACCTGCGGATCGGAGGTAACCACGATGGCGGCGATCAAGACGGTGGTTTCGATGAAAAGCTGCAGATGCAAATTAGTCCCGATTTGCAACGGGAAAATTGTCTCGATGTAGCAGCCGCTCAAGCTCAGATCGGCGGTAGCGCCACGAATCGGACTGCTGTCCGCGTCAGTGCGTATTTCGATCGGCACGCTCATTTTGATGCGTGCATATTTGCGACGATTATTGGTGTCGCGGTTGCTCATGGTCCGCGGCCTTCTTTGCGGAGTGCACATCCAAGCACGGCATATTTTATTGTTGCGCGAATGGCGCTGGCGTGAATGCTTCAGACATGGCTCATCGGAGAAGCAAGTCCCCTTCCATTTGCTGGAACCGCGTAAGTCACAGAAAAGAAGGAGAACGGATTCCAAGCTGCCTGTGTCGAAACTGTCTAATTCTGACGCCTCGACACTCGTTCACCCGTCCGAAGATGCCGTCCTGACAGCGAGCCAGCCGAGGATCTCGGGCCGGGGGTCCTCGAACGCAACAACGGAACTTTCGGAGCGGGCGCGGGTACGACACGTCACCGTTGCTTGGTAACGGACGGGAAAAGCTGCTGGATGGGTCTTGCCTGTGATCCCTGTCTCAAACGGTCTTATTCCCGCTGATGTGGGACACTTGTTCACAATCTTGGTCCAGCCTATGCTAACTTAACCGGTTGCTGTAACCCGCCTAGCGATTCTTTGACATCGGCTCGTCCAGAGCCCGTTCTATGGATGTCAACAGCCACTTATAATGCACCGGTTTCTGAAAGAAGTCGAAAGCGCCGCCTTCGTACGAGCACTCCTGATTTTCGTACGGATCTCTTGCGGTGAGAACGATCACAGGTATGGACGAGGTTGCCGATGACGATTTCAGCTTTTGCATGAACGTGTAGCCATCACCATCGGGAAGACCCAGATCTAGCACGATGAGATCGGGGGATACGGAAAAAACGAGGCTTGTCGCAGTTGCAATATTGTGCGCCTGCAGGACGGCAAAACCGCTGTTTTGCAGGCGAACGGTAAGTGCCAATCGCGTATCCGGATTGTCTTCCACAATCAGAATCTTCGCATGCATCTTAAACCTCACAATGCAGGACGCGTCTGCGCCGACTGCAAACGGAAGATATCTTTGTTACCACTGAATTACGACTGCTCAGGTAGTATCCCCGCTCTCGATGGCTAACAGGTCGTTCCCCCCCATCAGCGCCCTTTGTAGCGCACTTAGCAGTTCGTCGGTCTTCACCGGCTTGTGCAGAAATGCACTGGCACCTGCTTGGATCGCCATTGGTCGATTAGACATCGGGTCTCGAGCACTGACAACGATGACGGGTATTCCAACCGTGGAACCGAGAGATCTAAGCCTTTCGAGTACGACAAAGCCATCGCCTCCGGGCAAGCCAAGGTCCAGCAGAATCGCGTCGGGCTTTTCACGGGTCGCCACAGTCATCGCGGTTACTCCATCTCCGGCCCACACCACGTCGTAGTTGTGCGCCTTAAGCTTGATGCTGAGTGCGATCATGTGCTCCTTGTTGTCCTCAATTACCAGCACTTTGTTCTTGTCTTGACTCACGGTTTCCTCCTGTGTCACTTGTAAGTCCAATCCATGTCGATAGTTCATCGGCGATATTCCGAGCGGCGGCGTCCGCCTGCTCCATGTGCGCTGTTGACAAGGCTAGAACCCGGCCGCTGAGGTCAAATTGGCCTTCCAGAGGCTGCCACTCGACGCACGTCAACAGATGGTTTTGAATTCGTTTGATAATCGCCCTGACGCCCTCATCATCGGTAAAAGCGACGACATGCACCATGCACTCCAGTCCTGTTACGTGCATGGCGGGCAGAACAATATCTGACGTTTCGTATGTACAACTCTTCACGGCCACGCGGAGGGCCTTCAAGTACCGTCCTAAGTCAAGGGCGGGACAGTTCGGCTTCTCCGGTATCTTTAGAGTAATCAGTGCCACTGAGCCCGTTGCTAGATTGCGCGGTGACATGAGCGGCAACAAAATGCGTGCAAGCGAGAATGTCGGCAGCGTGAACGTGAAAGCGCTGCCTTGACCGAGCTTGCCCGTCAAAGAAAGGTCGCCGCCATGCGCTTTCACAAGTTCTCGAGTGATATAAAGTCCCAGTCCGAGCCCACCAGGATGGTCAGCTGAAGCTTCTGCGACACGGTAGAATCGCTCGAATATTCGCCTGCGTTGTTCCGGGGCGATTCCCGGTCCATCGTCCCGAACGCAAACTTGAACGAAACCTGGGTCGTTGTCGAAGGTGAGGCATTCGACGTCAATTTTCTTCCCCGCGGGGATGTACTTGATGGCATTGTCACAAAGATTAGTGAGGATCTCCACGACACGCGCAGGATCGGCATAGACCAAGGGGAATTTCGCTGGTATCCACGACCGTAATTGGATATGTTTTGTTTTGGCCTTAGGCGATAGAGATTTGCAGGTGTTTAAGACGAGTTCTTCTAGCCCGACACATGCAAGGTCCATGGGTAAACGCTTCCACTCCGAGCGCGTCAGATCGAGAAGGCCGTTTACCATGCCTCCCAGCTGGTTGGAAGACCGGGAGATGAGATCTAAGTATTGCTTCTGCTCCTCGGTGATTGCTCCCGCCAAGCCCTCCAGAAGGATGGACGTGAAATCGACAATTGTAGTGAGAGGCGTTCTCAGTTCGTGCGAGATGTGCGACAAGAAACGGTCCTGTAGTCTCGCGCGTTCTTGGCGACTCTCCTCTAATTCCTTCGTTGCGGTCTGCTGCTCGGTGATATCCCGGGTAAGAACGGCGAATCCTCGTGCCTCTCCTTTTCCGTTAGCGAGGGGCCTGAGAACGAGGTTTGCCCAAAAGCGAGTACCATCTTTGCGTATATTCCAGACTTCTTCTTCTGTGCGGCCTGTCCTCTCGGCAACGTTAAATAGGTGCTCAATTCTTGCTTCTTGCCGATCATCTCCGCAGAAAAAGCGAGAAAACGAAGAACCAATTATCTCCTGTTCAGAGTATCCCAGGATACGAGCTGCGCCGGAATTCCAGCTAACCACGATGCCAGCCATGTCGACCATGTAGAGAGCGTAATCTCGGACCGCATCGACAAGAAGGCGGAGCTGTTCCTCGCTTTGTGCTAGTCCAGCTTCAGCTCTTCGGCGCCGCCTTCTCTCCACGCTTTCGCTCAGGGCGCGGCGCACGGCTGGGCCAAAGCGTTCCATTTTCTGCTTCAGAACATAGTCCGTCGCTCCTCTTTTGAGGGTTTCGACCGCAATGTCTTCCCCCATGACGCCAGTGACGAAGATGAATGGGATATCTGGGCACAGTTGGTGCGCAATTGTTAGCGCCGCGAGCCCGTCGAAGCTCGGCAGCGAATAATCGGCAAGGATCAAGTCCCACGCATCCTTCTGAAGGCTTTGTACGAACTCGATCCGTGTCTGAACAGTGGTAATCTCGCAGTCAATGCCGGACTCTTTGAGCAATGCCTCTGCGAGTTCCTGGTCCAGCCGATTGTCTTCGAGGTGAAGGATGCGAACGATCCTGTTCGGGCTCTCAGCCTCGCCCTGATGCAGAAGCTGCACGGCTGTCCTCCTCAATCTTCTTTCGTTCCGGTAGCTGGTTGACTACCGCCCAGAATCTCCCCACATCCTTGACCGCCTCAAAGAACTGTGCGCATTCCACCGGCTTCACCACGTATGCATTCGCACCAAGCTGATAGCATTGAGCAATATCGGAGCTTTCGCATGATGACGTGAGCATCACGACCGGCAAGTCCTTCAGTTGGGGTTCTGCCTTGATGGCGCGCAATACCTCAATGCCGCTAAGTTTCGGCATCTTAATGTCCAACAGGATCACGGCGGGAAAGCAGTCGCCGCCAATGCCGGCATGTTTCCGAAGATATTGCATGGCCTCGTTGCCATCACGCAGCACGATCACCTGATTGGCCACATGACAGTCTTCAAGGGCAGCGAGGGTCAGCTCGACATCCTTCGAGCTATCTTCAATCAGTAAGATGGGCTTCAATGTATTCATTTTGTTCTCCAGTAACATTGCCGCCAGACGGCAAGGAAAAATAGAAAGTCGAACCTGTTCCCACAGCTCCTTCTGCCCATACCCGGCCACCTTGCCGCCCCACCATGCGCCGGACATTGGCAAGACCGATCCCCGTTCCCTCGAATTCATCTTCGTTATGGAGTCGTTGAAAGACCTGGAAGAGCTTGTTGTAGTACTGCATATCGAAGCCCGCGCCGTTGTCTCGCACAAAAATTACAAGCTCGCCGTTTGCTTCAAAGGTGCTTCCAATGACGATTTCCGCTACGTCGCGTTGTCGAGTAAATTTCAGCGAGTTCCCCAGCAGGTTCCCGATCACTTGCCGCAACATGCCTTGGTCCGCGATCACTATGGGCAGCTGTTCTACATGCCAGTGAATCGTACGATTGCAAATTTCCGGCTCCAGTTCGCGCTTGACCTGCTCGACAAGTTCGTTCACATTTACGGGAACCTTTCGCATATCGCCGTGTCCCAGCCGGGAAAACTGTAAGAGCTCATCGATCAACGTTCCCATGCGTTGGGACGCTTCGTGCGTGCTGTCTACGTAATGCTTTGCTGTGGCGTCTAAGCTGGAATAACATCTCTTCGAGAGCAACGTCAGAAACCCGTCCAGGTGCCGCAGTGGTGCTCGCAGGTCATGGGAAACGGAGTAGGTGAATCCCTCCAATTCCTTGACGCTGGCCATCAGTTGGCTGTTGACATTCTGCAGTTGGGCCGTACGCTGTTGCACGCGTCCTTCGAGTTCCTGGTTAAGCTTATGGATTTCCCGCTCGGCCGCCTTTTGTTGAGTGATGTCGCGGGCAGTGTTGGAAGCGCCAATGATTGCGCCAGCACTGTCTTTAATAAGCGAAATCACCACGGAAATATCGACACTCTTGCCATCCTTCCGGAGACTAATGGTTTCGAAATGGTCCACGGGCTGACCGTGGCCAATGTGCGCCAGTATCTCGGATTCTTCATTCCTGAACTCGGGCGGAAACAGCATTAGCATCGGCTTGCCTATGACCTCTGCTGCCGAGTAGCCGAACAACCTTTCCGCCCCGCGGTTCCATGTGGTGATCACCCCTTCCACGGTCTTAGTGATAATGGCATCATCGGATGACTCGACCACCGCCGCCAGCCACGCGCGCGCTTCCTCGCCGCGCTTGCGGTCGCTCAGGTCGGTGGCGATCAGGCAGACTCCCTGCCCGGATTCTCCGAGCGGGATGGGACTGAGGGACAACTGCACTTGGAGCATTGTGCTGTCATTCCGCAGCAGAAGCATCTCCGTGCGCCTGTCCTTTTCTAGCGCCTGCTGCACCAACTCGGGGAAGGCCGGCCGGTCCCCTTGGCACAGCACGGAAGAAAAGGAGGAGCCCAGCAGTCGTTCGGCCGGAAGCCCCACCATTTCGGCCAATCGCGGGTTACAGAAGATGATGGTTCCTTCCTGGGTGAGTGTAGCTGCGCCCTCGTTCATGCGTTCGGCCAGAATGCGGTAGGGCTCTTCCGGACTCTGCAGCGTAAAGATTCGGTTGCCCAGCGGCCCATCGACCACAACGGCATCCACATTGCCGCTGCGGATGGCTTTCATCGTCGCTTCCGACTCAGTCAGGCGAGCTTTCACCCGTTTCAGCTCCCCCTGCGCGTCCCGTCCGGTGGGTTTTTTCATGGGTGCGGTTCTGCAGTTACGTCCTGGCGCTTCAAGTCCAGTCCGAAAAGCACCCCCTCGCGGTCCGACAAGTCGCCGATGATCCGCCGCAAAGGCAAGGGCAACTGTTTGATCAGAGTGGGCGCGGCTACAATCTGCTGGTCCTTCGCCAAAGCCGGCTTCTGGTAAATATCGATGACCTCCAGATCGTATCTTCCCTGCAGGTGCTCCGAGCAAATAGCGTTGATGTTCAGAATGGCGCGCCGGGACATGGGAGTAGCGCCCGTGACGTAGAGACGAAGCACATAGTCCTTGCTGCGGGTCGCCGAAGCTGCAGCAGTTTCGAGGGCCTTTTTAAGAGACTGCGCTTTCATCGCGAAACCTTCCCCGGACGCAGATCGAGCCCGACAATCACCCGCTCCGAGTTCGACAAGTCCCCAATGATCCGCTTCAGGGGTGGTGGCAATCTGCGCACCAGGGTAGGCACGGCTACGATCTGGTCGCCCTCCGCCAGTTGTGGGTTTTTCAGGAGATCCACAACTTCGACGCGGTACCTTGTCGTTAGCACATGATATGT
>PLIC01000173.1 GCA_003139995.1 Candidatus Acidiflorens stordalenmirensis | reverse complement strand
AAGTGAAACGCCCCCACTTAATATGCAAGAAGTGCGCTGAATGCAGGCGACAATCTCCAAGGAATTGCGGAGATCAAGAATAAAGACCCCGTTGTTGGTGAAATCGCGATATTACGACAATTACCGCCGCCTCCGAAAGCGACCAACAACCCGCGAGATTGAATTATGGCCTCAAACTCTCAAAGCCAATCTGCGAGTTGGCCGGTAGCCCTACTCCACCTTCGTAAATATGCCGTGCTGGAAAAAGAACTTCTCCTTGCCGCTAGGGCCGTCGACGATGGTTTCGACAATCTCTTGTTTCCGAAAGATGTAGTCATACCGATACACGTCTCCATCTGCCAACCTCTGCTCTGAAATCCTGCCACCATCGCTATCGTTGTAGATATTCCGCAGCAGAAGTTGCCCTCTTCCGTCGAAGATGGCGGTCATGAGATACGGATCGTAGCCCGCGAGATGGAGGAGGGGTGCATACTCGAACCGATATATCAGACGCGATGCGTTCGACACTCTTTCCAAGTGACCGGTGGAGTCGTAGGAATATTTCCGAAGATTGCCTGCGTCATCGATCGCTTCCACGATGCGGTCTGCTTCGTCATACTTAAAAGTGATCGTGTGCCCAGACGGAGCAATTAGCTGCTCCAGTCTTCGCTCTTTATCCCGTTTAAACTGAATCCGGTGACCCTTGCCATCCTGCATCTCAAAGGGGGCACCTTGTGCAAAAGTCTTCCCGTTGTACGCTTCGGGAAAAAGAAGACGGCGACCGTCACGGAATTCGAGAGTCCAACCGTCGCCATTCCACGCCATCTGCGCCCCGTAAAACTCAGAGGATGTATCAGCGTGTCGGAAAACCGCATCAGCATAACCTGTTCCCTTGGAAACCCGAGGAAAGTGAATCTGTTGGAAATCCTCTAGAACCAAGTCCATGTAGGTGTACGGAAATCTGGTCATGGTGGGACAGATGTCGTAGGGGTGATTCGCCCCTTCACCAAATTCTCTTTCTCTTTTGTCATAATCCCAACCCCTATATGTTCGCGTCAGCGCCAAGGGCATGACGTCGGAGACGAAGAGATCGGTCTGGCGCAGCACAAACATCCCCGAATGCAGGTCGACCTGAAATTCGTTGGTTGGTGAGTCGTGACGAATCGTCGGTTGGATCAGCAGAACAGAACTCTTGTATTTGTCGCGTTCCGACTCACGATTGACCGGAGAGATTGTCAAGAATGGGTAGGAACCGTTCCATGTGGGAGCCGAATCAGTGAAGGGTAGCAACTCCACCTTTACTTTGCGAGGAGCCGGTTTCCAAAACAGCAAGAAAGCAGAAAAGGATAAAAGTAGAAAGGCGAGACCCCACTTCAATGTCGATGAATGCGGGAAGCCTGAGCGTCTCACTTCTCGATGATAATCCGACCAAACAGAATGCGGGTTAACTCCTTCCCGTCGTCTAGCTGTTGTAATCAGGCAATTTCACTCATTGAGAATTGGCTCAACCGGGGTCAGTGAGTGTAATGGGGATATAACGCCAACCACCTATGGGCAGGCTGCCGAATCAACCCAGAGCGGGAAGCCGAACCGCCTGTAGCCTATTGTCCTGCGTTGACTTGCCTTTCACTCGGGCCTACGATTTGCCGTGGACGGTTGGAGAAGGAGTGTCTTCCCCATGGCAAACCAAACGGCGAGCCAAGACTCGCTCGTCGGCCAGACCATTTCACACTACCGCATCGTCGAGAAGATCGGCGCTGGCGGCATGGGAGAAGTTTATCGCGCCCGCGACGAGCACTTGGCCCGCGACGTCGCTATCAAAGTCCTTCCGCCCGGTACGCTCACCGACGCATCCGCGCGCAAGCATTTCCGCAAAGAAGCTCTGATTCTCTCGCAACTCAACCATCCCAACGTCACCGCCATTTACGACTTCGACACGCAGCGGGGAGTGGACTTCCTGGCGATGGAGTACATCCCTGGGATCACACTCAGCGAGAAGGTGGCTGCCGGACCACTGCCAGAGAAGGAAGTTCTCCGTCTGGGCGTGCAACTCGCGGAAGGCTTGGCCGCAGCCCATGACCACGGGATTGTTCATCGTGACCTGAAACCCGGCAACTTACGGATTACGAGTGACGGACGCCTGAAGATTCTGGACTTCGGGCTGGCGAAGCTATGGCGTCCGGTCACGGCGAGTGCCACGACAGAGAGTCTGAGCGAGACTCAGACGATGGCTGGGACTCTGCCCTACATGGCGCCGGAGCAGTTACTGGGCGGAGAGATTGACGCTCGCACGGACCTCCATGCGGCCGGGTTGGTGCTGTACGAAATGGCCACGGGGCGGTACCCGTTTGCTGACGTGGACAACTCGCAACTGATCGGTGCCATTCTGCACAGGCCGCCACGACCACCTGCCGCTCTCAATTCCAAGCTGTCTCCAGAACTGGAGCGGATCATCGGGAAGTGCCTGGAGAAGGAACCGGAGAACCGTTACCAGTCGGCGAAGGAACTGGCGATTGATCTGCGGCGACTGCTCACACCGAGCACAGTCATGCGCCCAATCCAGCGGCGAAAGTTCAGTGTGGGCAAGACAATCCCGCTTGCTGCGGCGTGCTCGGTCGCGGTGTTTCTCACAATTCTGGTGTTCAATCCCGGTGGCATACGAGACAAGCTGTTCAGCAGAAGGGCTTATGCCCCTATCCGATCCCTGGCGGTTTTGCCCTTGGTGAATCTTTCTGGCGATCCTGAACAAGAATACTTCGCCGACGGCATGACCGAAGCGCTGATTACGGATCTCTCCAAGATCAGGACCTTGAAGGTGATTTCGCGCACCTCGGTCATGCAGTTCAAGGATGCCAAGAAACCGCTGCCCGACATCGCGCAAGCGTTAGGAGTGGAAGGCATCCTGGAGGGTTCCGTGCAACGTTCCGCCGGACGAGTGCGAATCACAGCGCAGCTCATCCGCGCCGCCACCGACACTCATCTCTGGGCCGAAAGTTACGAACGCGACACCAGCGACGTGCTGACCTTACAGGCCGAAGTGGCGCAGGCGATTGCCCGCGAGATCAAGGCGGCCGTCTCGCCCGAAGAAACAAACACTTTGGGCCGCGCGATTCCCGTCAACCCCGACGCCTACGAGGCTTATCTAAAGGGTCAGTCGCATTGGTACCAGCTTTCGCCTGAGCACCTCGACGCAGCTCTTGAGTACTTTGAACTGGCGCGCCAGAAAGACCCCAACTACGCGCGTGCGTATGTGGGTGTGGCCAACGTCTGGCTCGAGCGAGGTGATGCCGGATCCATGCCGCCCGGCGAAGCCATGCCGAAGGCGAAGGCCGCAATCGCAAAAGCCTTGGCACTCGACGACGCGCTCTCCGAAGCGCACATCACCCTCGCGAATGTCCTGGGTGCTTACGACCGCGACTGGCCGGCCGCCGAGCGCGAGTTCCGGCGCGGCATCGAGCTCAACCCGAACAGCGCCGATGGACATTTCATGTACGCTGATTTCCTGATCTCCATGAAGCGCACGGACGAATGGAACAAGGAGATTCACAGAACATTGGAACTGGACCCCTTCAATCCATTTTTCCAGTGTTTCTACGGCTGGCATCTCGTTTACCTGCAACGGTATGACGAGGCCATCGTGCAGTTCCGCAAGGTTCTCGCCACTGTACCCGACTTCTCGTCGGTCCACATGGGCCTTTGGGGTGCTTTTTACAAGAAAGGAATGCATGAAGAGGCTTTGGCGGAAGCCCGGAAATTCTACTCCGTCCTGCACGACCGCGAGGTCGAGGATGCGCTGACACGCGGTTATTCCGAAGGTGGCTACGCCCGAGCCATGCACTTGGGAGCGGAGGTATTGGCAGCCCGCTCCGCGCGGACCCATGTTCCTGCCGTGAGGATTGCACGCCTATACGCGCACGCCGGAGACAAAGATGAGGTTCTACGCTGGCTCCAGAAAGCCTGCGACGACCGGGAAACTCCCCTGACCCATTTGGCTGTGGCTTGGGACTGGGACTTTCTACGCTCCGATGCACGTTTCCAGGATCTGCTCCGTCGTGTCGGCCTGCCTCAGTGACGATCTGCTAGCTCTCGGAAACCAGCCGACCCCGCCATCTCCATCCTGAAGGAAGCCAAGGCGGAGTACGCGAAGGTGCAGCAGTCGCGGGACCCATCTAGCTGCATGTGCTATTGCGGGGCGCGACTGCAGGGATAGTTTACGCAAACAGGCGTCTCTGACAAAGTC
>PLIC01000126.1 GCA_003139995.1 Candidatus Acidiflorens stordalenmirensis | reverse complement strand
GACTCCCTCCGGGGTCGCCATTCAAAAAGCCGGTTTGCCATTCCCGCAGACGTTCCTGTAAACGACAGCTCCAGATCATCTCCAGCACCTGCACTCTGGTTACTTGCCGCCGGTCCGGTTTCGCGGTGCAATGGCACTTACGGAGAAAATTATGGGACGCGTTTTTGGGTTTGTGGGCACGATCGTTACGATGGCGATTGGAATGTATATCTACTCTCTGCAGGTGAAGACGCTGACACCGGGCGCTGGAAGCGGCAATCCTACAGAAGTCGCTACTATCACGGGCGTCAAAAACGATCTGATCGGCATCGCCAACGCCGAACGCGCGTACCAGGCCACGGAAGGGAAGTATGCTTCGCTGGATGAGCTGACTTCAGGCAACTACATCAGCATCAAGGGCGAGCGCCCTCCGTACATTTACGATGTCGAAATCAATTCCGGCAGCTTTCGGGCGACGGCCACTCGCACCACGAAAGGCGCTCCGGCACAGCTCTGGATTACCCAAGACATGCAAGTTCAAGCGTCGGACTGAAAAACCGCAGATCCCCTCCCCTTCGGTTTCGCTCAGGGTCGGGATGATGATTCCTCTTGCGGATCAGGTTTTTTTCCAGTCAGTCAAGGACATGAGTTCGTCCATGATTTCCTGCAATCTCTGCAGTCGCCGTTGCTGATCGGATGCTCCGATCGTCTTTTTGCCCCCTTGCAGATACAGGCGGTTTGCTTCACTGATTTCGGCGATCTCTTCTCGCAACTTCCCAACGCGTTCTTTGACGGACTGCGGCATAAGGATAGGCTAGCAGAGCATTTCGAACCTTTGTGAAGTTGTTTTCTAACGGTGCCCGCAATCGTTTGCTCGCCACCCCCGCCCGGCGATATATTTGCCGGGTACCTATTTACCGGATATTCATGTTTTGAGTTTCTGATGTTCACTGACTTTACCACCACCGACCGCTGGACCAAGAAGCAAGTACACTGCCTCTACCAGGCCCTGATGGTGGCGATCGCCACCCGCCATGCCGACGCGGTGGACGTGAAGTTTCTGGTCGATGGGCGCCCGGTCTGGGTCGCGCTGCCGCACCCGGCTTGGGTGGAGTACAAGAAACGCACCGGGAAGCTGATCACCGATCCCCTGGCGAAGGAAATCGCCGGCCATTTTTTGAAAACGGCGCTGGAATCGGGTGAAGGCTTGGGCCGCGAAATGTATTCGCTTACCATCGACGAGACCCTCAAGCACCTGGAAGGCGTCGTGGCGCAACCCGGGCCTCCGGTGGTTGTCATCCGCTAGCTGGAAAGAACCCTCGAAATGAGAGACCATGTTAGCCTTGTCCCTGGTGGCCCGGGCAGGATCTCTTTGCGCAGCCCCGCCTTTCTGCCCGCGGATACGATTTTCATGGCGCGGTACAGGATCGTGCAGTTTGCTGTTTGAGAAAGTTTGTTATGTCCGGCCTAATCTCCGATATGAACACCATGACCGAAAAAAAGATGGAAACGAAGCATAAGCGGCTGAGCACCTGGGTGGAAGAAGTGGCCCAGCTTTCGAAGCCGGATCGAGTGTACTGGTGCGACGGTTCGCACGAGGAATATCAGGCCATGCTGCGACTGATGGTGCTGACGGGCACTGCCATCTGGCTTGCGGACGACAAGCGGCCAAACAGCATCCTTGTCCGGTCGAGCCCGGGAGACGTAGCTCGCGTCGAAGACCGCACCTTCATCTGTGCGCGGACGCGAGAGGAAGCTGGTCCCACCAACAACTGGGAAGATCCGGCGAAGATGAAGCAGAAGCTGCAGGGGCTGTATGTGGGCGCGATGACGGGGAGGACGATGTATGTGATCCCGTACAGCATGGGCCCCATCGGCTCGCCGATTGCGAATATCGGCGTCGAGGTCACGGACTCGCCGTACGTCGTGGCCAACATGCACATTATGGCCCGGGTCGGCGGTCGCGTGCTCGACGTTCTCGGAAGCGACGGTGATTTTGTGCGCGGGCTGCACTCGGTGGGCGCTCCGCTGGACGCGAACCAGGCGGATTCGACTTGGCCAAACAATGCGGAGGAGAAATATATTTGCCACTTTCCGGAGACGCGTGAGATTTGGTCGTTCGGCTCCGGCTACGGCGGCAACGCGCTACTCGGCAAGAAGTGTCACGCGCTGCGCATTGCTTCGGTGCAGGCCCGCGACGAAGGCTGGATGGCGGAGCACATGCTGATCCTGAAGATGACCGACCCCTCGGGCCGGGTCAAGTACTTCACGGGCGCGTTCCCCTCGGCTTGCGGTAAGACGAACCTTGCGATGCTGATCCCGACGATACCGGGGTGGAAAGTGGAAACCGTCGGCGACGACATCGCCTGGATGAAGTTCGGCGCCGATGGCCGCCTTTACGCCATCAACCCGGAGTGCGGATTCTTCGGCGTGGCTCCCGGAACGAGCATGAAGTCGAACCCAAACGCCATGCTCACGGCGACGAAGAATTCCATCTTCACCAATTGCGCGATGACTCCCGAAGGGGACATATGGTGGGAGCAGATGACCGCGGAAGAGCCGACCGAATTGATCGACTGGTTGCGGCGGCCGTGGACTCCGGAGTGTTCTCGCAAAGCAGCTCATCCCAATAGCCGCTTCACCGTTCCGGCAAGACAGTGCCCGGTGATTGCTCCAGAGTGGGAGGACCCCAAAGGTGTGCCGATCGACGCAATTCTCTTCGGTGGCCGCCGAGGCAGCGTTGTTCCGCTCGTGACCGAGTCGTTCAGTTGGCAGCACGGAACGTTTCTGGGGGCGACCGCCAGCAGCGAAACCACCGCAGCCACCACTGGCAAAGTCGGCCAACTTCGCCGCGACCCGATGGCGATGCTCCCCTTCTGCGGCTACAACATGGGCGATTACTTCGCCCACTATCTCAAGATCGGCGCCAAGCCGGGCGCAAAGCTGCCGAAGATCTATTACGTGAACTGGTTCCGCATCGACGACAACGGCAAATTTCTCTGGCCTGGATACGGCGAGAACAGCCGTGTGCTGAAATGGATCTTCGAGCGCTGCGACGGCAAAGCGCACGCTGTGGATACGCCGATTGGCAGGCTTCCCGAGCCCGCGGATCTCGATACCAAGGGGCTTGACCTTCCTCCGGCGAATGCCGCCAAGTTGCTCGGCGTGGATGTGGAGGGCTGGCTTGCCGAGGTGCCGCTGATTCGCGAGCACTTTGCCAGGTTCGGCAGCCATCTTCCCGAAAGCTTGGGCCGGGAAGTCGCCGAACTGGAAGACCGGCTCCGCAGGGCAAAGAAGTAGGCATGTTCGCTCGCAAACTCCGTGTGGAATACGAGCACGAGGGGCAGATTTATCTCTGCCCGCTGAAATGGCTCGACAATTTCAGCATGCGCAACTTCACCAACGCGTCGGTTTTTGACGACACGCTGCCGGTGTCCGACGGTTGCATGGAAATTGGAACGAATGTTCCGCTCGATCATCTGAGGGATGCGATGGAAGAGTGGTTTCGGCGAAAGAGCTATCTGCCGAAAGATGCGACGCTGGTGCTGACCCCGACTTAGCTTGCGCCGTCGAAACTGATGGCTCGTTCCATCCTGAGGAGGCGGGCAAATAGGCGGACGATCATGCCGTCAAAATGAGTGCCACTCTGCTTTCCCAGTTCCGCCAGCGCTTGCTCGTCGGTTTTAGGAGAAGTGGAAGAGCGGTCGCTCGTCATGTTCACATAGGCGTCGGCGACGGCGACGATGCGGCCATAGAGAGGTATGATCTCGCCCTTCAGTCCAAAGGGATAGCCGCTGCCATCGAAAGCTTCGTGATGGGATTCGATGGCCTGGGCCACGCGCTCGATTTCAGGAATCGCCCGTAACACGTCCGCTCCCAGTTGCGGGTGTTTCTTGATCACTGCGAATTCATCTTCCGTAAGTGCGCCGGACTTGTTCAGGATTCGATCGGGGATGAACAGCTTGCCGACGTCATGCACCCGCCCCGCGAAGGTGGCGTCTTCCACTTCCTGCGCAGAGAGGTTGAGTCCGCGCGCGATCATCCCCGCATAATGCCCGCATTGCTCGCCATGACCCGCAACCATGTGCTCCCTGAGTTCGGCGGCGCGCGACAAGGCTTCGACGGCCTCCTTCATCGCCTTCCGATCCGCATCATCCTCGCATCCGCACAGCTTGCGGAGCGTGCCGACCAGTTCTTCCAGGTGCTCCGGCCCGTTATGCTCGCGCTGCAGAAACCCTTCGATATAACCGGAGACAAGCTGCCGTTGCACGGCGGAACGTTCGCCGAAAACATCGGAGGTGGAAACCTGATTGCCGCCCGCGTGCTTGGCTACGTACATGCCCGCATCCGCCACGCGAATCAGGTCCTCCATGGAAAATCCATGAACGGGGAAACTGGCGACGCCGAAACTGCCGGTGATTTGGTGCTCTTCCAGCATCGGATCGGTGGCGAGCCAGAGCCGCAATCTCTCCGCCAGCACCTGCGCCTGCTCGATGCCGGTCTCGGGCATGAGGATGACGAATTCGTCTCCGCCGTAGCGGGCAACGACGTTCGACTGGCGGCACTTCTGTTCGAGCAGCCGGCCAACGCGAGCAAGCACCAGATCCCCTTCCAGATGACCAAGCGAATCGTTGACCTCCTTGAACTTATCCAAATCGATCAGCACCACCGAGAACGGCCGGCCCGAACGGGACGCGCGCTTCCACTCCGAGCTCAGCGCCTCCCAGAAAAAGCGTCTCGTCTTTATGCCGGTCAACCCATCGGTGATCGATTGCTGCTGCAGCTTCTGGAAGACGAAGGAGTTGTGCAACGCCGTCGCCAGAAGATCGGCCAGCGTATTCAGGATCAGGACATCCTGGGGCGCAAACGCATTTTCATCCCGGCTCTCCACGTTGAGCACGCCCAGCAGCGTCTCGCCGTAACTGATCGGCAGGCAGAGCACCGCCCGCGATTCCGGCAGTACACCGGCGAGCTGTCCGGGGCCGGCGTTTTGCACCAGCGCGCTCACTCCGGTGCGCGCGACCTTTCCCAGAACGCCGCTGCCCACCGCGATCCGGCGGCCCAGCGTTTGCGATGTCGTTCCCGCCTCGGCTTTGATCTCGATGTCCTTGGTGGCATAGTCCATGATGCCGATGCCGATGTGATCGTAACGGAAGTTTTTCTGGATCTCGCGCACGATGTCGGCCATCATCTGCTCGGCGTCTTCGCTCGAGATCGCCATTTTCGAAATGCTGTTAAGAAACGCGAGATGGCGGGCGCGGCGCTGCTCCTCGGTAAACAGGCGCGCATTCTCGATCGCTACCCCGAGTTGACCGGCTGCGGTTTGCATGACCTCGAGATCCCTGGCCAGGAACTGCGATTCACGCTCCGTGCTCAGCGCCGCCATCACTCCGGCGGGCTTGCCGCCCAGAAAAATAGGCACGCCGCAGAACGACCGAGCCGGCTGCGGAGGCACGAAGTCGACTCCCAGTTTTGACCGCATCTCTTCAAGATTGGACTCGATCAGCAGCGGCTGCCCCGTCCTGATGACGTACTCAGTAAACCCATTGCCGGCTTTGCGCGAGCGCTTGGGAAGAATGATGCCGCCTTCGATCTCCAACTCGAAGTGAATCTCGTCTTCTTCCTGAAACGCGATGTAGAAAGTGTTGGTGTCGAAAATCTGGCCCAGCTCGACTTGTACCGTGCGCAGCACCTCGTCCTGGTTGAGATGAGAACTGATGGCCTGCCCGATTTCGGTGAGCAGTTCGTATTCCTTGGTGCGCCGCTGCGCTTCGTGCATCACGACATAGTTTTCCAGGGTGAGCGCGATCTGCAGCGCCAACCCGGTGAGCAACCGCAAATTCGAAGAGCCGAACATGCGCCGTTCCGCGTGCGGAAACAGAAGGACCCCGAAATTGTGTTCCCGCGCCTGCAGGCTCACCGCCATCAGGTCGGTGATTCCCTCCGCCAGCAGCGTCTGCTTGCAGGTCTCGAACTTTCCTCCCGAAAGCGCCGGCAAAGGCTCTTCCAGTTCGGGGATACCTCTGAAGGTGACCACTCCACCACGCCGGTAGGCTAGCTCGGCGATGTAATCCCCGGCCTGCGTCTTTTGCAGCTTTTCCAGAAACTCCGCGGAAAGGCCTTTTTGTACCGAGGGCACGGCGCCACGCCACTGCTGGGAAACAAAGAAGACGGCGCGGCGCGAAGGCAGGGGCGCCACTAACCTCTCCACAAAAGCCTGCAAGCTGGGAACCAGGTCAGAGGCGGAGAGCAATCGGCGCGGATCGATGCCGAGGGTCGAGAACGCCAAGGCGTTTTCCTGTACTGCATTGCGCTCGTTTTCAAACAGCACCATCACCATGGCTATGGCCAGCAGCATCTGCGGGATCGGCCCCAGGAAACCTCCCAGCTGGCCAACAATGTCGAGGAAAGGTTGGTGGAACTGGCCAGCGCCCATGAGTGCCGCCCACAGCGCCAGCGAAAACGCGAGCATCCGGAACGCCAAGGAATTTCTGCGAAAAGCGTAGCGGTAAAAATGGAACGAGCAATATAGCAGCGTCGCCGCCAGCCCCACTTCCAGCCGCAGATAGATCGGCACCGGAGTCGCTTGTTCGCTGAACACCCCCCTCGCCATATGCGCCCGCAAGCTCACATATGCCAGCAGAACTCCGGTCACCGCCAGCGCCACGTCATACCACTTCAACTGGAACGGTTCTTTCATCAGCCGGGTCGAGACGAAGATGCAAATCGCCATCGCCACCAGCAGCAGCGAGCTCAAAAAAAACAATAGCGCGGAAGGACGCTGAAAATATTCCACCGCCCGCAGCGCGTAGTGCAGCGTGTATGCCGCCCAGGCCAGTTGCCACGCGCGAAAATACTCGTGACGATTCTGCTCGTACAGGTACCAGAAGACGAGAAACACCAGCAGGGCCACGGCCCCAGGAATCAGCACCAGACCTGTGGCAACGCTATGCATGGATTAACGCTTCCTCATTATTGTGGCCCGGATGCAACTCTCGTCGGCCTAATCCTGTCACACCAGACAGATCGAAACAACAGGTGTCTTCCGGCAGGTTGCGCCCTGGGCACGGCGTTTCCAAAAGTATCTTCATATGGGATGCGATGCCGCTATGACGATCTTATCCCGAAGAGTTACCTTCGTAACCCGTTAATCATCCATTGCCCCCCGACGGGACTGCCCCGGGCCTAGAGCCAGAACCACAATCCCGCTATACTCAAAAGTTATGCTTCGCGTTCGATTCGCACCGTCTCCCACGGGTTTTCTGCACGTCGGCAGTGCTCGCACCTTCATCTTCAACTGGCTCTACGCCCGTCACAACGGAGGAACCATGGTTTTGCGACTCGATGACACCGATGTCGAGCGCAACACCGAGGCCTCCGTCAACTCGATATTCGAAGGTCTGCGCTGGCTCGACCTCGATTGGGACGAGGAGTACAAGCAATCCGAACGCCTGGCTCTGCATCGCCAGATCGCCGACGCCATCTTTCAGAAGGGGTTGGCGTACCGCGACTTTACTCCCGCCCACACTGGCGACAGCGAAAAATCCGGCGCCAATCAAACCTGGCTTTTCAACCCCGGCATGCGCGAACTTTCCCGCGCTGAAACCGACCGGCGAGCCGCGGCCGGAGAGTCTTTCGCGCTTCGCTTCCGTGTTCCACGCGGTACGGGCGAGCAAGTCCGCTTCAATGACGCGGTCTATGGCGAGCAAATCAAATCCGCCGACGACATCGAAGATTTCGCGCTGCTCCGTTCCGACGGCATGCCCACTTACCACCTCGCCTCCTGCGCCGACGACCTCGACCTGCGCATCAGCCACATCATCCGCGGCCAGGACCATCTCTCGAACACCTACAAACACGTGCTCATCTTCGAAGGCGCTGGCGCCAAGCCGCCGCAGTTCGCGCATCTTCCGCTGCTCGTCGCGCCCGACGGGTCGAAGCTCTCCAAACGCCGTCACGGTCCGGTCGTTAGCGTCACCACCTACCGCGATGCTGGATTTTTGCCGGAAGCCTTCATCAATTTTCTATGCCTGCTGGGCTGGTCGCCAAAAGACGATCGCGAAAACATGACGCGCCAGGAACTGATCGACGCGTTTTCGCTTGAAGGCATCAACCGCGCGAATGCCGTAGTGAATTTCAAGGAACCAGCCGCAACGCCCGAAGAAACCTTCGATCCCAAAGCGATCTGGCTGAATGCCGAACACATCCGCGGGCTTTCGATCAACGACCTCAGTGCTCGCTTGCTTCCGATTGTCCACGCCGCCGGATTCCCAATCGCGCCGGAGAAAATGCACGCCATCACCCCACTCATCCGCGAGCGCATCAAACTTTTGCGCGACGTGCTTACCGCCGCCGACTTTTTCTTCGTGAACCAGCTCCCGCCCTACGACCTAGCCGAACTCATCCCGCAGAAGGGCGATGCCGCTATGGCGCTCAAAGTTTTGACCCGCGCTCGAGAGGTCCTGGCGCAAACGGAATTCAAACATGACCCCTTGAACCAAATCCTCCGCGCCGCCGCCCAGGAGATGGGCGTAAAGGCGGGCCAAATGTTCCAGCCGATTCGAGTAGCCGTCTGCGGGCGCAAGAATGCTCCGCCGCTATTCGAGACGCTGGAGGTGCTGGGGCGGGAAGCGACTCTGGCGAGAATTGAGCGAGCCATTCAGAAGCTTTAGTGGAGAGCCGGGCGTCCCCGCCCGCCCGGCCGGATGGGCGAGACGCCCGTCACTCCATCGTATGACTCATTTCGCGGGCACGGTACTAATGCTGGTCCTGAAACTGCTTCGCCCGCTGGCTGGCGTCTTCAGCTTCGTGATGCATTCCTTTCGCTTCGTAGGCGCTGGCCAGGGCGTTTTCGTTTTCGGGATTGTCCCCAATCTTCTGCTGCTTCAGGAAGGATGTGATGGCATCGTCATAGAGCTTGAGTCGGGCCTGTGCCAGGCCCATCTCCTGATAAACGCCATCGTAATCCGGGTCGAGCTTCGCCGTCAGGTTGAATTCCTCGATGGCCTCGGGATATTTCTGCTCGTCCGATGAAACTGCTCCCAGCCCAAAATGGGCGTCGGGGCTCTTTGGATTCACCCTCAGCAGTTGAGCAAAAATTTCTCGCGCCGGTTGCGGACGCTTCTGCTCCAAGTAAGCCATGCCCAGATAGAAGTACGCCCGTTCATCCTTCGGGTTGAGCTCGATGACGCGCTTGAATTCGCCTCCGGCGCTGGCGAAGTCGCCCTTGACCCAATAAGCGCGAGCCAGCCCGTAGTGCGCCGGCACGTAACCTGGCCGTTGCCGGACCGCAGTCTGCAACTCCGCAATGGCCTGGTCGGCATTGTTTTCGGTCAGTAGTCTCTGCCCGTTCGCTGCATGCAGAACATACGCATGCGAATGATGCAACCACGCTGCGCCGCCATAGACCAGCACGATCCCAGCGAGAAGCACGCCCACGCGCCGAACCGCGTCATCGTGTTGCGGAGCGACGAGGGCGATAAGCGCGCCGAGTAGCAGTCCCATGAGCAAGCCGCCAACATGCGCCGCGTTATCGGTGCTGCGCGACATGGCTCCAAACACAAGGCTGTAACCAGCAAATATCAACACACTTCGCAGCACGCCCGACATCGCCGCTCTTGGCAGCGAAAACTCGCCGAGATAAAAAGATGCGATCAGAGCGCCTGCAATCCCAAAGATCGCTCCGGAAGCGCCGACACTCAAGACGACGGGATTCCAAATCAGGCTGGCAAGGCTCGCCGCTAATCCAGTGATCAGGTACACTGCGGCAAATGTCCAGTGGCCGTAGAGCGATTCCGCTAGTCTGCCGAGATTCCACAGGCACCACATGTTGATCGCGATGTGCAGCAAGCCGCCGTGAATGAAAACGCAAGTCAGCAGCCGCCACCACTGGCCACTGACGGTAAGCGGCCCAAAATTGGCTCCCCAATGCACGAGGTCCTGCCCCGAAGGATTGTCGAGCATCGAAACGCCGGCCAAGGCCATGGCGACGAACACGGCAACGTTGATGCCGAAAATGGCCTGAGTGACCGCCATCGAACTGGACTGCGAGCGCAGCCAGGGCGCGGGTTCGACGCGCTGGATGGGGGAATCCTCGCCGCGTTGCGCGGCTTCATGCTGCACGCACCACTGGCAAAGCTTCCTCCCGAAGGTTAGGGCTGGAAGCTGACGACCGCATTGAACACAATTTGCCATGGAAGATTGAAGCCCGCGGGGCCTCTCAACGCAGATTATCACGATGTCGGTGGAGCGCCGGGCGTCCCCGCCCGTCCCTCCACCGAGAGCAGTCAGCAGCGGCGCATCCACTCTTCCATATGAAATACTAAGAGCATGAGCGCCACGAATTCATCTTCATCTAAATCTAGCGAAGCTGGCGCGATCTCGCCTTCCGAGGCTCGCGCCTCGAACTTCATCCGCGACATCGTTATTGAAGACCTGAAAACGAAGAAGTACGGCGATGCCGTCATTCAGACCCGCTTTCCTCCCGAGCCCAACGGCTACCTGCACATCGGCCACGCCAAGTCCATCTGCCTCAACTTTGGATTAGCCGACGAGTTCGGCGGCAAGACCAACCTGCGCTTCGACGATACCAACCCCGAGAAGGAAGAGCAGGAGTATGTGGATTCCATCCTGAAGGACGTCCGCTGGCTGGGCTTCGAGTGGGACGGTCTCCATTATGCTTCCGACTACTTCGATCAGATCTACGAATGGGCGATCAAACTTATCGACGACGGCAAAGCGTACGTTGACGATCTAAGTGCGGAAGAAACTCGCAAGCATCGCGGCACGCTCACCGAGCCCGGCAAAGACAGTCCGCATCGCAACCGCAGTGTGAAGGAGAACCGCGACCTTTTTGAGCGCATGCGCAAAGGCGAGTTTCCCGATGGATCGCGCGTGCTGCGCGCCAAGATCGACATGGCGTCGCCGAACCTGAACATGCGCGATCCGGTCATGTACCGCATCCTGCATGCCGAGCATCACCGCACCGGCGGCAAGTGGTGCATCTATCCCATGTACGACTACGCGCACGGCCAGTCGGATTCCATCGAACACGTGACCCACTCTATCTGCACGCTCGAATTCGAAGATCATCGCCCGCTTTACAACTGGTTCATCCAGCAGCTCGGGATTTTTCCGTCCCAGCAAATGGAGTTCGATCGCCTCAGCCTTACCTACACGCTGCTCAGCAAGCGCAAGCTGCTCACCCTGGTGCAGGAAAAACGCGTCACCGGTTGGGACGATCCGCGCATGCCNNGACCTGAACAAGCGCGCGCCGCGCGTAATGGCCGTGCTGCGGCCATTGAAGGCTGTGATCGATAACTACCCGGAAGGTCAGGTTGAGGAAGTCGACGCGGTCAATAATCCCGAGGACGAAAGCGCCGGGAAACGCAAAGTGCCATTTTCCAAAGTCCTCTACATCGAGCAGGACGATTTCCGCGAGGACCCGCCCAAGCAGTATTACCGCCTGTCTCCTGGACGCGAAGTGCGGCTGCGTTACGGCTACTTCATTACAGCGAAGTCGGTGGTGAAGAACGACAGCGGAGAAGTGGTTGAGGTGCACTGCACATACGACCCGGCCACGCGCGGCGGCAATGCTCCGGATGGACGCAAGGTGAAGTCGACCATCCACTGGGTCTCAGCCGCGCATGCCATCGATGCCGAAGTGCGTATCTACGACAAGCTCTTTACCAAGGAAGACCCGAATCAGGTTGAGGAAGGCCAGGAGTTTACTGCGAATTTGCATCCGCACTCGCTAGAAGTGATCGCGCAGGCCAAGTTGGAGCCATCGTTAGCGAACGCGCCGATCGAAGGTCGGTATCAGTTCGAACGCCTTGGGTATTTTTGTGTCGACCCGGATTCCAGGCCCGGACGTCTTGTGTTCAACCGCACCGTGGCGCTGAAAGATGCCTGGGCGAAGATCGAAAAAAAATCGGGCGCATAAATGTCTAGCGAGAGACGCGGCAGTCCGGCACCGTTCCCCATGGGATAACGTTGACGCCCGTGTAGGCGCTGCACAACTGCTGCTGCTGGAGGCAACGTAGGTGCCAGACCCCGAGTGCGACCCAAGACCCGAGTGCGCTGCTTACCCGAAGGCAGGGACGCAAAAAACTATAATCGCCAAAACTTTCTTCATCGCCGTTTGCTCCACAAGAAATCGCATACCTCGTTAAGCCAGGGTGAGGCTTCTTCATAGCGTGAGGGCCCACGCCGGCCCGTGCGCTCGGCGCCCGAGGTCACTCCCGGGTTTCGCTATAATGTCTGTTTGCTTTTCCCCCGCCATTTGCGCAGGGCTTCATGGAAAGGGAACTATGTCGACTGACGTTGTAATGCCCCAGATGGGCGAATCAATTTTCGAAGGAACCATCACCAAGTGGCTGAAAAAGCCCGGCGACAAGGTCCAACGCGACGAACCCCTGTTCGAGATTTCCACCGACAAGGTCGATGCCGAAATCCCCGCGCCCGCCAGCGGAGTCCTTCAGGAAATCAAGGTTTCCGAAGGCAACACCGTACAGGTCAACACCGTAGTCGGCGTGATCGGCGACGGCAGTGGCGTTTCCGCTTCCGCGCCCGCCAAGGCCGCTGCGCCCGCCTCAACTCCTGCCGCTCCGGTACCGGTACCGGTAAGAACAGAAGCCCCGGCTCCACCGCCTGCGCCCGCCGCCCGCGTTCTCGAGAACGAAGAAGATTCCGATGTCCGCTCTTCCCCGCTTGTCCGCAAGCTCGCCCGCGAGCACAATGTGGATCTCGCAAGAGTGAGCGGCACCGGTACAGGTGGCCGCGTCACCAAGCAGGATGTTCTCGATTTTGTCGAGCACCGGACATCTGTTCCAGTCGCGGCCCCCGCATCCCGTCAGGCCTCAGCCCCTGCGCCGGCTGTCATTCCAGGCGACCTTGTGCCGATGTCCCAAATGCGCAAGATCATCGCCCAGCGCATGATCGAATCGCGCCGCACCAGCGCTCACGTCCACTGCATGTTCGAGGTGGATATGACTCGCATCGTCAATTTGCGAAACAAGCTCAAGAACGGCTTCGAGCAGCGCTACGGCACGCGGCTCACCTTCATGCCGTTCTTCGTGCGCGCGGCCATCATCGCCCTGCAGCAATATCCAATCGTCAACAGCTCGCTCGAGGGCGACAGCGTTCGCTACCACAAGCACGTCAACGCTGGCATCGCCGTCGCGCTCGATTGGGGACTCATCGTCCCTGTTCTCAAGAACGCCGACGAACTCAACTTCCTCGGACTGCAGCGCGGTATCACCGACCTCGGCGAGCGCGCCCGTTCGAAAAAGCTCATGCCGGCTGACGTTGAAGGTACGACCTTCACCATCACCAACCCCGGCCAGTTTGGCGCAGTCTTCGGCTTGCCCATCATCAACCAGCCGAACGTGGCCATCATGGGTGTCGGTGGTATCACCAAACAACCGATGGTGATCACGGACAAAGACGGCGGAGATTCCATCGCCATCCATTCCGTGGTTCACCTCACGCTGGGCTACGACCATCGCATTATCGACGGTGCTATGGCCGACCAGTTCATGGTTGTCGTGAAGAAGGCCCTTGAAAACTGGAGTGAAGAAGTCGGCTAGCGCGCAGCATTCTCGACGGTGCAAGTCACAACGAGTGAGCGTTACGGCCTCTCTCTTCTCGAACCTATACCACCAGTCAGTTTGCTCCCGTGTCTCTGCGGTGCTAGGTAAACGAGTGTAGGTGGAAGCGTGTTGCCTTGTCGTGCAGCACGAGCATTCCGGCGTCGCCGAGAGTCCCCGGACGGGCGACCTCGTTCTCCAGTTCTTTGGCGATCGAGGTCTGCCCCAAGGCCGTCTCAAGTCGATCTTCGCCGAAGACCTGAACGATTTCGTCGCCCGCTACGAAGGCAAGAAGTGTGCTTCGTGTGGCGCGGCGTTAACCCGAGACGACTGGTACAAGAGCCGGCTGGGAGTCCTGGGGACCGACACGGGAGGGGCGAAAATACTCGAGGTTGCTCGCCCATCGTTCTTAAGCATCCCCGAGACTAGCGAACCGATCTGCTCAGCCTGCTACGGCGCGAAGTTGCGCATCGGGTCCGGGCTCCTCGCCAGTCGAGACCAGTTAGGACCGCCCGAACAAAGCGTGCCAAGGCGCTCGCAATCTCCACCGGGGTCGTCCACGAGACGACCACCTCGCTACAGCGTCTTGCACCTAAGCTGCCGTTTTTCCACTCTCCGGGACGACACCCTTCGGGGACCGCCCCCGCAATTTCGCTTCTCGGGTTCGTTTTGCAATTTTGATTTTTCAAAGAACGCGAACTCCCCCTGGGGAGCGGATGCCAGAATCGTTCGCCCAGTGAAGTTGTGTCGACGTCGAATGCGTTCTGAAGCCGTAGCTTTGCGTCGTCTATCGCTTGTAGCCGATCTTGCGCAAGAGATCGTGCCGCCAAGCAATATCAGGTTCGCTCTCTACACCTTTGGGTGAGCTACCATCGATGACCCCGAGCACACCGCGGCCTTGTTCACTCTCAGCAACGATGATCTCGACCGGGTTGGCCGTGGCGCAGAATATAGAACATACTTCGGGTACGTTGCGGATCGCGTTCAGGACATTGATGGGGTATGCATTCTGAAGCACCAAGACAAACGTATGACCGCAGGCCAATGCCTGGGCATTCCGGACGGCTGTATCTCGAAGCGTCTGGTCATTTCCTTCTGACCGGGTCAGGCACGCTCCCGAGCTTTCGTTGAAGGCCAGACCAAACTTGGCTTGAGGCACGGTCGTCGCGACTGCTTCATAGAGGTCTTCGACAGTCTTGATGAAGTGGGATTGGCCAACGATGATGTTGGCATCGGCCGGAAACTCCATGCGAACTGCCTTCATCTGTAGCATTTCGTCCTCCGCCTGTCTATGAGTATACCCCGCCCATCTTGGCAGCTCCGGCCTTGGATTCCACCTCGAGGACTTTGTAAATCTGTCCTTCGATGCGGATAATCATTCCCTCGCGTAACTCTGATGCGGTGACCATGACGGGGTTACTTCAGGTCAGGTTTTTCATGTTCTCGACGCTTAGCATCAAGCGAAGCTCTATGGTCCTTTGAACCGCTTTTGATTTTCAAGCCGATTCTTGCTTCTTCGCACTGATCGAAGTCACTGGAAGAAACTCGGCGAGATCTCCGGGCACGCACTCGCTCGGGCTCAGACCGCCACAGTTTCAAACAAGCCAGGCAAAGACGCTTTCCTCTGGTACAGTCTGGTGATCGAGCCGAGAAAGTCCCGCGGCGCGGAAGGCCTCGTGGGCCTGATGGAATTCTTCGGAGCTAATGCAACGGTTAATCCCTCACAGCAACGCCCGTTGAGTCTCTTAAACCCGAATCCTCTCAATACGGGACCGATTCGTTCGCACTTGCTATGCCATTCCAAAGGTGGCACGACTGATTGAGCGACCCTCAAGTGTGCCCCAGACCGTAGTCAATAGTGCCTTGGCGTGAAACGGTTTCAGCAGAATGCCACTGGCTCCCATGCTTTTGACAGCGAATCGTGCCGTGCACAAGCAACATGGAGCAGTGGATATGATGACTGGCATTCTCGGACAGTTTTGCTGGGCGCGATCCAGCAAAGTGATCCCGTGCGGATTGTTCAATAGATCGCACAGCATCAGGTCGAATCGTTCGCCTGAGTTCAGTAGAGCCAACGCCTCACGACCGGAACTGACCGCTCGGCATTCGTAGCCTGCGTTCGTCAAGATGTCAAAGATGAGTTCACGGACGGGTTCTAAGTCGTCCACGATGAGAATGCGCTCTGGCGTTCTTGACTGACCTGCTGTGTTGCCATCTCTTTGCCGAGTTCCAGTTATTGCCTTGTTCATGCAATGTCCTCCTGACGGTTCCGATTGAGCACCGCTGTCTTATTTCCTAATGTCGAAATTCTCGAAGGTTTGGAACAACTTTGAAGACTCCGGTACGAATTTGTTCAAAGTTGGGCATTAGGATGGTGGCTGCGAAACAAAATTCTCAAGTAATTCCCACCCACTCTTCGCCCATCTTGCTGTGCATATTGGATCGGTGGTTCTGAAGTTACCTCCGTAACCGTGGGACCACACCTTTTGGACATGCCCCCAGTCCAAACGAGCATTCTCAGATTAGACCGGCTCATGAAAGCAAGGCTGCGATGAGGTCGGTGCTAGCAGGCTCCGGGTTCTGTTCACATCCGGGCGGAGAACACAAATGGCTGACTCCTCTTTCTCTTTCCATGACGCAAAACAACAATTAGAAAACGAAATGACGGATCGGCAGCTGCGGCTGATGAGCATCCTCACTGGTCAATCCGAGGGGTTGGCAGCGGAAAAAGAATTATTGGAAAGCGAGATCGAAGATCGCAAATTCGCGATTCAGAAGCTAGAAGCTCAAAGCTGCTGTAACTGTTGCGGAACTCAAGCAGACGTTCCTGAAGCGTTTTGCGTTCGCATCACGAAGTACGGCGAGAGGTTGCCGACCATAAATTTGGAGATGGAGAAGGTTTGTGTCAGGGCGGAATGTGCCGATTGGTGCAACAAGTGCGATTCGCGACAGGAACCAGAGCGATCTCCAGCGACAAAAGACGAGATTGTTCGCGCAATAGAGATGTTGTCGTTCTCGCAGTGGCAAGACCTTAAGAAGTGCGCCTACCGGCTAGTGCAGCGTCTCCCCGCAAATTTCGGCAAAACTGACGAAGATTTATTTCAGGAAGCGCTACTTCGGACATTGGATGGTCGCAGGAAGTGGAACATGGCTGCGGTTGATTTGTTCGGTCATCTGCTGTTTGCGATGAAGGGTATTTGCTACGGCTCGGGGCAAAAGTTCTACAGAGGCGAACATGCGTTTGAAGCTGACAATGTCACACACAATGCTGAAGGAGATGAAATTTCTCGGCTCGAAAATGCCCCCTCATGCGACCCTTCAGCCGATCAATGCATCAGCGCAAAAGACGAAGTCGAGCGACTGTTCGGGAAATTCAGGGAGGACAGAGAGGCTACTGCCATACTTCAGGCGCAGCGAGAAGGTGGAGCGACGGCGCGTGAGATCATGCAGGAACAGAAATTGACTAGGCGACAGTATGAAGCTGCACGGAGGCGAATTCGTTCCCAGAAATCGGTTCTGATCATTGAAGAATACGATCAGGTCCTAGGGCTTTTCGTTCGCTTGCTAAGGGCAATGGATTTTGCTGTTGTTACCGCTAGCACCGCCAGCGAAGGTCTGCGTTTGTACAGGAAGTGCGGTCCGTTTGATGTGGTTATGATGAGCTATTCACTCGATCTAAACGGAGTCGAGCTTGCAATGGACATCCGCAAGAGAAACCCCTCACAAAAGATGATCATCACAACAACGTATAGTTGCGAAGAAGACGTGGCTCGTCCCGGCGAGTTGGCCCATGTTCCAATCTTACTCAAGCCGTTCGGTAGACCTGAGTTGTGCACAATCCTCGAAAGTTTCGCAAACACCTTGGAGGAGAAACCAGCAAACTGTTTTAGGCCGAAAAGACGGAGGCGTACGACAGTCAAGATGAGGGTGCCCTTGCGGACCGTCAGCGCGTCGAAGCTCCTGAGGCGAGACGGAACTCTCAATCCCCTCTCCCGTCTTAAAATCCCGACGAAGGAGTAGGGCAAGACATACGCCCCTTTAGTTCCCGGAAGGACGAGTCCCCGAACAACGTTTCCGAGGACCCCTCGTCGGTATTGCGGTTTCGGACTGTAACGGTCGTGACATCATAGTCCATGTGCTTTCATCTCTTCCCTTAATCTTATTGTGCTTGTGACTTTGTCCCTAACAGCTTCCCCAGCTGCCTGCGCAGTGCTTCGATCCGTGCTGACGCCTGTTGTCCGTAAATCCTTTCAAGCTCTTTCACTTCCCACTTGTTAATCCATTCAAGAACCCAATCGACGAATGTTTCAGACTTTGTCTCCGCTTGTTTGGTAGGTTCGCTGCCGACCGAGAATGCGATTTCACTGTCCGTCAGAAAGTGCTGGTCGCGCTCTGACGGGACGAGCCGTGACACGAACTCGACCAATGTTTCCCCCTCGTATCGGAGCGGTTGGCTCCCTCGTGGCGCGACCGCTGGAGTAGGAAGCACTGGTTCACGGCTCTGGCGCAATGCATTCCACTCGACAGACCCAAAAGGCACGATCTTATTGGTTTCTCTAGCGTGCGCAGCCGCTTGCTCGTAGGTGTCGAAACGCATCCACGTATCCCAGCCCCACCCATCGACGAACCGTACTCGAACCATCACTGCGTAGCCGGAGGCCTCGTACGCTAACTCTGGTTCCTTGGAACTGAGAGCGAGGCGAGGCGCGCACTGACATTCAGCTTCCTCCTCGTCCGTAAGGGCGCGAAGCACGTTGTTTTCCACGGCGATTACGTAGCCGCCTGCGTATGAAATACACGCTACAGGTTCGGTTGCCGTTTGGTGTTCATGGTCGCACCCTAAAAGAAAACCGCTGTCAGTCCACGCTGCGAAGTAGTAGATCGAGTTCATCCCATTCTCCATGGTTCGCTTGCTGACGATCCTCTAAGAACGAATGCTCCTCTGTGGGTCTCATGTAGACACCAAAGAGGCGAAGAAGATAACCTGCGTAACCTGCATCTGGGAATGATGTTCTGGAGTTTTACAAGGTTCTGAATAGTACGGTCAGATGGGTCAGATTTAGTTCCGCACCGTTTGTCCGCATCACTGAGAAGTGCCCGCCACCACCCCGGCTTGCTGTGCAAGTTCACCAGCAGACGCAAGAAAGGCGGGGGTGGAATTCCCCGTAGTTTCTTTCATGAGACGACAGACGGTTGCTCGTGAGATGCCGTGCTTCTTCGCAATCTGTGTCAGTGACATCCCCGAGCGGCGGTCATGGGCAACTTGCTCACGGTCAACATCGAGTCTTGATCGCCCGATCTGCCGCCCTTCCAGCTTCGCCCGGCGCATGCCACGTAGTGCGGCGAGGTGGCCGAATACCACCACTCATGGCCGAGGTCGGCCAGTCCATCCTCCACGAACGCATGATCGGCATCGTGCGCTTCATGGAAGCAAAGGAGTTACGAGGCGCAGCGGGGCTGCAAGTCTGGCACGGCACCTGCATGCTATAGATCCGCGAATCCCTCTGTGGCAGGGTTCCCCCGGGTTAGGTGGGCATGAAACGCAACTTTCTGCTGTCGGTCTTCTTACTTGGCTTCTTCACTGTACTGGCCAGCGCGCAGGTGGACATTTCGTCCGGAGTGGCACGCATCAGCCTGATCCAGGGCGACGTTTCGACGCAGCGCGGCGACACGGGTGACTGGGCAGCCGCGGCGCTAAATCAGCCCTTGGTCGGTGGCGACAGGATCTCGACAGGAGACCGTTCCCAGGCCGAGCTGCAACTCGACCATGCGAACATCCTTCGTCTCGGTAACAACGCGCAAGCAAAGATCGCAACCGTAGAGCGGACGCAGATCCAGGTCCAGGTCGGACAGGGGCTCGCATACTACACCGTCTTCAAGGATTCCGAGGCCGAAGTCGAGATCGACACGCCGAATGTGGCCATCCGGCCCACGACCAAGCAAGGCGCTTACCGCATCGAGGTGAGCGGCTTCGAGACGCAAGTGATAGTGCGCACCGGAGCGGCGGACCTGTCCACGTCCCAGGGCAGCACCCGCGTGGAGAAGGGCCAGGCCGCGACTGTGCGTGGCACCGCCGACGACGCGGGAAACGTGCTCGGCGGCGCGCCTTCGGAGGACAGCTGGGATTCCTGGAACAACGACCGCGACGGAGTGATCCGCAACGCTCAATCGTGGAACCACACCAACCGCTACTACGTGGGGAGCGAAGATCTCGATGCCTACGGACACTGGGTCAACGTGCCGGACTACGGCCAGGTGTGGTCGCCGACCGTCGCCCTGGGCTGGGCTCCCTATCGCGCCGGCCGCTGGGTCTGGGAGCCGTACTGGGGCTGGACGTGGGTCTCGTACGAACCTTGGGGCTGGGCACCCTACCACTACGGCCGCTGGTTCCTCTATGGCAGTTCCTGGATGTGGTGGCCGGGACCGGTTGATGGCTATGGCAGCTATCGGCCGGAGTGGGCGCCGGCCTACGTGTCGTTCTTCGGATTCGGCGGCCACCGGGGAGTTTCCGTCGGCTTCGGGTTCGGATCGGTGGGCTGGCTGCCGATCGGTCCGGGCGATCACTTCTACCCCTGGTACGGACGGTACGGTGCGCACTTCAATGTGGTCAATGTCACCGACGCGACCAACATCACGAACATCAATCGCGGATTCGACGGCATCGTCCCGCTGCACAGCGGCAACCGTTTCTCCAATGTGCGGCTGGCCGCCAGCGACGTGCGGGTCCGCAAGGCGATCTCGACGCTTCCGACAGATCAGTTCGGCACCGGACGCTCTGCGCCGACAGCGGTGAGCCGCGAGGCCTTTCGTGACGGGTCCATGATGACCGGGAATCTGCCCATCGTTCCAACCAGGGGAACCCTTTCGGCGACGAATCGCCCGGCGAGCCCCTCCTCGATGATGCGCGGCGGACAGCAGGAGCGGTTCTTCTCGAAGAAGCAGCCGATAGCGGCGCCGCAGTCCCTCGATAAGCAGGCGGCGCAGGTGCAGGAAGGCATCCAGGGGGATGGCCAGGTCATTCCGGTCCGGGAGGTCACGCAGCTCGATTCGGCCGGCACGGCGCGACCCATGCCGTCAGAGAACAGCATGGAAAGAACCGTCCAGCCGGCCAAAAATGTACAGAGCGAACGCAGATCCACGTCCAGGTCGGGCAGGGGCTCGCGTACTACACCGTCTTCAAGGATTCTGAGGTCGAAGTCGACATCGGCACGCCGAATGACGGAACTGGCATCTGCGTCTCGCGGAGCTACGGCACGTACCGCACAGAGTTACGTAAATTCGGCCAGCCGACAGATGGACAAAGGCAATTACACGGCGGCAATTGCTAGCTATAAACAGGCTTTGCACGTCGACGGGAATAGCACCGCTGCTAAAGCCCGCCTGGAGCGCGCCCGTCGGGCGATGCAAGCGGAAAACGAGATCACAGCTCGGAGGTAAACATGCGCGCTACGACGCTACTAGTCGGCTGCATACTGCTATTCCTGGTGGGGAGTACCGCGGGTCGGACGATAACGGCACAAAATGCTCCCCGGCCCCTTTCGGCCGCCGAGGTAAAACACGGTCTTAAATCCGGAGTGCCGAACGCACGCATGGCTGCACTGGTGAAACAGTACGGAGTTGATTTCGCGTTGACCGATGTGGTCGGGGGGCAGCTTCGAAGTGCGGGAGCGAGCGACAGCCTTATTCTGCAGATTGGCCGTTCGCGAGCCCGGGTCTATGGCAACTCAGTGGAAAGGCTGACTGGACCTGCGGTCGGTGCTCACGGGCACCGGTCGGCAAACACGCCCCGCACCCACCCTCAAACGGCCGCGAAGGAGCTACTCCAGCAGGCTGAGAAGTACCGGCTCGGTTCCGGTGTGGACCGGGACGAAGCCAAAGCTGCCCAGCTGTATCGCAAAGCAGCCGAGATGGGTAACGCAGAGGCGCAGACGAGATTTGCCGAGGCCCTGTTCGATGGACGTGGCGTGGCGCGCGACCCCGCTGGGTCACGGGCGTGGCTGGAGAAGGCAGCGCACCAGGGCTACGCTCGGGCCGAGTGCGACCTTGGCGTGACGCTGAAAAATGGTTTGGATATTGCTCAAGATCTCGCGAACGGGTTGCGATACCTTCAGGCTGCGGCCCGTCTCGGCGATGCGTATGCTGAGGACTATTTGGGTCAATTCGCAGAGAGTGGTTTGATCAGTGATCCCAGCCCGAGCGAAGCATATATGCATTACCTGAAGGCCTCTGAAATGGGCTCCGCGTTGGGAACATACAACGTTGCGAGAATGCACGAACATGGGATCGGTGTCGACAAGAGCCCCACTGAAGCACTGCGCTGGTACATGAAAGTCGCATCCCTCGGGGATCCGGATTTGCTGGGTCAGTGGAGCGATCTTCGCTCTGAGGCCAGGGCCATAGCGGGCGCAAATTTCCGAATTGGTGATATGTATGCCGGCGGCAACGGCGTTCCCAAGGACACCCGCGAGGCGGAGAGGTGGTATAAGCGCGGTGTGGATATGGAGTCCGCCGCTGCAAGGGCAGGATGGTTAATGGCGCACGTTTATCTGGCTAATGCCTACCTCCAATCAAAAGGCGTTCCGCTGGACTACGGTGAGGCCATGCACTGGATGAGAAAGGCAGCTGAACATGGATATCGGCAAGCTCAAGTGAATCTAGGCTCCATGTATCGCGATGGGGAAGGCACTTCCCAAAACTACGGCGAAGCTATGCATTGGTACCGTAATGCGGCTGACCAGGGATCTGCGGCGGCAGAATGGATGATCGGTGGACTTTATTTTCACGGTTGGGGAGTGATACGCGATTTCACGGAAGCAGCGACGTGGTTTAGAAGAGCGGCTGAGGCGGGTGACCCCGTTGCGCAATGGGACCTTGGCATGATGTATTACCAGGGCTACGGCGTTTCGAAGGATCTTGCGACTGCTCGAGCATGGCTACAGAAGGCAGCCGATCGAGGCTATGCCCCAGCAAAAGACATGCTGGCCAAAACTTGATGCGCCAGGCGATTCTGTAACTGCGAATGTCGCAGCTAAAGCCGACGCCTCCGCCCGCCCCGCGCCGTTGCAATAAGCACCTGTACTTCCGGGTCGTGCTTGAACGACTCTTGCGCCTTCTTGCGCTCTTCCGACCCATGCCGCACTTCCCCTTATTGAAAACTTGAAAGGGGCACACCTGTGATTTGGGAATTGGGGCAAGGGTCTTCATCGAGCGGCCAAAAGTAGTCTGGCCATCCGCTAGAGTCCAGCCTCACCATCCCTCTACCAAATGCCTCTACCATGCAACAACCGTGCAACGGGGTCTGGAAGCATCATGCCATCACTAAAACGCACGGTCGTATGTGTCAAAGTAGCGCGTGCCGCCGATAGAACCAGAACTTAACGGCCTGTACCAGCAACAGGTAGGTCACGGCGAGAAACGCGATAGCGGACAACAACGACACTGGTAGCCTTCCTTCGGCGCGCGCGCCCGCTCGAACAGTTCCTCCGGCTGGGGCAGTGGGAATGCCTGCGTTTGGCAAGGGGTACGAGGCGTACCATTGGGCATGAGCAGGATATGTCCAGAATGGCCCGACTCAGACCCTCCTGATCGGTCGGTAGCTGCCGATGTGCTCCTTCGACAAGAGCCAGACGAGGAAGAAGACGAAGAGGAAGACGACGGCAAAGAAGAAGATGACGATGATGACGACACGACCGACGACGGCTACTCCCGTGGGACTCGCCCAGATTCCGAATCGTCTCTTCTTGTAGGGTAGCTGGACAGCATCGCCGATTTCGCAGTACATTCCGACTCCGCCGGGGGAACCTTGGAGGGCGATTACACCGCCGGCAGCCGGACCTGTTAGCCGAAGTCGCGCGGTCGCATTGCAACCACGCAGGTTAGAACTGTCAATGACGTCAACTTTGTCAGTGTTGGCAGGTTTTGCGTCACACCGGCGTCACAATGAGCGGTCCGCGACGAGGTCATTCGCCTGCACCTAACGCACGGAAACTTCGACCTTGGCGTTCAGGGCCCAACTGGAAAATGAGCAGCAAGGACAGGAGGACTGCTCCTTCAAAAATGGTCAGCGCCCAAGGATAGCCGAGCCGGTTGCGTAATGCGTATTCGATCGATATGGCAGGCGAGGCAACCAGCACTCCAAGTTGGTACACCAGGCCGGGGAAAAGGCTGCGAGCCGCATCGGGCGATAACTCATTCAAGTGAGCCGGGATCACTCCAAAGGCTCCCTGCACACCTGCCTGCATCAGGCACGCTCCAAAGATCAAGGCTGACACGGAAGCGCCAAAGGCCCAGGGGCGCAGCGCAGCCAGAGATACACAAAGTGCCAGCATGATGCCTCGTCTTCGTCCGAGTCGTTCTGAGATCTGTCCAAACAGGAGTGCTCCTGCGATGGCGCAGGTGCTGTAGAGGATCACGATATTAGACACTGTGTCTCGCGACAGGCCGCGAGCTGATTTTAGAAAGTCCGGATACAGATCCTGCGTGCCATGGGAAAGACAGGACATAACCGTCATGAGGAGCAGGAGATAAGCGAAGCCACTCCTGTGCCTCCAGAGCACGAGAAGGATGGAGCGGATCGAGCCCGCGCGGTTCTCCTGCCAGGCAGCCGATTCCGGTGCCTTGAGCGCCAACAGGCTGGTCAGGAACGCCACGGGTAGTCCCACGCCGAACATGGCTCGCCAGCCATAGTGTGGCAGAACAATCTTGATGGCGATGGCAGCAAGCAGGTACCCGATGGGATAGCCGCTCTGCATCAGGCCGGAGAGAAAACCTCGACGCCGCTGCGGAGCGCTTTCCATGGCCAGTGACGCGCCCGTTCCCCAATAACCGCCCATGCCAATGCCGTAGAGCGCTCGCAGGACCGCAAACATCGCATAGTTGGGAGCGAATGCGCTCAGCAGCGTGACGGCGGAGAAATAGAGCACACAGATGACGAGCGGGATCCGTCGTCCAAAGCGATCTGCCAGCGCCCCGAAGAAGAATGCGCCAGCCGGACGCATCGCCAGGGTGACGGAGATCGTCCAAACGATCGCACTTTTTTCAACTCGAAAATGAGCAGCGAGCGAATCCACCAGAAAGATGACGACAAAAAAATCAAAAGCGTCGAGAACCCAGCCAAGGATTCCTGAAGCTACGGCGTACTGCCAGCCGGGAGTGTCAACCGCACTCCCGACGGGGCGGCAATCTCGATTTTTCGGGTCAGAGCTAGGCATGGAATTGTGGAGTGGCTGTGTGTGCAGCGTTAGACGGCACTTTCCGAAACAACCGGAGTGGTGAGCGATGCTGCGTCTCTATTCCGCATCCTTCACGCAGCGAAACCCCAGCGTGCCTGCCCGATCTTTGCTCGGCGCCATCAAGAGGAGCTTGCCGTGCTGATCGAGGCGATAGGCTTGCGGAAAATACCAAACGGAGCCTTGCGGCTGGTAGTAGCTTCCGCCCCGGAGCACAGCTGCACGAGTGTGCTCATCGGTAAATTCGTCGGTCCACTGCCACACGTTGCCCACGAGGTCCGCAACTCCGAAAGGGCTTGTTCCTCGAGGGTGAGCATCTACATCGTCGGGGCCGCGAAGGATGCGACCCTTGTCCGGCAACGGTACGGCTGCGTCATCCCACGCATTGCCCCATGGATAGAGTCTTTCGTCGCTTCCTTGCGCTGAGTATTGCCATTCCCACTCATGCGGCAGACGCTTTCCTGCCCATGCGGCATAGGCGCGCGCGTCCTCGAGAGAGACCCAAGTCACTGGTTTTTTCTCCCATCCGGCGGGGTAGGCGCCATTCTGCCAGTCGCGCAGAAAGTTCAATTCATCTTTTGGGTGGTAGTGAGTTGCGTCGAGAAATTTCTTGAACTCAGCATTGGTGACCGGATACTTATCAACCCAAAGAGCATCCCCGTGCACCGTGTGCAGATGGTGGCGGCGTGGCGAGTCTTCCCATGGATATTGCACGTCTACGCCGATATCGTTGAAGCCCTCCGTCTCGATCCCATTTACTCTGAAAACGAAATCTCCGGATGGGATCTTCACCATCCCTTCCGGAGCATTTTCGGTTGGCGTAGTCTTGGCAATCGTGACCATCCGCTGCGGAAGGAACTTCCATTCACTCGAATAGCTGGCCAGCGGCTTCGAGGCCAGGGCCTTCATCTCCTCGACTAAGACCCGGAGTTTGCCGTCGAGTGCGTCGGGGGTCGCAAGGATGGCCCCGAAACCGTGTGCTTCGATGGGAAAAGACAGAAACGCACTTTCACCTGTGATCTGGGGGGGTAGTTCAACACCATGCCATAAATCGAAGTAGCGGAGGCTAGCTTGGGCAGGAACTCGTAGCTGACGACCATCGGTGCCGGTCTGACTGCGATTCACGATGGTCCACAGAGTTTTCTTTCCGAGGGGCCAGCGGCTGGCATAGATGCCGTATTGTTCCGTCGGAGTATAGGGCTGCCAATCTGGGCTGACCAGAAAATCCGACGTGGCGCGCTCGACCTTCGCGACCCGGCGAAGAGCCTCGGCATCGCGCGGAACAATGCCGTTCCAGATGCCCCACACGTTTTCCCAACTTTCGTATCCGACGCCGTTGAAAAACGCGTACTGAAGATTGTCCACCTTGCTGTGATTCCAGCGATCGCAGACATTGACCATGTGGCGGGGTTCGATCCACTTCAAAGCACTGACCATCGGCGCCGCCGGATACTGCCAGTAACCCCACGTCATGGTGTTCCACGCCAGGGCTTCAAAAGGGAAGGGCATGGCGTGCTCCGGTTCCAGAACCAGCGGATGGCCCACTTCGTTGGACGCGGTTTGGAAAGCCTGGGGCAATCCCCGGAGCGTGTCGCCATTGATCCCGTCCGCACCCACGTCAGCCAGCAATTTCGCCGATGCCGCCCAGTTGGGCAGATTGGGATCGTGCGTGCCTTGGTCCCACGGCATCACCGGGAAGAAGACTCTGACTCCACGGCGATGAAGGTCTGCAACCGCTTGCTTGACGCCCTCCACCCCTCCCGGCATGGCCCGAAGCATGTCGTACTGGCTACGATCGTCAATACCGATATTGGGGTACACCGGCCAGATCAGGACGGAATCGATCCCGCCGTAACGCGTTTCGAGATCGTCCAGATACTTATCGACGGTGTATTGTCCCTTCTCCGGATCGTAGAAATAACGATCCTCGACCATCATCTGCGGCTGAATGAAACTGGACTGCGTCCACTTAAATTCAGGCCGCTCATATTCCTGCGCGGAGTAACCGGCCCGGATCCGCATCTCCGTGCGCCAGTGCGTGATGTCCTCAAGCCACTCTCGGTAGTCTTCGGGGGTGCAAATCTTCGGTTGACCCAACGAGGGCTTGATCGGATTGAGGCAGTCCGGACCAGGGAGTTGGTCGCCATCGGGAGAGTATCGAGTGGTTTGGGCCGTCGCGGCGAGCGTGAGCAAGACGCCGAAGAGCAAATTGCCGAGTGCTTTGCGGGAGCGCACCCTAGTTGAACGCATGAGTACCTCATGGGAAGGCCGGGAGTTTACACGCCTGACCGTTTCGAACGCGGATTGTAGCAGATTCCCAAACTCCGCCATCTCCTAGCGGCTCCCTGTCCATTCCAGATGTGCGCGATGGTTACGATCCGTGATGCAGGTATTGCGCCAGCAACCATGGAATCAGTTCAGGCTCTGCGTAGGCTCTGTCCCATGCGTTATGACCGACACCAGGATATTCTGTGTAGCGGACATTGGCTTTGGCGGCTTGCAGCGCTTGCGCCATCTTGCGAGACTCTTCCACCGGCACCGTGTCGTCCGCGCCGCCATGAAAAATCCAGATGGGAGTGGAACCGATGCGCCTTGCGGTTTCGGCGTATGGATCAGCGACGTTGGGATCGCCCGCCAGTCCTACGTGCGCGTCGGGCACTTTTGCGGGTCCGTAAATGCCGCCACAGATTGGGACGTATGCGGCAAATTTGCCTGGGAATTTCGCCGTCATGTCCCACGTCCCGTAACCTCCCATGGAGAGACCCGTGAGATAGAGCCGGTCCCGGTCGCCGTGAAATTCCCGGATCGATTGTTCGAGAGCCGCCATTGCCTGGGCCTGCATTTCCGCATGGATCCATCGCTTGTCTTTCCCGCATTGGGGCATCACGACAATGAACGGGAACCGGGAGGCGTTCGCGCGGATGGCATGGCCAATGCCCACATCGGTTGGCTGCAGGCCGTCATCGCCGCGCTCACCTACACCGTGCAAAAACAAAATCACGGGCCACTTTTTCTTGGGATCGAAGTCTTGGGGCACGTAAACCTGATAGCGGTAAGACTCACCACCGACGGAGACTGTCCGGTTCAGAAAGCCAGTTTCATGTTTCCGTGCGAAGGCAGTTACTGCACTCAGGCAGAGCAGTACGCCCAGAAATACTCTGCGACAGGTCCGGGTTCTCTTCATGGCGTCGGAGTTTAGCAGGAAAGACCGTAGCTTGCGCGGCCCTAACCCTAAAAACGAATCCTAAGAACTTCTTAGGAACTACGGACCCACATGCGGTCGCTCGGTTTGATGAAGTCTCACCAGTGTTTCCAGTTCATCGAGCAGAGGTTTTCTGTCCGCGCCAAGCACTCGAATCACTTCGGCCGTGAGCAGGGCATCCTCATTTCTTCCAATGCGGAAATACGCATCGCAGAGCATGTAGAGTGGGCTGGGATCGGCGGTCCGCGATTTCTCCAGATACTCCGCCGCCTCCCCCCATCGCTGCTGCTGGTATCGGATTCCGCCCATCCCAATCAGGGCCACGCTTTCCGCAGAATTGAGAGCGAGGGCGGAATGGAAGGATTCCTCAGCCGTCGCGGCTTCTCCGCACGAGAGTTCCACCATGCCAAGGTATGCCGCGATGCGAGAGGAGTTGGGCGCCCGCGCTCGGGCAATGCTCAGCACGCGTTTCGCGTCATCTTTCCGCCCCATGCTGTAATACATGGTTCCGAGCAGGTAGTGGGGCTCTCCATGATCGAGCACGTCGGCCACCGGCAACTTCGCCAGGAGCTCTAGCGCCTCCTGCTCTTTGTTCGCTTCCAGCAGCGGTTCTGCCTGCTTCCATGCTTCTTCCTCTTCCGAGCCTGTCAGTTCAGCCGAGGTGTCTACCCTGTCGGTCATTGCGTCAAAGAGTCTGGTCTCATGCTGTGCTTCCTGGGTTCGGCCGCGTTGGCGATATGCCTTTGCAAGTTGGAAGTGTGCCTTGGCCAGCGAAGGCTGCAGAACGATCGCGCGTTGCAGCGATCCGACTGCAGCATCAAACTCTCCCAATTCCACCTGCGCTCTCCCCAGTCCGTAATACGCAGGTCCGTTTGCGTATCCCTGCGCCAAGGCGTAGCGGTAGGAATCCCGTGCCTTCTCCCAGTCGCCCAAGTTCGCTGAACACTCCGCGAAATAGAACGCAGCCTCTCCGTCGCGGGGATTGTCTTTCAAGGCCGTTTCTAAGCTGGCCCGTGCCGACTCGAAATCGGTCAAGTCGAATTGCGCCTTGCCGATATCGAAGTCGATTCGCGCTAGGCCGGGATTGAGATGGCGGGCCTTCTGTAGCCAGGAAAGCCCCTTCAGGCGCGTTTCGAGTGTGGCGTTCAGATATTCCCCATACTTCTGGCAGACCTGTGCGTCATTGGGCGCGATGCTGGCCGCCTGCGCAATGGTTTCGCGGGCGCGCTCGATATCCGACTCCATGAAGTAGGCCTCCGCCAGATAAAACAGCGGTTTGATCCTCCCCGGCCTGGCGTGGACGCTGATCCGGTAGTTCTCGACCGCCTGGGCCCAGTTCTGCTGGCGAAAGTAGACCATGCCCAACTCGAAGCGAAGATCGGGATCATCGGGAACGCTGATGAGTGTTTTTTCGTATAGTTCCTGCGCCGCGGCCAACTGGCCCGCATCGACGAGCTTTACTCCTTGTTGCAGAACCTTCGCCACGTCGGGCCGGGCTTGGCCGGCCATCAGTGTCGATGTCAACAGAAATGCGACGAGGATCCTCATCCAATCTGGCATGGTAGCACTGCGGAACGCCCGAACTCGAACCCGTTTCCTTGCGCCGGTGCGCGACGTTGACCGATGATAAGCTTCCACCGGAGTGAATATCGAAGCGAATATCGAAGTGAATATCGAGAGAGTGCGGAGACTTGGCTGCAATGCGTAATCTGATTGTCATCCTGGTGACAGCTTTGACGTTCGCGCCTCACCCCGGCTCAACCGCTCCGTCCGAGATTCGCTTTGAAGAGATCGCTGCCAGGTCCGGGCTGAACTTCACCACTGCCAGTTCGCCCACTCCAAACAAGAACCAGATCGAAACCATGGTCGCGGGCGTAGCCCTGCTCGACTACGACGGCGACGGCTACCTCGACGTATATCTCGTGAATGGCGCTGCCATCCCCTCGCTCAAGAAGGAATCACCCACCTATTGGAACCGTTTGTTTCACAATAACCATGACGGCACCTTCACCGATGTAACCGAAAAAACAGGGGTTGCCGGGGCAGGCTATGGCATGGGCGTGGCTGTAGGGGACTACGACAATGACGGCTGGCCTGACCTGTTCGTCGCCAACGTTAATGGGAACCAGTTATTTCACAACAATGGAGATGGGACTTTCACCGACGTTACCGCCAAGGCGGGGCTGCAGGGTGCAACGCTGGACGGAAAGAAGATGTGGTCGATCGGTGCTGGCTGGTTCGATTACAACAATGATGGCCTCCTGGACCTCTTCGTCGTCAATTACTGCAAGTGGGAGGTTAACAAGGAACCCTACTGCACGGTCGGGGGTGGTACCCGCGGCTACTGCCATCCCCGGTACTACGCTCCAACTCACAATACTCTGTACCGAAATAACGGGGACGGTACTTTTACCGATGTGTCCGAGGAAACCGGGATCGCATTGCAATTTGGCAAAGGCATGAGTGTGTCCTTTGCCGACTACGACGGCGACGGCTTTTTGGACGCCTTTGTGGCCAACGACACCACTCGGAACTTCCTGTTTCACAATATCGGCGGAAAACGATTCGAAGAGGTCGGCGAACTGGCGGGGGTGGCATACGGGGCGAATGGTGCCGCGCTTTCGGCAATGGGTTCCGATTTCCGCGATGTGAACAACGATGGCCTGCCCGACATCTGGCACACCGCGGTGGAATTCGAAACATTTCCTCTGTACGGTAATCGTGGCCATGGAGATTTTGCCGACCTGACAGTCAGTAGCGGACTGGCACGGCTGACTTCCCAAATGTCGGGATGGGGGAACGGAATCGCGGACTTCGACAACGACGGTTGGAAGGACCTGTTTGTCGCTCGCTCCAACGTCCTGGACAACATCAGCAAACTGGTTCCTGAACGGCAGTATCCAGAACGGAATTCCATCTTCCGTAATCTCGGCAACGGGAAATTCGAAGATGCGAGTCCTGAAGCCGGTCCCGATTTCCAGAAGGAAGCTCCACATCGCGGGGTGGCGTTCGGAGACATCGACAACGACGGCCGGATGGATGCGGTGGTGACCGTGCTGAACGGAGCGGTCAAGTTGTTCCACAATGTCTCCGTTGACAACAACCATTGGATCCTCCTCAAACTGGTGGGAACCAAGAGCAATCGAATGGGAATCGGCGCGCAAGTGCGCATCACCACCGAAGACGGACACTCGCAATGGAACGAGGTGACCACCGCAGTCGGATTCGCTTCCTCCAGTGATAGCCGGGTGCACTTCGGTCTGGGATCGAACCGGCGCATAAAAGAGATCGAAATTCGCTGGCCCAGCGGCATCAAGCAAGTACTTCAGGACGCTGACGTGGACCGCGTGATGGTCGTCCGGGAACCGCTTCCCGCCGACTTCAAACAACACCCGGAAAAATCCTATAATCACTAAAATGCTTTGCTTCTCCGGAGGATGCTATGGAAAGGCGTGAGTTCTTGAAAGCGGGAACAGCGGCCGGAATCATCAGCTCGGCACGAATGCTTGAGCCCCTCGCGAAAGCGCAACCATCCGCAAATAACATCGCGCCCATTCCGCGGAGAGCGCTAGGCAAGACGGGCGAGAAGCTTTCCATTATCGGTTTTGCCGGCATCGTAGTGATGGAAAACAGCCCATCGTTTGCCAGCAACATCGTCGCAGAAGCCGTGGACCGCGGGATCAATTACTTTGACGTAGCCCCCACCTACGGCAACGCACAGGAGCGACTCGGACTGGCGCTGCAACCGTATCGCGACAAGGTTTTCCTCGCTTGCAAGGAAGAGGACTGGAGCAGGGAAGGTTCTGCCAAGTTGCTCGACGAGTCTCTGCGGCTGCTGCGTACCGACCACGTCGACCTCTACCAGTTTCACGCCCTTTCGAAGATGTCGGATCTCGAGCAAATCTTCGGTCCCAAGGGCGCCATGGAGACTTTCGAGGCGGCAAGAAAGTCGGGCAAACTGCGGTTCATTGGG
>PLIC01000222.1 GCA_003139995.1 Candidatus Acidiflorens stordalenmirensis | reverse complement strand
CATATTCCTCGTACACCCGGTTCGTATTATCCGCGGGAATTCCCTGCACGTTGGGTGACACAAATACCGGTGGCGTTTGCCCCTTCGCCGCCAGGTTCGCCGCCACCTGCGCGATGATCGACATCGCGATCGTGATGAACGCCACCGTCGACCCCGCGGCCACCGGCGCTTTCCACCCTGGAATCGCCACCAGCGCATCTTCCGCCGGCGCGCAATTGTCGATCACGATGTCCGCTACGTCCGCCAACTTCTTCCCCGAAGAATGTACAGCCTCTCTCTTCCGGTAATTGTCCAGCGAGGTCACACCCACGGTCGTCAGCCCGCGCTTCTTCGCTTCCAGCAACACTTCAATCCCCGCCGCGTTCAATCCTCCGTGCGAAAACACCAACATCACGTCGCCCTTGCGGATCGGTTCGTTCTCAAACAGCACCGGCGCGTATCCCTCTTGCCGCTCCAGCCACAGCAATCCCTTCGCGCCGCCGCTTCCAATCACGTTTGTCCACATTAGCCGCATGTCCATCAGCGGACGGAAACCTGGATACGCGCCATATCGCGGAAACATGTCCAGCACCGGCAGCACCGAGTGGCCGCTCCCGAACATGTGCACCAGCCCGCCATTCGCAATCGTCTCCGCCATCGCCGCCGAAGCCTTCTCAATATTCCCCACCTGGGTTTCCCAAATCTTTCCCAGCACTCCACCAATCCGCTCCCGATAAGCACTAACGCTCACAATTCCCCTCCCATGATTTTCTTGTTGCTCTTCAATAAACGGTCTGGCAAATCCGCACTGCGGGTGCAATCCTAGTTCCTTGAGAGCGGGCTTTGGATTTCATTCTCTTCTGCATTAAAGCCTTTCTTTTCTCTTCCACTCGCCACTTCTCAATAATCAATCCTATAAATTCTCACCCCCAGTGCTGGGACCTCCGTCTTCACCGCAAATCTCTTGCCCTCCACTTTCCGCGTCTCTCCAGTTACGATTTCCCGCATGTTCCCGGCCGGTCGCTCCAACTCCTCCGCAAACTCCACTTCCGCCGCCTTCTCCCCGTGATTGAACAAAAACACAAATCGCCCCTTCTCTCCGTCCATCTCCCGTAGCTCCACCAGTGCCGGAGCCTTCAATGCCGGCTCCGTCAAACCCGCCCATTTCGCCAGGATTCCTCCCAAGGGATGCATCGCCACCGGTTTCGCCTCGTTCGACTGACCCGCCAGCGTCCCCAGCAAAATCGCGCTCCCTTTTCCATACGCGTGCTCGTACCCCGCCGCCGTTCCATCCGCGAATTTCGCCACCACCTTCGCCTTCTCATCGAGCACGCTAAAATGTTCTGCGAAGTTCGTTCCCGTAAACTCCTGCGCGCCCCACTTCACCTCAACTCGCTTCCCCGGGTTGATCGACCTCTCCCGCAGGCCAAGCATTTTCGTCCATCCAAATCCCGGCACCGCTCCCTCGGCGTGTCCGTCTTCGTTCACCCATCCCGGCCGCGCCTCCACGAACAAATGCCCGCCCTTCTCCACATACGCCTTCAGCGCCGCCGCCTCGTCATTCGTCATCATCAACGGATATGGCAGCACGATTAGCTTGTATTTCTGCAAACTCTGCCCCGCCAGTTCCCGCGAACTGAGCACCTCCACGGGCAAATTCCGCTCGAAAAACATCCGGTGATATCCCGCCAGCGCCTTATGCATCGCGTTCCGAGTGTTTTCCTCGTCGTAGCCGCCCAGCAATGGCACCAGCGGGCTGAACACAATCGCCGCTTCCGCCTGCTTCGGTTTCGCCTGCAACAGCAGATCCGCATTCGCCGCGATTTTCTTCGCCGTCTCTCCTGCGCGACGGCTGCGCTCCGTCAGCGTCCCGTCCAGTTCAATCATTCCGTAGCCGCCGCTCTCATATCCCGCATTCATCGGGTAAAACGCGTAGTAGTTGATCGCCCGCGCTCCGCGCGACACCATCCCCCATGTCCACAGTTCCAGGTCGCTCGCCGTCACTTCCGATCCAATGGTCGTCCCATGCACGCCGAACCCGCTCTGCAGTTCCCCCACGTAGAATCCGCGACCCCCAGTCATCGCCGCCGTCAAATCCATCGCCAGCACCCGGCGCTCCAGCTTCCAGTTGTATTCCACCGCCGTCAGCTTCGGATAAAAACTGGTGCCGAAATAATCCACCGAATCCTTCATCAGAAAATCGTCCGTAGGATCGTACGGATCCGCCAGCGTCCGGTCCATTGGCGAAGGATTCGGCGCGTGGCTCGTCGTCACGTGGCCCGGATCGATCGCTTTCACCGCGTCGTTTCTCATCTTTAGGTCTTCCGCCAGCTTGTACCCGTAGTACACCCGCCAATCCATAAAATCCGTGTATGTCAGGATCGTTCCGTAGCGCGGCGGCTCGACCTCCTTCCAATCTGTGAACGTCCTGTGCCACGCCACGTTCAACTTCTCCAGCGTCCCGTATTTCATCTGCAGCCACTCGCGAAACCGCTCCATGCTCGCCGGGCAATAGCAGAACATCGGCTCCGATTTGTATCCCACGCGTGCCCAGTTCAGCGCCGCCGGTTCGCTCCACAAATCCCACCCGTAAAACGCCTTGCTCTTCTCGGCGTGCCGCGCCACCTCCTGAAAAAATGCCAGCACCGCCTTCCGCACATCTTTATTGTCAAAGCAAAATCCCGGCGCGGCCTGCGACGGAATCGGCTGGCCGTCCTGCGCCGCGTACCGTCCCTCCGGATATTTCGCTCCCATCCACTCCGGCGCCGAATCCACGTACACCTGCACAATCACTTTCAGTCCCACTTCATCCGCCAGCCGTAACAGCAAATCCAGATTCTCCAGGTGATATTCCCCCTCGCGCGGCTCGTCCACATTCCATTCCACCCAGGTCCGCACGGTGTTGAATCCCAACCCTTTGATTTTCAGCAAATCCTCTTCCCACAATCGCGCCGAATCCCCACTCACCTCCTCCAGCATCGGCGCCCGGGCTTTCCCGCCGCTATACCAAACGGACACCGGATAGAAGGAGGATTGCGTTTGAGCGCCCTCTTGCGCCGGCAGCGTCGCGCTCAACGCCAAAACTGCAATGGCAATTCGGAAAAGATTCATACGCATGAGCCCACGCCCCCCGACGGGCAGACTAGCCATTCTTAACATCGCGCTCGATAAATTCGCGTGTGAGCCGTACCACGGGCGAGCCGTCCGTCTTATGCAGGCACAGCGCATAGTTGAAGCCCACCGCGGTAGAGCCGTCGGTAAAAAGCAGGGTTTGACCATCGGCGGACAGCGCCGCATTGTCGAAACTGTCCAGCCAGGATATTTCCTGCCCGCTCTTTGATCCCGTAGCCAAGGCCATAATCCGCTCCTGGGATTCGCCGCGACTGACCAGCAGCTTGCTATCTTTGGACACATCGAGGACCCAAAGCTCATCCGGGGCAACAAGCACCGTCCTCCTTTGGCCCGACAGAGTCAACTCATAAACAATGAGACTGAATCCGTTCCCGACCTGGCCAGAGAAGAAGATCGTTTTCTGCGTCGGCGCCCAAGCCAAACCCTCTTCGGCCTGATAGCCATCCGAAAGCATAGAAGCGTGTCCCGCTAGGTCAACCACATCGATAGATCCGCAGTCATCACATTTGACAGGATGTTCAAAAAACGCGATCCCGTCTCCTTGTGGCGAAAAGCGGAGGTCACTCAGATACCCAGAGGTCTCGTACCGCACTTTTCCGACCGGAAACTCGATCCGATCCTTTCCCTCGACGTCGTGGCTGACGGCGAGTTTTGTTCCATCAGGAAACCAGCCAGCCTCGCGAACGTCTTGCAGAATCTCACAAGGCGCACCTCCCCCCAGTGCGACTGCAGACAGCGTGCCCCTGAACTGTCGCTGCGCCACATATTCGGATTGGTTCGTCTTCTGCAACTTCCCGGGCTGGTACCCCAACGTTTCAACCAGGCGCAGAACTTCCTGATATGTGGTTTCCTTCATGATGGGTGCACGGCTCAAGATCCACAGGTACTTCCGGCTAGGTTCACCCACAATCGCGTACTGGTAGTCAGGGCTCAAGCCGATGACCCAGTAGTCGCCGTAGAACGGCCAGAAGAATGTCACTTTCAGTTTGGCATTGGTTTTTTTGTCGACTACCTTGGCCGTGCCCCGCGCGGTTGTTACCTTCCCATTCTTCTCACGGCACGCGTTCACAACTTGGACCTTTCCGTCATCCCGTAGCGTGTAGACAGCAGTCGTGTCGGATTGACAGTTACGCTGGAAGCGGTTCGGATAACGAGCAATCTCGTACCACTTGCCGGCGTAGCGGCGGAGGTCAACATTAGCCACCGCGGTCAGCGGAGAAGTAGAGGTGGCTTGCGCAGAGCTGTACTGTGCCCCCAGCAAGGAACCTGCGAGAAATACGAATGCACCAGACACGTTCATGGCTTGCTTCTTCGATTCGAGTTTTCCGTACTCATGCAACAACCGGATTCGCCTTGAGATACTCCTCGATCTCGAGAATCTCATCGGAACTCAGGCGGAATTCTGCTGAGCGCACGATCTGCTTTGCCTGCTCAGCGGAACGCATGCCCACAATCGCTCCGGTGACGACCGGATCACGCAGCGTCCAGGCGATTGCGACCTCGCCTGGCGTGCGACCGTGACGCTCACCGATCCCGCGTAGCACTTCCACCAGCCCAAGGTTGCGACTCAGCAGCGGTTCCTGAAAGCTGGGGGTTCTCGGGCGAAAGTCGTCTGGCGGCAGCGATGCGATGCGCTCGCGTGTCATTTTGCCCGTTAGCAGTCCCGATTTCATCGGGGAGTACACGATGACGCCGATGTGCCGCTCACGGCAAAACGGCAGAATGTCCTTTTCGATGTCGCGGGTCACGATGTTGTAGTTCGGCTGCAGCGAAGTGATGGGCGCAATCCTCTCGACCCGCTTCATCTGGGCCACGTTGAAGTTCGACACGCCAATGTGACGAACCTTGCCTTCCTTTTGGATTTGGGCCAGCGTCTGCCAGCCCGCTTCCATCTCGGGCTCTGGATCGGGCCAGTGGATCTGGTAGAGATCGATCACATCCACCCGCAGCCGCCGTAAGCTTGCTTCCAGTTCGCGGCGCACGGAGGCGGCTTTCAGGCTGTGCCCGATCTCGCGCTGGTCGTTCCACACCAGGCTGCACTTGGTAAAGACGTAAGGACGGTGTGCGCGTCCCGCGATCGCTTTGCCGACGACCTCTTCCGAGTGCCCCAGTCCGTACACGGCCGCGGTATCGATCCAGCTGACGCCCGCATCGAGCGCCGCGTGAATCGCCGCGATCGAGTCATCGTCCTCCTGTCGTCCCCAGGAGAAAGCCCAGTCGCCGGCCCCCATCGCCCATGCGCCAATACCGATGGGGGTGATCTCTAAGTCGGAGTTGCCTAGATGTCGAGTCTGCATAAGTTTTCTTGGATGATTCTAAACGCAGGAAGACGCTCTGGGTTGCTCTCGCCCCATGTTCCTCCCCTGTTGCCTATCCCGGCGAAGATTGGCAGCCACCCGGCGGATCGCATTCTACCGGCAATCTACGGCTGCTCTGGGTCAGCTGATATCGTGACTATCGACAAGATGTTGAAGCGGGGGTATAAGTTGATGCCACTGGCAGAGCTGATACATTGTTGGTCAATGAGACGGAATCGTCCGGATGGACGTGGGGCGTAAGGTCATATGGGAAATGTCGGCGAATGATGAAAACACGCAAATTGGGAAAACAAGGACTAGTTGTTTCAACTCTGGGTCTGGGCTGCATGGGCATGTCGGAATTCTACGGACCGTCAGACGAGGCGGAATCGCTAGCCACGATCCATCGGGCGCTCTCACTGGGCGTAAATTTCCTGGACACCGCGGATATGTACGGCGTCGGGAAAAACGAAGAACTGGTTGGGCGCGCCATTCGCGGCCGCCGCGACCAGGTGATTCTGGCAACAAAATTCGGACATGTCCGCGGGGCCAATGGCGAGTTCTTGGGCGTTAATGGACGGCCCGAGTATGTGAAGCGGGCATGCGAGGTGAGCCTCAAGCGGCTCGGTGTGGAGCACATCGACCTTTACTATCAGCATCGCGCCGATCCCAATACGCCGATCGAGGACACGGTTAGCGCCATGTCTGATCTGGTTCATGAGGGCAAAGTAAGATTCCTGGGTCTGTCGGAAGCCGCTCCTTCCACCGTTCGCCGCGCCGCCAAAGTTCATCCGATTGCCGCACTGCAAACCGAATATTCGCTCTGGTCACGGGACACCGAAGGCGAAGTCCTGGAGACGTGCCGGCAATTGGGCATCGGCTTTGTCGCCTACAGCCCGCTGGGACGCGGCTTCCTCACGGGACGGTTCAAGACACAGGAGGACATTCCACAGGAGGACTGGCGGCGTCACCATCCCCGGTTCCAGGGAGAAAACTTCAAGCGCAATCTGCATCTGGCCGAGACCGTGAGGCAAATCGCAGAGGAAATCACCTGTACGCCGGCGCAGTTGGCCTTTGCCTGGGTGCTCGCTCAGAGCCAGGATATCGTCCCCATCCCCGGAACGAAACACACACGGTATCTCGAAGAAAATCTCGGGGCCTTGAATGTTCATCTGACCGAGGAACAGCTTCGCCGCCTCGATGAGGCTTTCCCGGTGGGCGTAACCGCCGGAGAGCGATACCACGAGCAGGGGATGCGCAGCATCAATCTCTAGCTATGGCGCACCATGGAAGAATCGCAATTGTCACTGGCGGAGGCAGAGGGCTTGGTCGGGCCATGGCACTCGGCCTCAGCCGCGCCGGCTTCCGCGTGGCCATTACGGCTGCCTGGACCCGCAATGAGATTGAAGCTGTTGCCAGGGAAGCGCCCCAAGGACAGATTTACCCCGTGATGGCGGACGTCAGCCGCGAGTCTGCTTGCGCTGCCCTGATCCAAGAAGTCGAAGCCCGGCTCGGGCCGGTCGATGTTCTGGTGAACAACGCTGGCCGTGGGATGCGTTATGTTTCGGAACGCTTTCTAATCGAGCCTCCCCCTTTCTGGGAGACGGACCCGGAGACATGGCGGATGATCATTGAAACGAACGTGAACGGCCCATTCTTTATGTCCCGGGCCGTCACGCCCGGCATGATCGCCCGCGGGTGGGGCAGGATCATCAACATTTCGATGAATCACGAAACCATGCGGCGGCGTGGCTTCTCTCCCTATGGTCCATCGAAAGCCGCGCTTGAATCCGAAACGATCATCTGGGCCCAAGATCTTGCCGGAACCGGTGTGACAGCCAACGCCCTGCTTCCGGGTGGCGCGAGTCTCACGGGCATGATTCCAGACGAAGTCCCCCCGGAACTCCAGCAAAAGTTGATCTCTCCGGAGATCATGGTGGCGCCGCTGCTCTGGCTCATCTCGGACTCCGCCGATGAGGTCAGTGGCAAACGCCTCGACGCCTCTCGTTGGGACACAAATCTGAATCCCAGCGAGGCCGCCGCCAAGGTATGCGAACCAGCACAGTGGGGCGCTACAAAGATCGAATAGAGAACCCGCGACCGCGTACTTTTTTGTCGGATGGTTTCTGTTTTTAATTGAGCGTCAATTACGCCGATTTGCACGGATCTGGTGATTATTGGGGTCTGAGCAGTAACGGAACAGAAAACCCTCCCAAGGATTCCCCATGAAGATGTTCACCCAAAACGAGCCGTTGACCGACGCCGAGCTTGATCGCCTCGGAGACTTCCTCAAGGGCTGCAAGGGCGGCAGGGCGATGAACGTCGAGGCGCTCGACGGGTTCTTCGCCGCCCTCATCGCGGGACCGGAGACCGTGATGCCGAGCGAATACTACCGGGAGGTCTTCGGCGGCGAGATGTCGGACACTTGCGAGTTCTCCAGCCTCGACGAGGCGAACGAAATCTTGGGGCGGATGATGCGTCACTGGAACACCATCGCCGCAGCACTGAACAAGGATGAGGTCTACGGGCCGATCCTGTTGCAGGACGAGAATGGCGTGGCTCACGGTAACGACTGGGCTCACGGCTTTATGCAGGGCACGCTCATGCGGCACGACGGCTGGGTTGGGCTTGTCAACGACGAGGAGCAGGGCGGATGCATGGTTCCCATATTCATGCTCCACTATGAGCACGATGAAGACCCCGAGATGCGCCCCGAGCCGATCAGCCCAGAGAAGCGCGAAGAAGTCATCGTGCCCATGGCGGCGGGGCTGTTGCAGGCATATCGGTATTTCAGGGCGCATCGGCAGGTCAGTCCCGGTGCTCACCGGACTGAACCACGGCGCAATGCTCCCAAGGTTGGGCGGAACGACCCGTGCCCGTGCGGCTCGGGGAAGAAGTACAAGCGGTGCTGCGGCGGGGCGACTGTGAACTGAACTCCGCAGCCCAATACCTTCGGAGCGGGATCTCGCAGCCACGCTCAGAAGGAGGCTTTCTGTGGCTCCGTTATATCCGATATAAGAACTACTTCGCCTCTTCTGCAACTTGATAAGGAGCTATCTGGGCTTCCTTCTCGCTCAATATGCACGGTTGGTTCGGATTGTTGATGTTCCCTTCTAAATCATCGACTTGGTTTTTGTCCCTGGCCCTTCCCATGTGTCATCTATACTAAAATCAGAGAGAAGGTCGAGTTTTGTAGCGCAACATGGATATTGTCTTCCATTACCGCCATGCCAATTAACCGCTATTGCTCTTCTCTATAATCGGCGGCGAAGACATCGTGGTGCATGATGACAATCGAGGTGTCAGGTGCACGGCATGCCCTCGCAAAATACTTCTGGTGGAAGACAGCAAGTTTCTCAGAATGGCGACGGAACGGGCGTTGACCACCGCCGGACATGAAGTTATTTCCGCCAGCAACGGAGAAAAGGCTTTGAGCCTGGCACGCGAGCATGCGCTGCATGTTAGCGGACCCCCGGCTAAAACCGGCGTTTCGACGGGCCGAGACAGTAATTCAAGTGATAGTGCTCATCACATGAAAACAGTTCGGGTAATCACGATTGCGCGCGAATATGGTAGTGGGGGCGCCGCCATAGGGCAGGAGCTTGCCACTCGCCTTGGCTGGAAGCTTCTGGATCGCGAACTGATCCTCGA
>PLIC01000251.1 GCA_003139995.1 Candidatus Acidiflorens stordalenmirensis | reverse complement strand
ACCGGCTGCATTCCACCAACAACATCCACAATGTCTCGGGCTTGATCGCCGGCTGCCACGGTTTGGTTGCCGCTTGGCAATCTAACAAGCGTTTCATCGGCAGAAAACACGGATTGGCGAGAGCTGCGCTGATTGGCGGCCCTGCATTCTGGACGGTACAGAGAGCGTTCCGAGCCGGATTACGCAGGGAAGGATTGCGGCTCTTAATAAGGGTTTGGCCTTGGGTCGCCGCTGCCGCCTTTGTCCGTCTTCGGGTCCGGGTTTTTGGCAGGCGCCCGACCGAGACTATGTTCGTGCGAATTAGCCCACCGCAGGCAAGCCGAGTCCCAAAGGCGTCATAGAACTGAACACAAGGCGTTTGTTCCTACACGAGCGGCAGCACAGCAACGCTGGGTCCGCTCTAGACCCCAAGCTGAATCTATTGCAGTGTGGTCGATTGAGGCGGCTCCTCGCGGGCGCCTATGTGGTAGCGCTTTAGTTTGCGATAGAGGGTGGCGCGGCTGATGCCGAGCATCTTGCCGGCCAGAGCCTTGTCTCCCCTGACCTGGGAAAAGACGCGCTCGATGGTGGCTCGCTCGATATCTTCGAGGTCGGTGCCGGAGAATTCTTGCGCATCGAGTGCTTCGGAGTGAACTTCCGATCGCGCGATCGCGGGCGGCAGATCGTTGATTTCGATGATGCGCTGGTCGCCGAGAGCGACGGCGCGCTCCAGGCAATTTTCCAGTTCGCGAACATTGCCGGGCCAGTCGTAGGCGAGCAGGGCCTTCATGGCGTTGCTGGAGAGCTGGACGCCGCGTCCGGGAGCCAGGCGTTCGAGGAAGAACGCCGCCAGGATGGGAATGTCGGAACGGCGCTCGCGCAGGGGGGGCAGGGAAATGGTGATGACGTTGAGGCGGAAAAAGAGATCCTTGCGGAAGGTTCCTTTCTTGTATTCGGCGTCGAGATCGCGATTGGTGGCGGCCATGATGCGCACATCCACCTTCACTTTTTGATTGCTGCCGACGGGTCGGACTTCTTTCTCCTGGAGAAAGCGCAAGAGCTTGGCTTGCATCTCGAGCGGAAGTTCGCCGACCTCGTCGAAAAAAATGGTTCCGGTATCGGCGGATTGCAGCAGGCCCGACTTGGAACGGAGAGCGCCGGTAAAGGCTCCTTTTTCGTAGCCGAACAATTCGCTTTCGATGAGGGTGGGGACGAGCGATCCGCAGTCGACGGCAACAAAGGGGAGGTTGGCCATGGTTCCGCGAAAGTGAAGGGCGCGGGCGACCAGTTCCTTGCCGGTTCCGCTTTCGCCGGAAATCAGGACCGGCGTGCGCGTGTCTTTTAGGCGGGAGATGAGGCGCAGGACGTTCTGAATGCCGGCGGAATTGCCGATGATGCCGTGGACGGCGGTCTCGGTTTCAGAGCGTTCGCGGAGGTAGAGATTTTCTTCGACGAGGCGGACCTTGTCGGCCATGCGGCGCAGGAAAAGGCGCAGGTCGTCGAGCGGAGCAAAGGGCTTGGAAATGTAATCGTAGGCGCCGAGCTTCATGGCCTGGACCGCGGTTTCGACCGAGCCGTGGCCGGTCATGACGGCGACTTCGATGCGGGGGTAGGCGCGCTTGACCTGCTCCAGGAATTCGAGCCCGGACATGCGCGGCATGACCATGTCAGTGAGCACCATGTGGACGGGCTGCTCTTCGAGCAATGCAAGAGCAGCGCCGCCGCTCTCGGCTTCGAGGCAGAAGAAGCCGAGCGACTCGCCGACGGTGATGCAGAGGCGGCGGATGGTCTGCTCGTCATCGACAATCAACAATCGGATGCGGAAGTCGTCCTTCGTCAAATTCTGAGTCATGAGGCGGCCCTGCCCATGGTCTGCTCGACCACGGCGATGAATTCATAGACGCGAAACGGCTTTTCCACGCAGGGCGCGCCGGTGCGGCGAAGCGTGGCAGCGGTTTCTTCGTTAGCGATGTCGCCGGTGATAAATACGAGCCGGGAGGCGAGTTCGGGGCGATGAGCTGCGATCCAGGCATAGACCTGGGCGCCATCGACGCCTCCGGGGGTGCGCATGTCGGAGACGACACCGTGAAAATCGCCGTTGGCCAGCAGTCGCAGCGCTTCGGCGCCGGATTCGGTCGGAACGACGGCGTATCCGTGTCCCTCGAGAACGGCGCGCACTAAAGCCAAGACGGCCGGTTCATCTTCAATCACAAGCACGGGCGCACAAGCGGGTTTCGTTCCTGTCTGGGTCATTGTGGATGCACTCCTGCAACTGCTCCAAAGGATGCCGTCTCGGATGCTACCGGGAGACGGACGATAAAGGTCGCTCCTTCAGAGTTGAGGTTGTTGTGACACGCAATTTCGCCGCCATGTTCGCGGACGATACCATAGCAAATACTCAGGCCCAAACCAGTACCCTTGCCAACGTCTTTGGTGGTAAAGAAAGGATCGAAAATACGTTCGGGATCGGCGATACCGATGCCGTTATCGCGAAAAGAAATCTCGACGAATGAGCCGGCGGGGGCGCTCATGATCTCAATGCGGGCGGGCCGCGAGTTTTCGCGGACGGCGTCGTACGCGTTGTTCAGGATGTTGAGGAACACCTGCTGGAGCTGATGGGAATCTCCGATGACCTGGGGCAGGGACTCGTCGAGACGTTCGACCACCTGAATGCCGTGACTTATGAAGTCGTAAGAGCGCAAGTGCACGGTGCGTTGCAGGATGGAGTTGAGCTGAACGGGCTGGCGCTGTGGCGGCATCTGGCGGGCAAAGCTGAGCAGGTTTTGCACGATCTGCTTGGTGCGCTGCGCTTCCTGCAGAATCACCCGCAGATCGCGGCGGGCGCTTTCGGGGAGCTCGGGGTTTTCCATCAAGAGGTCGGTGAATCCGAGAATGGCGGTGAGGGGGTTGTTGACTTCGTGGGCGACGCCGGAGACCAACTGTCCGACGGCAGCCATTTTCTCGGCGTGCATGAGCTTGGAGCGCAGCAGGGCGGAGTCGGTGACGTCGGTCATGACTACTACGATGTTGCAGACCCGGCCGTCCTCGCCGTTGATGGGGCTCAGATTGACGGAGAACTGGCTGCTGGCGCCGTCGCCGCGAACCAGGGGCAGATCGAAGTTATCGACTTGTTGTCCGCGAGCCACGGCGGCCAGCGCTTCGCGGAGCGCGGCGCGGCGCGGCGCGGCGCACAGGTCGGGCAAGGGATGACTGACTATCTGGTTCTGCTGAAAGCCGAGACCGCTCCAGCGCCGGTTGGCATAACTGATGACGCCTTCGGTGTCGGTGACCAGAATCAGGCTCTGGGTATGGCTGAGGATTTTGCTAGAGAAATCGCGCTCTTTCTGCAGCTCCGTTTGCGAATGGCGGAGGCCGGTAACATCGAGCATGAGGCCGCGGTACTGCAGGACTCTGCCGCCCGGATCGCGCACCGCGAAACAGTTGATGAAGACGTGGACGGGCGATCCATCCTTGCGCCGGAGGATTTCTTCCTGATTGCGCAGTCCGCCTTGGCGTTCGAACAGTTCCTCCATTTCTTCCCGCTGCTGCGGAGAAAAATAGACCTGGGTGGGAATGTCGAGCTGAATGACCTCTTCCCGACTGCTATAGCCGAGGATGCGAACCAGCGCGTCGTTGACTTCGACGAAGCGGCCCTGGGGTGTGGAGAAGAAAATTCCTTCCTGAATGTTGTCGAACAGCTCGCGATAGCGGCGCTCGGCTTCGCGCCGGTCGGTGATGTCCTTGAGCACGTGCACGGTCTGCAACTGGGCGCTGCTCATCCCCATCGCGCCAACCCCGCGGGATGGGGGCCCCTGGCTGGCGGCATGAATGCGCGAGGTTGAAATCAGGTAAGTGCGTTCGAGGACGGGGTGCACGTATTCGCCGAGACCCTCGCTGGTGCGGCAGAAGGGACAGGAGTGGGGCGAAGATCCGGCGGAAAGGGCGTCGAGCGCCCGCATATTGACGCCGATCAACTGGTCGGGGGCGAGGCCGACGAAATCGGCCAGGGAACGATTGACGCGGAGAATATTGTGCTGTTCGTCGTGGACGACGATGAAGTCGCTGATGGCATCGAAGATTTCCAGCCAGTGGCGGTTGGTCTGCTGCATGCCTGTGAACAGGCAGGCATTCTCGAGAGCGATGCTGGCATGGCTGGCGATAGCGCGCAGCAACTGGTCATCTTCGACGGCGGGCGGGGCGCCGCGGTCGGCGAGACAAAGAACGCCGACGAGTTCTCCCGATGAACCGGCCAGACGGACCAGCGTGCAATCGCTCCATCCCAGACTGGAGGCGAGAGCGACTCCGAGCATATCGCTGGCCGGGGCGAAGGCGACATCGGTGGGGTATTTCGGCAGGGCGGCACTGAGCGCCTGACCGAAACGACGGATCAGCAGCTTATCTTCGACCTCCAAGGCGCCGCACATCAGGACGGTATCGAGCTCCGCTGTCTGGAAAAGGCTGAGGGCAACGGAGCGGCCTCCGAGCAGGGCCGACGCGCGCAGAGCGAAGTTGCGCATGAACTCGGGCAGATGCAGGACGGTGTTGAGCTCGAGCGCGATGGTGACCAGGGCCTCGGCGCGGCGGCGGTGCTCCTCGGCTTGGTGCAGGTTGCGGGTGAGTTCGAGAGCGATGGCAGCTTGCGCGGCCAGAGAGCGCGCGCGGCGGACATCTTCGTCGTTGATCGGCCCGGGCTCGATGCGGTCAAGCACGCCAAACATCCCGAGCACATCGCCGCTCGAACCGAGCAGGGGGACGGCGAGGAATTGGCGGACTCGGAAAGCAGCCACGAAATCCAAATTTGCGCCCGGAGTTTTGGAGGCGTCTTCGGTGAAGAACACATTTTTTTGTTTCAGCGCGCGGGTCGCGACGCCATCGTAGAGCGGGATATCGAGAGGACGGGCCACTCCGTTCTCCACTCCCCAGCGAATGTGGAAGGCGGCCTCTTCGAGGAGCCCGATGAAGCAGCGCTGGAAGCCGAGGAAACTGGCGGCGCGGACCACCGAGGTCTGCATGAACTCGTCGAGTTTTCCGGCAGAACCGAGTTCGAAGGAAATCTCGAGGATTTCGTGCAGTTCGTGGGCTTGGGCACGGGCCATGCCGTACAACTCGGCATTGGCGATGGCGACCGCGCCAAAACCGGCCAGGGCGGAGACCAGGGTTCTGTCTTCCTGGGTAAACGGGTTGGCGAGACGGGGGTAGACGAGAATTGCACCGTGCGAGCGCGAGGTGCGGAAGGGCGCCGCGATGAGAACTCCGGGCGGCGAATCTTCTCCGAAATGAGAGGCGCCGTCGATGCTCACCGTAATGCGCTCGCCGGCGGCGACGGCGCGAGTGGCGATCTCGAGCGAAGAGCGGAGGTCGTTCTGCTGAAAACGCGAACGGATGGAGTGGGCGAGCCTGGGAGCCTCGGTCGACACCGCCTGCAACTGGAACAGTTTTTCCTGTTGGACGAAGACGAGCACGATGGGCGAATGCAGCAGCACGCGGAGTCGGTCGGCGATGCTCTCCATCACGGATGCGGTGTCGGGCAAGCCGTGCAGCGCGGTGGCGACCTCGACCAGAATGCCGGCGCGGCGGCGCTCTTCGCGGGAAAGCTGGTTCAAGCGGAGGGCTTCGAGGGCGGTCCCGAGCTGCGCCGCCAAGATCGTGACTTTGGCTACGGCGTCATCGTCAAAACCGGCATCGGACGCACTTTGCACGAACGCGATGGCTCCGACAATTTCTCCTGAAACCAGCAGAGGAGCGGCCATGGCGGCATGGGCGTGGCATTCGGCCAGCCACGGGTAACGGGCGACGTCGACGTGGTTGAGGAAGAAGGGACGACGCTTATGCACCGCCTCAATAGCAATGGATGGGGCGATGGATGGATCTGCGGCGTGCAGGCGGACGCCACGAAAGGACTCGGCATGGTCGCCGTCGGCTTCGGCTCCGACGAGTTCACCGTCGGAGGAACAACTCCAAAAATAAGCGCCGCTGGCGTGAAAGAAGGCGCGCGTGAGGGCGCAGAAAGACCGGATGATCTGGCTGGGATCGCTGCTCTGAAAAGCGGCCCGGGAAAGCTCCAGGAGAAGCTTCTGGAAAGCCTCGTCAGACTGAGACACGCCGCCGGGACCCGAATTACCGGTGTGGGATGTCAGTGGGCACCATCCGCTTAGCTAAGCGGTTGAAAACAATTGAATTACAGATAAACCTACGCTTGATTCTCAAATTGAGTCAAGGAAATATGAGGGGCAGTGCCGACTTGTGAAACGTCACCAAAGTGATACCGGCGTCTCATTCTGGAATCGGAGATCAGTTATCCAGAGGCGCTCTGGGGTTCGTACGCCCCGGCTACCAGTGGGCGATGGGGAGGAACTAAGGGCCGACTCTTCATCGCTTTGCAGAGATCACCAAAGTAATGCAAAGGAAGAACTTTTGGTATCCGCCGGTGTGGTCCATGCACGAATATAGGGCAAATACAACAGCAACAAGGGAGGTACCGTGTCTATTCAATCCCTGAATCGTCTGTTCGCAGTGGGTCTGCTGCTGATTAGCGGATGGGCGGCGACCAGCGTTCCCCTTGCACGGGGACAGGAAGAATTCAGTCGAAAAGCAAAGAGCAAGGTGGCGCCAGTGTATCCGGAGCTGGCGAGGCGCATGAACATCTCCGGCGTGGTGAAGGTCCTGGTAACGGTCTCTGCCAACGGGTCGGTCAAGGATGCAAAGCTGATTGGCGGGCATCCGGTGTTGGCGAACGCCGCTCTGGAAGCGGTCAAGAAGTGGCGTTTCGAGGTGGGTCCGCAAGAATCAACGGGGATTGTGGAATTCCGATTTGATCCAGCCCAGTAAAAAGGCGCGCAGGGCGCGAAGCGCTGGCTGAGGAAGGTTCGGTTATGAATATCGAAAAAAAGTTGTACTGGAGTTTCGGCGTCGTTCTGGGGACGGTTCTGTTGCTTCTGGTGATCAACCTGGTCGCGGTGGCACGCGAGCATGAGGCCAAGGCTGCGGCGCAGCGTTCGATCGAGATGGCCGAGGCCACCTCGTCGGTTCGCTTCCAGATGATGCAGGACCGGCTTCACCTGCAGAACTACCTGCTCAGCGGGGACACCCGGGACGTGGAGAAAATGAATGACGGCGAACACCAGTTGAGCGACGGCCTTCGCCGCACCCTGGAACTGGCGAATTCTCCCGAGCAGCGAAGCAATCTGGAAAAAGTGCAGGGGCTGGAGCAGTCCTGGGGCAACGAGTTCGCCAACCCGCTGGTGGACAAGCGCCGGGCCGTGGACGGCGGCAACGCGACGGTGGCGGAACTGCAGATTTTCTATTTGCAAAAGGATCCGAACGCCTGGGTGTCGCGTTCGAGCGACGTTCTGGACGATGTAGACCGGGAAAACCAAAAACAGTTGGACGAACGGCGCAACAACGATGAAAAGGCAGCGACATGGACGATTCTGGCTGCCGTGTTCAGTTCGCTGCTCGCTCTGGCTTTGGGCATAGTCATTGCCTACCGGACCGCTGCCGGGATCACGGGACCGCTGAGCCGGCTGATTCACGTAGCGGATCAGATCGGCCAGTCGGGGGATCTGGAGCACAATATAGATATTCACGGTACGGATGAGATCGGGCAACTGGCCAGGACTTTCGAATCCATGGTGAAGTACTTGAAGGAAATGGCCGCGGTTTCCGAAGCCATCGCCGGGGGCAACCTGGCGGTCGAAGTCCGTCCCCGCTCGGCCAACGACACTCTGGCGAACGCATTTACGCGGATGGTGGAAGGCCTGCGCGGGATGGTACGCCACGTGCGCGACGCCGCCTCCCAGGTGGCCAGCGCCTCTGCCCAGGTGGCGAGCGCTTCCGACGAGTCGGCCAGGAACAGCCTGCAGACTTCTTCGGCCATCGATGAAGTAACGAGCACGATGCACGAAATGAGCGTGAACGTGCAGAACATGGTGAAGAGCACGCAGACGCAAGCTTCGAGCGTCAGCGAAACCTCGGCCTCCATCGACCAGATGGTGACCTCGATCCAGCGGGTCGCGGATACGGCCAAGGTTCTGCTCGATATCTCGAACCGTTCGCGGGAAGAGGTGCACGGCGGCATCGGCACTATGGAAAAGACCACCGACGGCCTGAACCGGATCAACACGACGATCCGCTCTTCGGGCGAGATCATCGACTCGCTGGGCACGCGGGCGGACGACATCGGCAAGATCGTCGAAGTGATCGACGATCTGGCGGAGCAGACCAACCTGCTGGCGTTGAATGCCGCCATCGAAGCGGCGCGGGCGGGCGAGCACGGGCTGGGATTCGCGGTGGTGGCGGATGAAGTCCGGAAGCTGGCGGAGAAATCCGCGCAGTCCACCAAGGAGATTTCCGAGCTGATCGCGAGCATCCAGAAGGAAGCGCGCAAAGCGGTCGAGAACATGGAGAAGAGCACGACGATCGTGAACGAAGGACTGAATTTGGGACAGGAACTGAATGCCGCGCTGCGCAAGATTTCGAACGTGGTGACCGAGGTGTACAAGTTCGCGCAGGAAATCGGGGCGGCGACCAACGAACAATCGCATGGCTCGTCGCAGATTGCGCGCGCCACAACGCGGTTGAACGAGATCACGCACGAGATCAACTCGGCGGTGGAAGAACAGGCTTCCGGAGCGCAGGCGGTGGTGCAGGCCATGGAGCGCATGCGCGAACTGGTGCAGTCCAACACGTCGGGTTCGACCGAATTGGCCGCTTCCTCCGATCAGATGTCCAAGATGTCGCGGGGCCTGCTGGATTCGATGGACCGCTTTGCGCTGCGCTCGGACGAAAGATCGAACGACAGCGCGCCGGGGAAGGGGAACGCAGCCCGGACGGTGGCGGCGGGATCGCGTTGAGGGGATTCCAACCATGAGCCGGGAAATACATATTGTGGGCTTCCGGGTGGGCCGCGAGACCTACGGCGTACCCATCACCTCGCTGCATGAGATCGTCCGCGTGCCCGAGATTACCGTGGTGCCGGACGCGCCCGCCTATCTGGAAGGGGTGATCAACCTGCGCGGGAAGATTGTCTCGGTAGTGGATCTGCGGAAACGGTTCGGTAAACCGTCCGCCGGAATCGACCGGCGCCGGATTCTGGTCGTGGAACACCGGGGCCGGCTCGCGGGGATGATTGTGGATTCGGCTTCGGAGGTCCTGAAAATATCCGAAAGCGACATCGAAGCCGCGCCCGCCATGATGCAGGAAGGCGGATTGGACTGCGTGACGGGCCTGGGCAAGTATCAGGGACGGCTGATCATTCTGCTGGATATCAGCAAAGTATTGGCGGGGCGTGAGCTGGGAAACGAAGTGTCGGCAGAGAAGCTGGCGGAGAAGCCGGCTGCGGCCGGTAGTGGCAAGGCGGGAACGGCGGGGACAGGGACGAAGAGCGCCTCGGCCGGAAAGTAGCCAGAAGAACCGAACCCACATGAACACGAGCGAAATACCCGCACTCACCGACGCGGAATTGAAACTGCTGCAGACGCTGGTATACCAGGAGTGCGGCATGCACTTCGACGAGCGGCGCACCGCTTTCCTGCAGGACCGCCTGCAGCGCCGGTTGAAGGAGTGCCAGCTGGATTCGTTCTACAGCTACTATCGCCTGCTCATCAGCCAGCCGGGAAAACAAGAGTTGTCGCGCTTGCTCGAAAACCTCACGGTCAATGAGACCAGCTTCTTCCGCAACAAGGCGCAGCTCGAACTGTTTCAGCGGGAAGTGATGGAGGATATTCTGCGGCGCAAGCAGGAGCAGCGGGACTACAGCTTAAGAATCTGGAGCGCAGGCTGTTCCACGGGACAGGAACCCTACACGCTGGCGATGCTGGTGGCCGATGCGCTGGCGTACTACTATCTGCGCAATCCTCTGCCGTTTGAATCGCCGGTTCCGAAGCCTCTGGTACCCGCGCCCTGGCGGGTGGAGATCCTGGCCAGCGACATCAACTATTCGGTCCTGCGCGCGGCGCAGGACGCCTCCTACGGCGAGCACCAGATGGCGGGAGTCGATTATGGCTACCGCTTGCGCTACTTCGACAAAGTGGGCGACCGCTACGCGGTGAAGAAGAACGTCAAGGAACTAGTGCACTGCGACTTTCACAATCTGAAGACCGAATACCTGCCGCAGCGTAACGACATCATTTTCTGCCGCAACGTGATGATGTATTTCGACGAAGCCGAGCAGAAGCGGCTGGTGGAGAAGTTTTATCGGTGCTTGAATTCCCAGGGATACCTGTTTGTCGGCCATGCCGAGAGCCTGCTGGGGCTGACAGAGAAATTTCAGATGGTGCATAGCAACAGCGGCACGGCGTACCAGCGAGTCGAGGTGAAGATGTGACCCTTCCCCCCGAAGACCGGATGACCGAACTCCGCCAGTTGTTCTTCGAAACCGCGGGGGAACTGGTCCAGAAGCTGAACGACGAAGCGATGCGGCTGGAGAAATCGCCCGGCGATGCGGAGACGGCCCGCAGCCTGCGGCGGACGGTGCATACGCTGAAGGGGGACGCGGCCGCCTGCGGTTTCCGGGAACTCAGCGAACTGTCCCATGAATTCGAGGACGTGCTGGCGCTCGGAAACACAGCAGCGGCGGCTTCGGTTCCAGAGATCGCGTTGCGCGCGGCCGACGTGTTTGCGGCCCTGCTGGAGGCGTATCGGACGGGGACGAAACTTCCCAGCATCATGTCCTTGCGCGCGGACATTGCACGTCTGGCACACCCGGCGCCGGGCGGCGCGGTCAAAGCCAAGAAGAAGACCAGGAAAGCCGCCGCGAAAGAGAGCCGCTGGTCGGAATACGAACAACTGGCGATCACCCACGCGGTGGCGAAGGGCAAGCACGTTCATCACGTGGTGGTACCGATAGACCCACAGTGCGTCATGCCCATCGCCGGGCGTCAGATGATCCAGTTGGCCCTGGCCTCACTGGGCGAGGTGCTGGCGCTCTATCCGCTCGACGGCAGTCTCGAACGCATAAACCAGGTCGAGGCGGCTCTCGCGTCGGAAAAACCGGCGGAACAGATCCGGGCTAAGTGCGCCATTCCAACCGTTGCGCTGAATGTCCGAGTCACGCCCCTGTGCGCCCAAGCGCCGTCGCACCCGCTCCGGAAGGTTCCCGCTGCCGATTCCGAACTCGTCGATTCTGAGGTCAACGACAAGGCCGCGATGCCCGCGGCCTCCGAGGCCGCTGCCGGCGTCACTGCGACGGAAGCGCCGTCAACCGCGGAACCGGCGGCAGCACCCGCCGTGCCGGCCGTCCCCGACAACCTGCTGCGAGTGGATGCGGAAAAAATCGACAGCGTACTCAATCTGGTCGGTGAACTGATTCTGGCGAAATCGATGTTGCAGCAGACGCTGTTGGAATTTGGACAACGGTTCCCGAAAGATGTGTTGCGGGGAAAGTTCGCCGATGCGATGGCATTCCAAGGGCGGGTTCTGAACGACCTGCAGCACTCGGTCATGAAGATTCGCATGGTGCCGGTCGATCAGCTGTTCCGCCGGTTCCCGCGCATTGTGCGGGACGTAGGGCGTCAATGCGGGAAAGAAGTCGAGCTGATTGTCAGGGGTGGGCAAACCGATCTCGACAAAAGCATTCTGGATACGATCGCCGAGCCCATGACGCACCTAGTGCGAAATGCGATCGGCCATGGCATCGAGACCGCCGAGGAGCGGGTTCGCGCCGGCAAGCGGGCGCAGGGGACATTGCGGCTGGGCGCTTATCACCAGGGGAACCAGGTGGTCATCGAGGTCTCCGACGACGGGCACGGCATTGATGCGGAAAAAGTGCGGCAGCGCGCCCTGTCCCAGGGATTGCTGAGAGCCGACCAGGCAGCCCGCCTGACCGAGGCGGAGACTCTGGATTTGATTCTGCGGCCGGGATTTTCCACGGCGGAAGAGGTCACCGAAATCTCGGGCCGCGGCGTGGGATTGGATGTAGTGCAGAGCGTGCTGGGACGCCTGAAGGGAACGATACAGATCGAAACTACGCTGGGACGGGGCACAACGTTTCGCATGCGGCTTCCGCTGACGCTGGCCATCATCAGGGCATTGATGTTCCGGGTGGACCAGCGGCTCTACGCCCTACCGCTGAATGCGGTGGCGGAGATCGCGCGCACGGTGGAAGAAGAGATCCATCAGGTGGAGCACTACGACGTGCTGCAATTGCGCAACGACGTGTTGCCTCTGCTGCGCTTGGGCGCGAAGCCCCCGAGCGGGCCGGAAACGGCGCGACGCAAGGTTTTCGTGCTGGTGATCAACAGCGGGGAGCGCAAATTCGGCGTTGTCGTCGACGCGCTGGAGGGTGAAGACGAGCTGGTCATCAAGGCGCTTGACGACCAGTCGATCACGACCGATCTGGTGAGTGGGGCTTCGATTCTGGGCGATGGGCGGGTGGTTCTCATCCTGAACATGATCGCCCTGATGGAGCGTTTCACGCGCGGGCGGACAGATGCAACCGGCCCGCGGATGGCGGGATTGCTGTCGAGTGTCGTAGCAGCAGAGTCGAGCCGTGGTGGAATCGGAAGTGGCGAGGTGCAGGCGCGAGGCACGGCAGGGGGCCAGTCATGAGAAAGCCAGTAAGGGTCCTGGTGGTGGATGACTCGGCTCTAATGCGCAAGCTGATTCCCAAGATCCTCGAACGGGACCACTCGATCGAGGTGGTGGGCACGGCGATGGACGGCTATTTTGGGTTGAGGAAAATTGAGGAGCTGTCGCCGCAAGTGGTGACACTCGATCTGGAAATGCCCGGACTGAACGGGATCGATACTCTAAAACAGATCATGCGGCACTGGCGGCTGCCGGTCATCGTGGTCAGCTCGCATAGCACAGCCGGAGCGTCGATCACGCTCAAGGCGCTGGCGCTAGGCGCGTTTGATTTCGTGGCCAAGCCGCAGGATGTTTCCGCGCGCATGCCCGAGATTGCCGCCGAGCTGATCAAGAAGATCCGGGCCGCGGCGCAGAGCGCGGGAGTGCAGACGCAGTTCCTGCCGGGGGAAACACACGGGGAGCAGCCACCCAAGCTGCGGCCCGTCGCGCCGACGCACATCATCGCCATCGGCGTTTCCACGGGTGGCCCGAACGCCTTGCAATACCTGTTTTCGCATCTGCCGGCGGAATTTTCGGGCAGCATCCTGGTGGTGCAGCACATGCCGGACGGGTTCACGGAACTGTTTGCCAAGCGGCTGGACGAGACCTGCCCGATCCGGGTGAAGGAAGCGCAATCGGGCGACTTGCTGATGGCCGGGCGAGCGCTGATTTGTCCGGGGAACCGGCACATGAAGGTGAAGAAAATGCCGCTGGGCAACGTGGCGGTGCTGGCCGACGAGGCCCCGGTAAATGGGCACCGTCCTTCCGTGGACGTGCTGTTCCACAGCGTAGCCGAGGCGTTTGGCATGCAGGCGATGGCTGTGTTGATGACCGGCATGGGAGAAGACGGGGTGACGGGACTGGGAGAGATCCGGGCGGCCGGGGGACTTACGGTGGCGCAGAGCCAGGAGACATGCGTGGTTTTCGGCATGCCCAAGGCGGCCATCGAACGGGGCTACGTGATGAGGATCGCGGATCTCCAGGATTTGCCCAATATTTTTCAGGCACAATGCGCGCCCGACCGCAGCCGGATAGAGACGGCTGAGGTCAAGAGGGCAAGCAGTAACGGAAGTAACTAGAGTTATCTATCGAAAGTGTGTAGATCGTGATTAAGTGATGGGTGGGGAGGAGTGTCATGGAAAAGTTTGCGCCCGTGAAACGGAGCGAAGACGGACAACCGGTACGCTATCTGATCGTGGATGACTCCGTGTTCGCCCGCAAGAACCTGGCCCGGATGGTCGAAACATTCGGCGGGCAGGTAGTTGGCGAGGCAGGCGACGGAGTTTCGGCGATCAGCGAGTACGAACGGCTCACGCCCGACATCGTTCTGATGGACATCACCATGCCGCAGATGGAGGGCATCGAGGCGGCGGAGAAAATCGTGCGCGACCATCCCAGCGCCCGCATCGTAATGGTGTCGTCGGTCGGCTACCAGGAGAACATCGTGGCCGCCTTGCAGCGAGGCGCCCGCCACTTCGTGCAAAAACCGGTGAAGCCGGAGGTTCTCTATGAAGTCATCAAGTACGTAATGCGTGATGATGGAGTCACGGTGCGGAGCGCCGGAGCTGGAGCCTAGTCATGCGGATGGACCTGATTCAGCCTTTCATCAACTCGACCGACGCCGTCCTGGCGCAGGGGCTGGGGTCGCCCATTTCCATCGAGAACCTGAGCATGGAAGAAGAGGCGTACCGGCGGAAGGGGATCGCCGCCGAGGTTATCCTCATGGGCGAGATCGAAGGGCGGATCATTTTTGATGCCGACCTCGGAGCGTCACTGCAGCTCGCCAGCCGTCTGGCCGGCGTCGAAGTATCCGAGACCGACGAGGATCTGGTGCGCGAGGCGGTCCTGGAGCTGGCCAACCAGATCATTGGCAACGCTATCACCACGCTCAACGACCAGGGATTTCATTTTCACGTTCGTCCGCCAACCCTGCACACTTCCGAACAAGGCAGCAAAAGCAGTGAAGACACCGAAGCCCTGGTGATGTGCTTCAATACTTCCAGCGGAAACGTTTTCATGAACGTGGCGCTGCGCCACCACTGCCGCCAGGCGGTGGAACACACTGCGATCGCGGGATAGGGACTGCTGGTCGCTAGTCGCTATTCGCTTGACAATGCAACTCATCCCACTCTACGAACCGGCAATGCTCTGCTGCCAGCCGCTCTCGAATTCCTCACTCTCCGAGACCGACAATCGGGAATCGCAATCTCGTTTCGCGCCCCCGTAGATTCGCGACATTAGGCTCAGGGACCGGCAAGCAGAAACACCGGATTCTGCGGCGGGTTCTGCGAGCGCGAACTGGCTGGGGCCGGCAGATTCTGGATATAAGTGTCGGTGGACGTATCGACGAAGTTGACATTCCCTCCATCGCAACTGGAAAGATACGCGCGGGAGCTGTCGCCGGCGGCGGCCATCATTATGCGGAAACGCGGGCCTTGCTGCGAGACTGGCAACGCGCAGAAGGCGTCGTAGGCGGGAAATCCCGGGACCGCAATCACGCTCTCGACGGCATAGCTCATGGCATCGATCACCGTTACCTGCGGGCAGATATTATCATTCGCGTCCTCGTAGTAAGACCCGACATAAGCGCGGCTTCCATCCGGCAAGGCAGCCACGTCAACGGTGTAAAAGGTTGTGGCCGCGGTCGCCGTCGAACAGGGGCCCTGCGGCGTGATCGGTGTAATCGTCTCTGTGGCGGTCGTCGACGGCGTCGACTGCGATACATCCACTATCGCCACCGTGCTGCCTCCAGGAATGTACAGGCGGTTCTTATTGCTGTCGTAGACCATCTTGACTGCGCCGGGCACACTAATCGCCGACTCGGTCAGGATGTCGGGGCCAGCCGTCGAGATAATGTTCAGGTAAGCCAGCGTCCCGTTTGCCTCCAGCACGTACACCGCCTGGCTGTCGGAACGCGCCACCAACCAGACCGGCGCCGAACTCAACGTGCCGCTAATGGCGCGCGGCGACAGGTTAATGGAGTTGAAGGTGTTGAAGGCACTGATCGTACCGTCGCCCTGGTTCGCCACGTAGAGCTTCGTGTTGTCGGGTGTGACGGCCAGGGCATACGGATTGGCGCCCGGGTTGTTGCTGACCGGAATCGTTGCCACCACGCTGTTGGTATTGATGTTGACCACGCCGACCGAGGGGACGATGGTTTGAGGCAGGGGCTGGTCAGGATTCGGTGGATGGGTTGGTAATGTCACATATGCTGTCGTCGCCGATGGTGCAACCGCCACAAAATTCGCCCCCGAATAAATCGGCAGACTGATGCTGCTGGTACTGGAGATAGTCGAACTGCTGAAGTTCAGCTTGGTAATCGAAGGACACACATCAAACACTTGGTTAGGGGGTGTAGGCGGAATTGCCACAAGACAACTAGTGGTCGGCACATTTAATCCCGTCACCGCTTGGTTTACCACCAAAACTTCGTTGGCGCTTTGCTGCGCGGCGTGAACGGGATGGATGTTCACGTTGGCAGCGCTCATTTCCGAGTCGCCGGAGACGTCGATTACCATGGCGCTGCCGGGCACGACGGTTCCGTTATCGTTGATCGACACCACGCTGTGGGCCGCCTCCGGGTTGGGAAACGTCGGAGGATTCGGGATGATAATCGGGCGGAAAGTGTCGCCGCAGCCACTCCAGATCACATAAAAAAACAGCACGAACTCCAGCCAGAGAAACCGCTTCATTCAAACTCCACAGAAAAAAGTAGTCTTACGCGGAATCCGATATTGTATCGGGAACCGGGTCGAGAGGGGAAATCGGGTGGCGCTCAGCGTGAGATTCCCGCCGCTTTGGTGAGAAGCGGGTAGAGGCGAATTTGGTTGCCGGGGGTAGGTCGCGGGTTGCGATATTCCAAGAAGCTGCTGTAGAGACGCGGCTTGCCGCGTTTCTACAAGATCGGAAACCACCCAAGCGTACAGAAGTGTAGCCTAAGCGGGTGAGGATGCTGCCGCCAGATTACGGGGCGAATCCAAAGGTCAAGCCCTACATAGCGCGGTCCGGTGCCGCCGGACACCGAATATAGTGTTATCGAACGCGGCTCCGGCATTGCAGCCGCCAGCTCTCAGTTGTCAGTTGTCAGGGACTGAGATTCTATTGATAACTGACAACTGAGAGCTGAGATCTGCGTCTAACAATGCTGACCCCTTTTCCAGGCCATTACTGGGCCTCGTCTTCGGAGCGGCTGGCCATCGCTGCGGCCGTGACGCTGGGCTTCGCGGTGCTGGCTCGCGCCCTGCGCGGCGTCAATCCATCCGGGGCACTGGCGGGAGGGCTTGCCTGTTTTCTACTTTTTGCCGGCGCCGGCCCAACCGCCTTCGCCACGCTCGCAGCGCTGTTCGTGATGACCTGGGTATCGACTCGTCTCGGATACCGCCGCAAGCTGGCGCTCGGTCTCGCCGAGCAGCGGGAAGGGCGGAATGCGTGGCAAGTCCTGGCCAATCTGGCAGTGGGTGCTCTGGGCGCGGTGCTTTTCAGCGCCACCGGAAATCGAGTTTGGCTGGTCGCGGCGCTGGCCGCTCTCGCCGAAGCGGCGACCGACACCGTGGCCAGCGAAATCGGGCAATATCGCGGCCCGGAAGCACGACTGATTACTACCTGGGAACGCGTCCCCGCAGGGACCGACGGCGGCATCACGATTCTCGGGAGCATCGCCGGCTTGGCAGCCGGTGTGGCGATTGCGGCGGTCGCAGCGCTGGGCGGGATGCTTCTTCCGGCGCACCTCTGGATTCCGGTGGCCGCCGGATTCGCCGGAATGCTTATCGACAGCATTCTCGGCGCCACGCTCCAACGGCGCGGCTGGATCGGCAACCAGACCGTGAATTTCTTCTCCACTCTGGCAGCGGCTGCGCTGGCGTGTGCCCTCTCGGTGTTGACGAGGGACGTTCTGTAGAGATACTGCAAGCCGCGTCTCTGCGGGCGAATCTTAGGAAGCTCGATGTGGTTACGTCCGCTGCTTGACGCGGTCGAGCAGCATGAAGACGAAGACGCCCAGCACGGCATTCGCCACGCCCGACAGGAATTCGTGCGGCCAGCTCCATTCCATGTGCAACCCGACCAGTCCGCGGGCAATCAAGAAGTAGACGACCTCATGCACCACGTAGAAGAAAATCGTAAGCAGGAAACGAGCGCCGGCATGTTCCACGTCCAGCTTGATCCCCAGCGAGGAGGCGCCGAATCCCACCACCGTCTTTGAAATTCCGTAGAGCCCGATGGGATGATGCGTTAGCGCATCTTGCAGAATGCCGATCACGCTGCCCGTTAACAGGCCCGCCAGCGGACTGCGCCGCGCCGTCGCGAAACCGATCACGACCAGCAGCGGAAGATCGAAGATCGAGAAAAACCGAAAGCGCAGTGGCAGAAACGCCTGCAGAAAAACCGCAGTCAGTGGAATCAGAACCGTCGCAGGAATGCTGAAACGGTAAACCTCAACCTGCTCTCCCGATGTGTAGGTAATGGCCACGTTAGTGTGGACTATCCTCTACGGCGGGTTGCGGTTTGGGTTCGGGCGCTGCCTTCACGCTCTTGGGGGAAGCTTTCATAGCATCGGTACCGGTCGCGGTTGCGCCAGCCGTTTTTGGGGCGGTGGGCGCGCCGCTCGCGGCCGAGGCTTCCGGGGGCGCGGCTTTTGGCTTGACATCGGAGCCAGGGCTCGTTGGTGCAACAGTCCCCGGCGCGGCAGTTTCCGGCACGTCGGCTTTCACGGCGTCTTCCGGCTTGGAAGGAACGCCGGGCAGGCGCTCTGCCAGGATGTCGACGGCGCGCTCTGCGCCCGTCTGATCGGGCTCCGCCTGCCTCTCATCAATCTTCGTTACAACGAGCACTTCTTCCAGCTTGCTTAGATCGGCTGCGGGACGCACGCGAATGTTGAGGAAGAGCTCACTGCCCAGCGAAACCTTTGTCACCCTGCCCACCAGCAGGCCCTTGGGGAAAATGCCATCTCCGCCACTGGTAAGAACCATTTCTCCGGCGGGCACGGCTTCGTCGCTCATCACTTTTTCGAGCACCACTTCGCCCGACGGCGTGCCGCGCAGTATGCCTTGCAGCCGCGTTTTGTCGAGGAGCGCGCCCACTCCACTGGTCTGGTCGTTGATCAACAGCACCAGTGAAGAGGAGCCGTACACGCGCAGCACCTTGCCCACGATGCCATCGGCGGTGATGACCGCCATGTCGGGCTTGATGCCGTTGCTTTCACCCTTGTCAATATAAACCGAGCGCGACAACTCGCTGCCACTCGATCCGATGACCTGCGCCGCCATGGTCTCGGAAATGAACTGTTCCTTGAAGGCGAGCAACGCCTGCAGACGCCGCGCCTGATCGGCGTCCTGGCTCATCCGCACCCGCTCCAGACTCATGCGCGCAATCTGCTGCTTGAGGTCGCGGTTCTCGGCTCGCACTCCGCGCAGGTAGAAGTAGTTGTGCCAGGCGTTGCTGGTCGAGGTTTGCGCCCATACCAGCGCCTTTTCCAGGGGAGTCACCGTGCCCACCGCCCAGATGCGGATCAGGCGCGTCGGTTCGTTGTCGGTCGTCCGCTTGACCTGCACGGCCAAGCCGAGCACCTGGGCGAATAACACTCCCACCAGCACGATCAGGTTGCGGTAGCGTCCGAGGACGTCCATAACACCAGTTCTCAGTTCTCAGTTGTCAGTTCTCAGCGAACCCGTCATGCCTGAGATTGTCATTCCATGAGGAGCGAGAGACCCGCACTTTGTTCGCTGGCAGTTCGTCGCTCGAAGCTTGCGGCTCTATTCGATCGAAATCTTGCGCAGCAGCTTGAAGTCCGAGAGCATCTTGCCGGTACCCAGCACCACGCTGCAGAGCGGATCGTCGGCGATCGAGACCGGCAATCCCGTTTCCTCGCGGATGCGCTTGTCGAGGTTCTTGATCAGCGCGCCTCCTCCGGTCAGCACGATGCCGCGGTCGCTGATATCGGCGGAGAGTTCCGGCGGCGTGCGTTCGAGCGCGACGCGGATCGCATTCATGATGGTCGAAACGCATTCGCTCAGCGATTCGCGGATTTCGCTGTCGTCCACCGTGATGGTCTTGGGCACGCCTTCGATCAGGTTGCGGCCTTTGATTTCCATGGTCAGCGGCTTGTCGAGCGGATACGCGGAGCCGATTTCGATCTTGATCTGCTCGGCGGTGCGCTCGCCCACCAGCAGGTTATATTTCCGCTTCAGGTAATTCATGATGGCCTCGTCCATCTGATTGCCGGCCATACGCACGGAACGCGAATAAACGATGCCGCTGAGCGAAATTACCGCGATGTCGGTGGTACCGCCGCCGATGTCGACCACCATGTTGCCGCTGGGCTCGGTAATCGGGAGCCCCGCGCCAATGGCGGCCACCATGGCCTGCTCCACCAGAAATACTTCGCTGGCTTTGGCGCGATAGGCGGAATCCATGACCGCGCGCTTTTCCACTTGCGTGATTTCCGAAGGCACGCCGATCACGATCCGCGGATGCACCAGCATCTTACGGTTGTGCGCCTTCTGGATGAAGTAGTTCAGCATTTTCTCGGTGACTTTGAAATCGGCGATGACGCCGTCTTTCATCGGCTTGATGGCCACGATGTTGCCCGGAGTGCGTCCGAGCATCTCTTTGGCTTCCTTGCCGACGGCCTCGACCTCGTTGGTGTTCTTATTCAACGCAACGATCGATGGCTCGTTGACGACGATGCCCTTGCCGCGCGCGTACACCAACGTGTTGGCCGTCCCGAGATCGATGGCGAGATCGCTCGAAAACATGCTGAATAGCGAACGCAGATTGTGCGAACGCGATGAGCCGTTATGAAACCCGTTGTTTGACATGGCAGTACTTCTCTCTTCCGGGAATTCGTCTCGCCCCTGGAACCTGGGCCTTCGTCGGTTTCCGCACGAGTCGCTCTCCTCTGGTGTCTTCTATTCTACTTGGATGTTCAGCCGAACTGGTTGTCATCTTATTCCGAACATCGAATTCTTTACTGAATCACGACTCTTTCCTGGTGCGTATTCACGCCGCCCTTCGAATTCTGCGCCGTGATGGTGATCAGGTTTTCCCCATCCGGCAGGGGTGGCGTGAAGTAGTGGAACGTGCCGTCGTCGCTGACGATCGGCACTTCCTTGCCGTTTACCATGACGCGCGCTCCCGCCTCGGTTTTGCCCGTGACCTCGATCACGTGTCCGTGCTGGACCAGAGGGTCGATTTCGAGCGACAACTCTATTTTTTCCTTCGCCTTGACCATGATCGTAAAGCGATTCTTTTCGCTTTCCACCGACTCCTTGCCGGCCGCGTCGTACGACTGGATCGACCAATAGTAAGCGCCGACGGGCAGACCGGTCACAACCACACTCGACGACTCCACCTTTTTATCCAACAACAATGACGAAAAATACGGATTGTGCGAAATACGCAGCCGGTATCCGGCGGCGTTCGCCATGGGCGTCCAGGCGAACTCCACTTCCTTCGACTTCTCCCCGGCGTTGGTGAAAACCGGCATCATATTGCCTGGCGTAATGGGCGCTGGCGGCCCGATTTCCGTGGCCCGTTCCATGGTCTTCGATTCACTCTGGAAACTCACTTTCTCCCAGGGCGACAGGCGAACCACTTCTCCATTGCGCTCGATTTCGCCGCTGCCTTTCTTGACCAGAATTTCATGCTGATCGTCCTTGGGATTATTGTGCACCATGGCCGACGAATCCGGAGCCAGCGATGCCTTCGCGCCCGCGACAATCACCTGCGACTTCGAACCCTGAACGTAGGTCGCCGTACTCAGGTCCACCGTGCCGGTCGTGACCGCTACCGACACGCTGGTTTGCTGCTGCTCGTTGGCCGAGTTCTCTTCGATCACGATCAGCGAATCCTGCTTCACGGTGTAATTGGTGCCGTCGTTGAAAACAATCTTCGCCATGCCTTCGGCGCCGGTCTGCACCACGTCGCCTTTTTCGAGCGGCACGTTGTAGTCGGCGTTGATCCAGCTGTTGCCGTTGCCTTTCCTTACGCGGATCGTGCCATCGAGCGCCGTGAAGTGCGCTTGCTGCGAAACCGCGGCCGACGGCCCCTTGAGCGGAGGCGCCAGCCCGGCAACTTTTTCGAGCAAGCCCGTGGAAAGATATTCGGCCGCCTTTACTGTCGAGTCGGTGAATTTCGGAAACGCCAAGTGCATCACGCCGCCAAAGATCAGCGCCGCACCGAGCAGCGCCATAATCACGCTGCGGTACGTCACCGTTTTCCAGGCGACGTAGAGTTCCGGCTTAAGTTTGTTCGACACGAGCCCGTGCCAACCTCACTTCAAAACTCTGAGAATACGAGATATCTCTCTCATTGTGACCATCATATCTCTGCTGGGATGGATATAAACTTGGGTCATGGGGTGAAAGGGTTACGAAAGTGACCACGCGGTATCGCCACTTGCAGGCGACGCCAGGGGCCGGATTCGGAAACACAACCCCTGCCCGCTCGCTTGCCCGTCTTCACCGCGGTTGTTAGCACGAGTGTTCTGCATTATCTCCAGGAGGACTTATGTCTACCGATACTCTGACCAGCGCCGTGATCGCGAGCGGCACGACTAAAACCAAGGTTTGCAAGAATTTCATCGACGGCGAGTGGGTCGAATCCGTCAGTGACGGACTTTCGAAGACCGCAACGCCGCGGACACGCGCGAAGTCGTCGCCATCTTCCAGCGGTCGAATAAGGCAGATGTGGACGCAGCCGTGGTTTCTCTGCGTCCTCTGCGGTTAGATGTGCAGAAGACGCAGATCGACCGGGCAGATTAGTGTTTTTGGCGTGCTCAATGCCTGTAACTCAAGCCCGCGAGCTAGCCGCCGCCCGTTTGGGAAACGTCCGCGCATTTTTGGACGCCTCCATCGGTGACCTTGCTGCTCGATCCTCGAAACGCTTACCGTAGCTCGTCAGGGTTTATACGTTTCTCGGCCCTCCCAAGGGGTGCGGATTGACCTACGATCTCGGCGGCGGCTCCAGGACCATGAGCAACAATCGGAAGAGGCTATCGTTGGTAAGGCTGTCGTTGGCCAGTCTGGCGGTGCTGGTGTTCTCCCTGGCGCTCGGCTCGGTTCCTGCGATGCGAGCCCAGCCTGTGGTGCACTCCAGCCGCAAGGCCATTCGAAGCGAAAAGCCCGAATATCCCGCAGTCCTCAAAAACGCCGGAATCGGCGGGTTAGTTCGCCTGAGTGCAAAGGTGCTTGCGAACGGGACCGTTGCCAACGTTGAGGTCCTGGGCGGCAATCCGGTTCTCGCCGAGAGCGCAGTCAAGGCCGTGATGAAGTGGAAGTACGCTCCTGCCGCGTCGCAGAGCGACGAAATCGTCACCTTCAATTTCAACCCTCACTGAACTAAAACTCATTCCCGATATGCGACGATTCACGCCGGCTTCTTGGATTTTCTCTGCGTCCCCCGGCCCTCTGCGGTTAGAATTCATTCATGCCCGTCACTCAAGCCCGCGAAATTGTCCCTGCCACCCGGCTGGAAAACGTCCACTATGCCATTCGCGACCTAGCCTGCATCGCCGACGAGGTCGCCCGCCAGGGACACAAAATTCTGCCGCTCAACATCGGCGACCCGCTCAACTTTGACTTCAAAACGCCCGCCCACATGATTGAAGCCGTCTATCAGGCGATGCGCGACGGCAAGAATGGGTATTCTCCTTCATCCGGCATCGCGCCTGCGCTCGATGCGATTCGCGGCGAGGCGGTCCGCAAAGGCATCGCCAACATTCAGGATGTCTTCGTCACTTCGGGGGTCAGCGAGACGGTGGACATCTGCTTGACCGCGCTGCTCAATCCGGGCGACAACGTATTGACTCCCTGCCCCGACTATCCGCTCTATTCCGCGGTTCTGGCGAAGATCGAAATCGGGCTGAACACTTATTACCTGAACGAAGAAGACGGCTGGCAGCCCGATCTCGACGACATCAAGAAAAAAATCACGCCGCGGACGCGCGGGATTGTGCTGATCAATCCCAACAATCCGACCGGATCGGTCTGCACACGAAAGATGCTTGAGCAGATTGCGGAACTGGCGCGCCGCCACAACCTGATCATCTTTGCGGATGAGATTTACGACAAACTGATTATGGATGACGATCCGCACATTGCCATGGCTGCGGTCGCGCCCGATGTGCCGGTCATCACTTTCGGCGGACTGTCCAAAAACTACCTCGCCCCCGGATGGCGCATCGGATGGGGCATTGCCAGCGGCGAAGCTCCCGTCATTAAGCCGTATCTCGAAGGCGTGAACAAGCTGTTGCGCGCGCGCCTGTGCGCCAACCATCCCGAGCAGTACGCGATCAAGGCTGCGCTCGAAGGCCCGCAGGATCACCTCGTCGAAGTGAAGCGCAAGCTGCGCAGCCGCCGCGATCTGACCATGAAGTGGTGCGCCGAAACTTCGCGAGTAAGTTGTGTGGCGCCGCGCGGAGCTTTCTACGCCTACCCGCGCATCGATATTCCGGAAGGCGACGACGTATTCGTCACCGAACTCATTCGGCAGAAGTATGTGACGGTCGTGCACGGCTCCGGTTTCGGCCAGCGTCCTGGGACGAAACACTTCCGCATCGTTTTTCTGCCCGACGAAAAGACGCTGACCGCCGCTTACTCGATAATTGGCGATTTCCTGCGTGAGCGGTACGCATAGAACGATAATGTGGAAAAACGGGCGTCCCCGCCCGTCGGTGCAGTCCCGTCGAACTTTCGTAACTCCACACTGATACGCCGTATTTCCTATACTTGTTCCAGTACTTATTGCAGGAATCCGCCCATGAGTCGAACGATTCTGTCCTTAATTCTCGTGCTATGGAGCACGATTGCTTTAGCGCAGAGCACCTCTCCAGAAGCTCTGTACGACCGTGGAATGGATGCCATCACTGGCGTTGGGCCGTCGCAAAACGACTCTCTAGGGATCGACTACTTTCGCCGCTCCGCCGAACTCGGCTACGGTCCAGCCCAGATCGCACTGGCTTACTATTACGAAACCGGAACCGCACTCGCGATCAACCCGAGTCAAGCCCTTGACCTGTATCGCAAGGCTGCGCAACAAGGCGACCCGCTTGCGGCTTGGCTCGCCGGACGGCTCTACTTCCTCGGCAACGCGGTGCCGTGCGATCCCGACACGGCCCGGAAATGGCTCAAGCTGGCCGCCGACCAGAACAGCGCTTTCGGCGCCTACTACCTGGGCCGTCTGATGGCGGATCGCGACTACACCAAAGCGCCGGCGCTCTACAAGATTGCCGCCGATCAGGGTCTTCCCCAGGCGCAATACTTCTACGCGAAAGCGCTGAAGGATGGCCGCGGCATTCCGCAAGATCGCTTTACTGCTTACATCTGGTACACGATTGCGGCCGATGCCGGTTATGCAGCCGCCGGCCCGGACCTCGGCGAGCTCAATAGCGGCAATCTCACCGCGGATCAGATCTCGGAAGCGAGAGCGAAGGCCCACGATCTGGAACAGGTCGTAATCCGGGCCGTCACGGCCCGTGGATGCTCGGGATGGGATGGAGAATTTGACGAGTTCCCCACCCCGCCTCCGCCGAAGCTACAGCGCTTCTGCCACTAGACCTCGGCTTCAGTTGCGCAGCCGAGCAGCGCTCGACCTGGACGGGCGAGGGCGCCCCTCCCCACACTAGCCAGGGCGCACGCTCTACACCATCTCCGTGCCCCACAGATCGTGCAGGTGCACGATCCCAAGCACACGCCGATCGCTGTCCACACCGTTGTCAACAACGACGAGCGAAGTGATCTTCATCTCTTCCATGCGCGCGAGCGCGGTGGCTGCGAATTCCTGCGGTCCGATGGTCTTCGGAGCGCGCGTCATGCAATCCCCGGCAGTCAGGTCAAGCGTGTCTTTGCCACGCTGCTCCAGCAGCCGCCGCAGATCGCCGTCGCTGATCACCCCCAGCAGACGGTCGCCTTCGACCACCGCGGTCATTCCCAGCTTCTTGCGCGACATTTCGTAAATCACGTCCGTCATCTTCGCCTGCGCCGTCACTCGCGGAACCGCGTCTCCGGAGTGCATCAACGATTCAACCCGCGCCAGCCGCTTGCCCAGCTTTCCACCCGGATGCAGGTTGGCAAAATCTTCTTCCTTGAACCCCCGTTTTTCCGAAAGCGCCACCGCCAGCGCGTCGCCCAAAGCGAGCATCGTGGTGGTGGAAGCGGTAGGAGCAAGCCCAAACGAACAAGCTTCCTTGGAAATCGAACAGTCCAAAGCCACATCCGCCGCCGATGCCAACGTAGAAGCAAGTGTGGCGCGGGCGCCCACGCCCGCGGTTTTTTCCGACACTTCGTCGCAAGTCATGCTGATGAGCGGAACCTGCAGCCGCTTGATCGTCGCCAGCAACTGCAAGATTTCTTCCGTCTCGCCGCTGGCCGAAAGCGCCAGCACAAGATCGCCGCGCACGATCATCCCCAGATCGCCATGGAGCGCCTCCACCGGATGCAGGTAGAGCGCCGGCGAGCCGGTCGAACTCAGCGTGGCCGCGATCTTACGAGCGATCAACCCGCTCTTCCCCATCCCAGTCACAACCACACGGCCCCGGCAGCCGAACATCAGCTCCAGCGCCCGGTTGAAGTCCGCAGCCATCGGGCCCGCCAGCCGGTCCGCCAGCGCCCGCAGAGCCTCAGCCTCGATGCGCACCACGTTTTCGCCTATGTGCTTCATGAAGGAGAAATGTTAGCAGAAGGAGGAGAGCATCGGGCGATCGGGTCATCGGGTCATCAGGTCATCTCAAGCCCGCAACAACGCCAGTCCACCAGCAATTCCCGATTGGTGAAAATGGCTGTGGCTGTTGACAAAGGAACTAAACCACTAATTCAGCGAATTTCAGCGCCTGCGGCGAACGAACATTCAATAACTGACGAACGAATTTCGTTGGCGAAATCCCCTGAAAAGAGTTTTTCAACAGCCACGCCTGGTTGCGACAGAGGCCCTCAAAGAGGCTATAGTCAGGTGTAACGAGCGAAGCACATAAGGGGAGAAAAACCATGAGAATCATCGTTCTAGTTATGCTTTTTGCAGCATTCGCATTTGCCCAGGCCCAGACTCCCGGTCTTCCAACAAGCTGCGGCCCCGAGAAGATCAGCTTCGATGTGAAGTCGGACAAATCCCAGCATACGCTGGCAGAGCCCGAGCCGGGGAAGGCGCTGATTTACTTCATTCAGGACAACGGCGAACAGTCCTTCGGCATTGGAGTAGCTGTGGTGAGCTGGATCGGGTTGGACGGCGCATGGGTGGGCGCAAACAAGAACAATTCCTATTTTTCCGTGCCCGTGGAACCGGGAGAGCATCATGTGTGCTCCGCCTTGCGGTCCGAGTTGCTCGGGCATCCCGTGGAGCTCGCGCATTTCACAGCGGAGGCAGGGAAGGTTTATTACTTCCGTGCGCGATACATACGTGGGGGGGGTCTTGTTTATTGATGCGGTGGACAGCGAGCAGGCCTGGTATCTGATTGCCTCCTATCCGTTGAGCGTTTCGCAGCCCAAAAAGTGACGTGGGAAGCGTCTGGCGTTGCGGGCGAACGCGGGAAGGAGTTCGAGCGGAAAATGACATGCGCGGTCGCACCTTCATAGCTCGGCACAGCCCGAGGCCGCCGGCAAGTTAACTGGCGTAACATCGCCTTTACACAAACAACCTCACCCTGCCCCGATCGCCCGATGGCCCGATCACCCGATTTAGAAGTGATTGTCCGCCGCGCGCCCCGGACGCTCCAGCGCTCGCGCCTGGATCGCGCGGTCCCACGGGCCGCCCTGCCAGTTATCTTTCTTGCGATCCGTGTGGATCCACGGCGGCAGCGTCATCCAAAGCCGGCGGCTGAGCGCGTGCAAATAAGGTTCGTAAAGGACGCGAAGTTCCGCCAGCCGTTCGGTCGCGTCCGCGCCATCGTTGAGAGTAATGTCGAGAGTCACGCCATGCTGGGCGAGGTCCGCCCGCAGACGGGTCAGCTCCGCTGCCGTGAGCCGCCCGGCATCATGTGGACTGTATTCCGCGTTCACCACCTGGGCGAGATCGACGGCGGCGTGCCGCGCCATGGCAAACGTGAGCTTTGCCTGGTCCGGGTGGATGCCATCCACTCCGGTCATGACCAACGACGTGACATCCAGCATGACCGTCAGCGCGCTCAACCAGGATTGATTGCTGTGCTGCGACCGGAAGTAAACCAGCACCGGATAGGAAATGTGACTCGACAGGAGGTCGGCGCACCAGCGCTCCCAGTCGCGAAAAATTTCGTCGAGCACCGTTTGTTCAGGACAGCAGCCCAACCGGCCCAGAAACTCGGCCGCGCTCGGCGGCGATCCGGCGCGCGCATCGAGCAGCGAAATTTCAATCTCGCGCGCGGCAAACGAGTTGTAGATGACCGGCAGATATCCGATCACGACTCCAAGGAACGCGAAGCCCATGCCCGCTTCCATCACGGCGAGCGCGCGGGCGGCAGTGTTGTTGGGCGTGATGTCTCCATAACCCAGCGTGAAAAAAGTTTCGCCGCTGAGATAAATCACTTTCCCGAACGTGATTTTTTCATTGCCCAGCGTCAGATGTTCGCCCAGTCCGTATTGCACGCAGGCGAATCCAAGAATCAGCCCGAGCGCCCAAAAGCCCAGCAACGGGATCAGCGACAGCGGCCCAAAGTACGCGAGGAAGCCTTCGCGCCGGTTGGCGGATTTGATGTGCCGCCCCACTCTGGTCCAGAGGCCCCAGCTATTCCGGTAGAACCAACCCGTGATGCGAAAACTCCGCTTGATGCGCCGCGGCAAAACCACGGTCTCAAACGCATCCATCAGGATGATGAAAATCAGAACTATCCCGGCAATCGATGCCCACCAATGCATAGCGATGAGATTCAGATGACGCGGGGATGGTAGCAGATTCAGAAATGAACCAGGTCTGCGTAAGCATCATCATCGCTTCCGCCCGCCGGGCACGCTAGAGTTGTGTTTTTTTGCGCCTGCTGGGGTTCAGGTGTCAGATGGTGTTACATATCCGTAACATTCAAAGCCTTGATGTCCGCGAACTGCTTTTCCGCTGGTAACTTTTGCCCTTTTTCCGCGTCTAATTCAAGGACAGCGGATTGCGGAACTTTTTCCAGGGCTGGTTCGTATGAATAGACATATGGAACTGAGATTTCAAGTCGAATGCTTGCAGGATGTCGCGATCGTGAACTGCTCGGGACGCATGGTGCGCGGCTCAGCGCTCGACGAGTTCCTGCGCCGGATCGAGCAACTCGAACGTGTTCGCGTGCTGGTGATTGATGTTTCGGAAGTCGAGCAACTGGATGCCGGTGGCTTGGGAACCCTGCTGCTGGTGCGCCGTTGGGCAACGCAGAGGTCTGCGACGATGAAGCTGGTGAATCCGCCGTTCTTCTTCCGCAGACTGCTCGATGCTACGCATCTCACCTCGGTGTTTGAGATTTCTTCCCTGGAAGAAGCCATCTGCATCTTGCGCTCGAAGGAATGCCCGCCGCCGCGCTTCGCGGTCGCCTAAGCAAGTCCGCCAAATGGGCGCGATGCTTTATAATTCGCGCCCATGAAGCCGCCTTCCCGAATTACACGTAGCGACAGCCGCTCCGGCTGTCCAGCCGAGCGAAACTCGGCAGCGTTCAGCCGGTCTCGATGACTCAACTCGCCCGCAAATTGCGCGTCACCGATTACTTCTCCCTCGGCTGGGGAGCGATGGTTGGCGTCGGCTGGCTCGTCGTCATGGACGATTGGCTGCGGCGCGGCGGCCCGCTGGGTGGCATTCTTGGCTTCGCCATCGGCGGCATTCTTTTGCTGCCCATCGGCTATGTGTACGGCAAGCTGGTGATGGCTATGCCCGACGCCTCGGGCGAGGTGGCCTATACCGCGAAAGTTTTTCCGCGGCCGGTCAGCTTTTATACCGGATGGATGATGTTGCTCGCCTACTTCATTGTCTGTCCGTGGGAGGCCGTGGCCGTGGGCCGCATCGCGGGTTACATTTTTCCCGCGCTCAATTCGATCGAGTTATACCGCGTGGCGGGAAAGCCGGTTTACCTGCCGCATCTCGCCATCGGGCTCGCGCTTACGGCGCTGGTCACGGTGGTGAACTATCGTGGCATCCGGCTGAGCGCCACCTTTCAAAACTGGACCACGTTCGGCACGCTGGCGCTTTTCGTGGTCTTTGTTGCCGTTGGTGTCACGCGCGGATCGCCAGCCAATTTCCCGCCTTTGTTCACGCACACTCCGCTTGTCTCGATTTTGCTGGTGCTGCAGGTCGTTCCTTACTACATGACGGGATACGAATCGGTAACGAAGGCTGCCGAGGAAGCCAATTCCCAATTTCGCGCACAAGGATTTTCGCGGGCCATCTTTGCGGCGATCGTCGTCGGAGCCGTGTTCTACATCATTGTGATCGCGGCAGTGGGCTTTGTGGCGCCGTGGCGTTCGCTGACCGGCGAACCATTCATGACCGCGGTCGCTTTCGAGCGTGCCGTCGGCTCGCGCTGGATCGTGAGCGTCATCCTGAGCGCCGCGTTGCTCTCGCTATTCAAAGTATTCAACGGAAATTTCGTCGCCGCCAGCCGCTTGTTGTTTGCCATGGCGAGGCGTGGGCTGGTGGATGCGCGGCTGGCCAGCGTGCATACGCGGAACCAAACCCCTGCCGCGGCTGTCGTCTGGGTTGGCGTCGCCACGGCTTTGTGCATGTTTCTCGGCAGTGCGATTTTGGTTCCGATCTCTGAGGTTGGATCGGTTGCTTCCGCTACCGGATGGTTCGCGGCGTGCGCTGCCTATCTGTGGATGAGGCCCCGTATCGCGGACCGCCTGATCGCTCTGCTGGGCGCGTTGGTTGGTTTGGCGATGGTGCTGATGAAGTTTGCGCCATTTGTGCCGGGACATTTTTCCGGCTGGGAGTGGCTCGCGCTCGGGCTCTGGATTATCCTCGGCGCCTTGATTGGCCGCGCCTTTTCTTCAATAGCCTGCTAAATCTCTGGATCTGCCTTTCACCGCGGGCCGCTATCCCTTCACGCTAATCTTGGAAAACGAGAGCACAGCCGTCCCCGTCGTCGGCCGCCCCATGGAAAGTGCCGGGTGAAAGGTCGTGAAAATCAGCAAGTTCTTCAACTGTGGCAGCACGGCCTGGGCGTCGTCCGGCTGCGACAGGATGCGGTAATCTTCCACTCGGCCGTTGGCATCCACATAGGCTTCAATCACCACCGAATCGTCGCTCATATTTCCGAGCGACATGCCGAACGCCGACCGTTCGAGTTGCGGCCGGGTGTAGAGCATCAGCGGAACATCTCCGCTGCTCGCCCGCAGTTCTCCCGGCAAGGCAAAGAAGCCCAACAGCAGTCCGAAGGTCAACACGGCGCTGACCAGCCCCGCCGTAGCCGGAACCATGAAACCGTTGATAGCATTCTCCAGTCTCACCAGCGCACCTTCAAACCGCGGCCGGCGTACCTGTGCCGCCTCGCGAGAAATCGCGACCCGCAACTTCAACGCCAGGTCGGCTGGAGCCTTCTTCGAACCCAGACTGGCAAGCAACTGTTGCGCGCGCTCGGTTGCGGCATATTCCCGCGCGCAACGCGAGCACTGGTCCAAATGGCGCGTGAGCGCGCGCATCTCCGGCCCGCTCACCTGGCCGTCGAGATACGGCGAGAACAACTGCTTCATCTCAGCGCAGTTCATGGCGTCACCTCAACCTCTCTCCCACCACGCGAACCCTGGCTTGCGCCCTTCTGCCGCGCGTCGGCAGGAACGCCGGCAGGAGCGAGCAGCCCCAACTCCGGACCCGCTTCCCATGCATACTCCGTTAATTTCTTGCGCAGTGCGTCGCGCCCGCGCGTGATGCGCGACTTCACCGTGCCCAGCGAAACCGCCAAAACTTCCGCGATCTCCTCGTACGACATTTCTTCCAGATCGCGCAGGATCAACGCCGTCCGATACAGCTCGGGCACCTGTTGCAGCGCCTGTTCCACGGCCGCGCGCACTTCGATATGCGCGAATTTTTCAAAGGGCGACTCGCCCGGATCGACCAGCCGCTCTTCTCCGGAAAATTCGCTTTCCCCCGCGACGATGGGATCAATCGGTGTTTCCTGTGCCTTGTGCCGGAACCACCAGCGTCTCCGATTCGCCGCCTCGTGCAGCGCGATGCGGTAGATCCAGGTCTTCAGGCTCGACTCGCCGTGGAAATGCTTCATCCCCCGGAAGACCTTCAGAAACACTTCCTGCGTCGTGTCCGCCGCGTCGGACGGGTCATTCACCATACGGTAGATGAGGCCGTAAATCGGCTGATGAAACTCGCCGATCAACCAGGAATAGGCCTCTTCCGAACCCGCCTTCAGTTCAGCAATGACGGCGGATTCCTCGGTTCGGGCCCCGATAGCGCTGACAAGATCGCCCAATGTAGTAGCTCCCGCCATGATGGCGTTGCCCTCAATTATAGAGTCACTCGAGCCCGGGCGGCGGGAATCTTTCTTGCTGAAACGATTCCCGACGATCTTTCCCGCTTAACTATTTAGACTCCGAAGTGGCCACTGGAGTTCCCGCGGTAAGTCCAGTATTTGCAACACAAATTGACAGCAAGCGCGAGTGAGGACGGGAATGAGGGAAGCGGTGTGGGGAAGGACGCCCTCGCGAGCCTGCCCAACCGCCTCAATCCAAGACGGAACTTGTTGTTTCTCATTTATGATTATTTTCTCAGTTAGCCCGAATGTCTCACAGAGG
>PLIC01000049.1 GCA_003139995.1 Candidatus Acidiflorens stordalenmirensis | reverse complement strand
ATCGGCGGAGGCTCACAGGTATCTGGCCGATACCTACGAGCAACTCGGACAGGCGCAGGAGGCGACCCGGGAACGAGCCAAGGCTGCTGAGCTGAAAAATCAGGCGCCCGAGTAGATTCTGCCCACGTTTTTTGTCTGGCCTTGCTTCGTTCCCCTAAAATGTAATTCAACGAGGTCAGCGAGTTGCCTTGTTTCGTGATATGCCCCAGCCGCCGCCGCTGCCCGCTGGACTCCCCGAACGGCACCAGCCCGAGATAGCTCGCGATCTGCTTGCCACACTGAAACCGGTCTGCCCTCCCGATGATCAACACGAAGGCCAACGCTGTTAGAGAACCGACCCCGGGATGGGTCATCAACCGCCGCGCCTCGGGACATTTCTCCACTTCCTGCTCGATGGCTTGCGTCAGCTCCGCGATCGTTGGGTTCAGTCGGTCCAGCAACTCCAGCAGATCGCACCGTCGCCGGCTCGCCCACGGGGCTAACGGAAACGACTCCAGTTGTTCCCGTCCGGCGTCCCGCCACAGCCGCTTCTTGCAGCGCAGTCCTTCGTTGAGCGCCACCGCTTGCAGTTGGTTCATGATCCGCGTGCGCGCCTGCACCATCCGGTGTCGATGCCACAGCAGTTGCCGCAGATCTCGATTCTCCCAGTTCGGTACCCAGACCTGCGGAAAACGATCTTCAAGCAACAATCGCAGAATCAGCTGCGCATCTTGGCGATCCGTCTTCTGTTTGCGTACCCGCTTGGTGCGGATCTCGGCGGCATCGCCGATCCACAGCTCAAAATGCAGCTCGGACAGCAGTCGTTCAAACCAGCGAGCGTGCCCACTCGCTTCCATCCCCACCCGCACGCTTGCTCCCTGGGCTCCGAGATCGCGATAAAACTTTTCCGCTTCCTCGCGATGCTGCAGTCGCCGTTCCTGTAACTCCCCAGTGTCCATATCCACAAATGCAGTTTGCTGAAAGCCCGGATGGTAATCCACTCCTATAATGATCGTAGTTCGACTCCTTTCCCCGGGCCTTGGTTGGTTGGCACCACCAAAGTCTATTCGGGCGTGGGAGCCGACATTGTCATGGAATCAATTACACCAACAACCGCCGGATGCCCGTTATGAGGTGGATTCCAGTCGGGCGATCATCCATTGGCTAAGCGACCACGCTATTGTCAGGCTTGTATTCCTTCTTGAAAAGAGCAATCCCCGCGGCGATCACACAGTGGTTATATACAACAAGGTCGGCGACCTCCTGCGGAAGTGTCGCAACGTCTTCAAAGCGAATATGAGGCTCGATCACGGTTCCGTCGGACCAGCGTTGCGGCGCCACATGGATGACCCCGAGTGCTCTTCCGTCCTGCGGCGGATCTCCCAATAGAACGCCTTATGCTAAATGGGATGCCAGAGGGCGAAGCCCTTTCCCATGTTGTTCCAGAACCAGTCGATCATTCGCGGCGGCACGCTATCGAGCGCCCAATCAATACAAACCCAGCCCTTGTGTGTAACGTTCAGATTTCCTTCCGACTCCTTCATAAAGAATTCTCGATGGCTAGCGCCATGCCCATGCCGCCGCTGACGCAGAGCGTGGCCAAGCCGCGGCGCGCTTTGCGCTTCAGCATTTCGTGGAGCAGCGTCACCGTGATGCGCGTCCCGGTGCAGCCGATGGGATGGCCGAGTGCGATGGCGCCTCCGTTGACGTTGAGTTTCTCGCGATCGAAGTGCACCTCACGATCGCAGGCCAGCACCTGGGCGGCGAAGGCTTCGTTGAGTTCGACCAGATCGAAGTTGTTGAGATTGAGGCCGTGTTTCTTTTCCATTTTGCGGATGGCCGGCACCGGCCCGATACCCATGAGGCGCGGATCCACGCCGACGGAAGTCGCGGCGAGAATCCGCGCCAACGGTTTCAGATTGTTCTGCTGGACGAATTTCTCGCTCCCGAGCATCACCGCCGCCGCGCCATCGGTGATCCCGGAAGAATTTCCGGCAGTGATGGTGCCGGTCTTGGAAAAAACTGGAGCCAGGTTGGCCATCTTCTCGATGGTCGCGCCGAGAAACAAGTGTTCATCGCGCGAGAAAACGGTTGCGCCCTTCTTGCCCTCGATTGTGACTGGAGCAATTTCGGCGTCGAAGCGTCCGCTGGATTGCGCAGCCGCGGCGCGCTGCTGCGACACGAGCGCGAACTGATCCTGTTCTTCGCGCGAGATCTTGTACTGCGCGGCGAGAATCTCAGCCGTCTCGCCCATTAACATCTTCGCCATCGGGCAGAAGAATCCGTCGCGATACATGCCATCGACAAGCTCCTGATGGCCAAGGCGATATCCCCAGCGGGCGCCCTCAAGATAATAAGGAAGCCGCGACATCGACTCGGTCCCGCCCGCCAGCACGCAATCGAGGTTCCCGGTAGCAATCTCCTGGAATGCAAGCGCAATGGACTTCATCCCGGACGCGCACGCCTTGTTCACCGTGTAGGCGGGAACTTCCTGAGGAATGCCGCTGCGGATGGAAATCTGCCGCGCGGGATTTGGACCGCCTCCCGCTTGCCGGGCATTGCCGAAGATCGTCTCCTCAACTTGGTGCGCGTGCACTCCGGCGCGTTCGAGCGCTGCCTTCGCGGCGATCACGCCCATATCAGCCGTGGAGAACGAGGCGAGCGAGCCTCCAAACTTACCGATGGGCGTGCGGACAGCGCATAGGATGTACACGTTGTTCA
>PLIC01000236.1 GCA_003139995.1 Candidatus Acidiflorens stordalenmirensis | reverse complement strand
TTTTTGTTGAGAAATTAGGGCTAAAAAGAATCGTGAATGAATTCCCAGACCCCGAGCGGGCGAAAATACAAGCGCCGCAAACCGAATAGAACAAGCCTTAAGCTTTTCTCGGCGACCTCTGCGTCTCGGCGGTGAATAGGAAGCGTATGGCTCAACGAAGCGCGACGGACAGCAACATCACCCCGCGCCAGATCCGCGTGATTGGCGTGCCTCTCGATCTCGGCCAATCCCGCCGCGGCGTTGACATGGGTCCCTCCGCCGTCCGCGTCGCCGGACTCGATGCCCGCCTCCACGCCATCGGGCACATTGTCGAAGACGCCGGCAACATCGCCGTCGCCATCCCCGAACAGAAAGAAGAAGGCGCCGCCAACGTCAAATACCTCAAGGAAATCACCGCCACCTGCGCCAACAGCGCCGACCTAGTGTTGAAGACGCTCGAAGCCGGCAAAGTTCCTCTCGTCCTCGGCGGCGATCACTCCGTCGCGGCCGGCACGGTGTCGGGCGTCGCCGAATTCTACCGCCGCCAGAACCAGAAAATCGGTCTCCTCTGGATCGACGCTCATACCGACATGAACACGCCCGACTCTTCCCCCAGCGGCAACGTCCACGGCATGCCGCTGGCCGCGCTCATGGGACTTCCTCCCGTCGAACTCGGCAACCTCTACGGCTTCTCGCCCAAAGTGCAGCCGGAAAATTGCGCGCTCGTCGGCATCCGCGACGTCGACAACTTCGAAAAAGAACACATTCGCAAGTCCGGAGTCGAAGTCTTCACCATGCGCGACATCGACGAACGCGGCATGCGCGCCGTCATGGAAGAAGCCCTCCGCATGGCCGGACGCGGCACCGCCGGCTATCACGTTTCGCTCGACATGGATTGGATCGACCCCGAAGACGCGCCCGGCGTCGGCACTCCGGTCTGGGGCGGCGCGACTTATCGCGAGGCTCATCTCGCCATGGAAATCATCTCCGACCACGGACACATGTTGAGTTTCGAAATCGTGGAAGTGAATCCGGTGATCGACGAGCGCAACCAGACCGCCGAATTGGCCGTCGAACTGGCGCTCTCGGCGTTTGGAAAGAAGATTCTGTAGCGTGTGGGGGCGGGCAGTGTGGGGGCGGGCAGTGTGGGGGCGGGCGACTCGCCCGCCCGGTTGTGACGATTGAAGATGCGACCTCGGCACACCAAACTCGCAAATTACGTAATCGCCTTATCCGAGTTAGAATCGTGCCGCAGTGGAAAAGAACAAACTCTATTACGGCGACAATCTCGAAGTCCTGCGCCAGCACGTCAAGGATGAGTCCCTGGACCTCATCTACCTCGATCCGCCTTTCAACAGCCGACAGGACTACAACGTCCTCTTCGCGGAAAAAGACGGCACCCGCTCCAGTTCGCAGATCATGGCTTTCGAGGACACATGGGAGTGGAACGTGGACGCCGAGCGGGCTTACGAGGAAATCGTCGAGCGCGGCGGACGTGTCTCTGAGGCCATGCGCGCTTTCCGCACGTTCCTAGGCCACAGCGACATGATGGCCTATCTCGCACCTGTGTGGCGCGGGCGCCCTCGCCCGCGAAAGCGCGAGGCCGAAATAAGGGAGCGTCTCGAATCGTACCCAGCTACGACGAAATACCCTTCTCCTTCATCAATTGGGCATATCTCAAATCGTGCAAATCCTTGACATCGGGGGCGGGAACTAGAGCGGCCCAAACATCGCGAAGGCGTTCATTAATACGTGCGCCATCGAATCGGAAAAACGCCTGCAACTCCGTAACAATACAAAGGAGAACGGCTGACGCGCGGGTCATATGGTGAAAGATGCCCTTCAGCGAAACCTCTTCCAACTTCGGCCGTTCCTCATGCGGTAGGTCATGCTCTAAGTAAGGCATTGCTGTTCGCATCAACCCCTGAAATGTTCCGTGCGCGTAGTCCGAATACTCGCGCCAGTATCCGTAAGTGAGACTTCTCAGGAAGCGCTGGTGCTCCGTCGACGCGACGCCTTTCTTCAACCGGAGGTAGCCAGATAGGGTGGGCCATTTGTTTTGAGCCATCACCTCGTCGAATTTGAATCCATCTCTCCGCAATCCCAGTTCTAGATGCTCGCGTCGTTTCTTAAACCACTCGGCCCATCTGGGGTCCGGGTTGTTGGCGTACTTTTGTTCATCCTCGTCGAGTGCCTCAAACGCCATCCGATAGCCGCTCCTGCGAAACTCGGCGGGCTTGATTCGAGGCTCCTCAAGCATGACAGTGATGTTGTAGAGGTAGTCAATCATGGATCGTATTACGGGAAGAACAACAAACGTGTAATACGCTCGCCATGGGGGATTTTTACGATGCTCATCCGCGTTGAGGTAAAAAAACAGGTCATACGTCCGCTGCGCCAAGCGCACCATGACGTAAATGTCCTCGACGGCCGTCCGGCTTCCGATGAGAGCGCCTCCCTCGCGTTGGACCTTGTAGGCAATTGTTGTAGTGAGTTCGCCGAGCTGATTTTGGAATTTCGTCGCATCGATATTCCACTCGTCCTTCCACTCGTCCATCATTCTCTCCTTAACCGGGGATACCACTATTCGGACCCCGGCACAAGCTACTTCCACGACGAAAACAAGAGGGACCGCAAAACCAAGCAGGTCATTTTTTCCGTCAAAGCAGGACACGTGCAATCCGCGTATGTGCGGGACTTGCGCGGCGTGATCGAACGGGAAGATGCGCAGATCGGCGTGCTGATCTGCATGGAAGCTCCTACCAAGCCCATGCTGAAAGAGGCTGCCGAGGCCGGATTCTACAAGCCTCCTGGATTGGAGGACCGGTATCCTCGCATTCAGATTCTTACTATCGAAGAGCTGCTGGCGGGCAAGGGCGTGGCTTATTCGCGGCTGCTGGAAGTGACGTTTAAGAAGGCACCGAAAGCGCGGAAGGCGACGGAAGAGCAGATGCCTCTGGGCGGGACGGAGATTGACGAGCCGTTCTAGTTCCGTGTCCGGAAATAGCGGAACCGACAAAGATTAGTTTTTTACAAATCCTCAGGCGTGAGCCCGGTATACTTCGCGATTCTCCGCAAGGCAACAGGACCTAATTCCACAGAGTCATGCCAAGCCCATGTGTAATCCCGATATCCGGCACGCTGCAATTGAATGTGTGAAGTGCCAGACGCCTGCGCTTTCGGCGTCCATCCAATCCGAAGCAACGCTTGATACACTCGTTTTGCTTTGCTGCTTGGCCACTGGCTCACAGGAACCGTATAGACCTCGGCGGCTTCTTACGTTGCTCAGTTCGATCAGCCAGCACACGCAAAGCAAGAGCAACGGCCGCAACCTCGGCTTCAGGTTTTGTCAGGCCATATGCCATCACTCCCGGAAGTCCAGGAATGTCAGCCAGCCAGCGTCCGTCTTCTTCCTGTTCAAATTCAACTGTGAATGATTCTGAATCAGGGGGTTGTTGCGGTGGTTTTGGTGCAGTAGCCATGGGCGCAGAACTCCACACTGGTTACGGTAGAGGCAAGTAACCCGTCGCAGAGAAATTTATGCGTCCAGAGGACTCAAGTCAATCTCACTTTTGGGCGTCGCGCAAGTCCTTGTTTATGTTCACCCGACAGGGACTAGAAGGGGACTGGCGGAACAAAGTCAAGGGGCGGCCCCATACACCGCCGCGTACCGGCAACTGGGCACTGGCAACTGGGCACTGGGTACCGATTTTTTCATCACATCCACACTGTGAGCGCCATCACAGACCTTCAACCCCACCCCGCGCGATAATATCCACTGACCTGTGGCAGACGTGAAGTGTGCCCGCCTCCGAAGGCGGCCCTCGAAGCTGCCCTAGCCCCATAAGGGGTTAGTAACTCCTTTGATAATATATTCGAGGCAACAAGCGACGGTCAGCCCGCCGCCAAAACTATGAATTGTAATAGAATTCGGCGAAAAATCGAGCTAAGTCCTTATTCCGGAATACTTCCCATATAAGTCCTTTGAACTCAAAGACCGTTGTTGGAATTTCCGCCTAATCCCATGATTCCAAAAGGCAGGGGGGAGGGGGGGGTATAGTAAACATGGGTTAATAACCCAAGAGTCAACAAGCGCGACTCAAGAAGCTGTGCCGGTCAAGCCGCGACCCTTCAAAAACCTGCTCTCAGCAGCCGGCCAAGACAGCCTGCAAAGACTGATCTAACGCAATTCCCACTTACTCCACGTCGGAAACTTTTCCGTTGAGAAACGTAACCTTAAGATCCTTGTAAACATAAATCAGCTTCGTGCCCAGATTGACGATTTTATCCGGGTTGCCTAGCGCAGCCTTCACCTGATCGGGCGTCTGCCCTTTTTCTATCTGCTGCGGCTCCCCCGGAGCGGCTTGTTGTTGCGCTTGCGCTCCACCCTGATCGTTTCCTTGCTGATTATTTCCTTGCTGATCGTTGCCGCCTTGCTGTCCGCCGCCCTGATCGCCACCCTGCTGTGCGTCGTCACTGCTGATCGATAGAAGCTGCCCGATGACGTCCTCCACCTGACCCGCGCTCGCGCTTGCCAAAGTGCCCTTGGGGAACTGGAAAACCACTTGCGCCTTGTTGTAAGTCGGCGGATCGGTTTTGTTACAAGTGTCGCAAGCGACAATCAACATGGAAACCTTGTCGCTCGCCACATCGACTTCGATCTTGGAGGGATATACCTTGTCTCCCTTCGCAAACAAGTGGGTGGTCTGCCCCTGCGACTGCGTCTGCGAAAAATGTCCCAGCAGGGCCTTTCGCCCTTGCACCATCAAGCCGCTGGGAGAATGAACCGTTCCGCCTTCATACTTCGTGGAGAGAACCGCTTTATCGGAATAAGGCACGCCGAGGATTCCGCCCTTTTCGATGGCCAGCAGGGTGCCCGCCTCGACCACGGAATATCCGCCCGTGTCCGACCCCATTTTGACCAGCTTGTACTGCGCGGCCAGTTGCTCTTGCAGAGAAACCGCTTGGGCGCTGGCCAGCGGCATTGAAAAGATCGTGGCAACCAGAAGCACAATCCCTGGCATCAGAACGTGAAATGTCCGCGACATCGTAAAACCCTCCGGTTCAATTTTTCCCACAGTTAGCAGTGGCGTAACTTGTCTAGAGCAGTTCTCGAGTTGCTGTAGAGGGAACCGAGAACGGGTAGGGCACGGCTTCAGCCGTGCCGCCGGGAGTTACAACGGGTTCCGGCTTTAGCCGCTGAGGGTGCGCACTATACACCATCACGAGAACCGCTCTGGAAAATGGGTGCCCCACCCAAGCTCCGCTTGGGTGGGGAGGTTGCGATCAACGAGAACCGCCGCTCTACCATCGTGTGTTCCTACTGCGCGCCGCCGCCCGATGCAGCAGCTTCCTGCTTGACCTGCGACTCCGTCTGATCGGCTGCCGCCTGTTGATCTTGCAGAGTCTTCGCCACCGTGGTATCTGGCGGCGGAGGCGGCACATCCGAGGGCGTGGTGCTGGTGTCCGGCGCTTTCGGAATACCGCCGGTGCCCTGCTTCTTCGCCAGTTCGCCCAAGCCGCTATTGAGCTGTTCCGCGAAGTGGTTCTGCATCTCCTGCAAGTCGTCCACTTTAACGGCCACAGTTTGTCCGGCCGCGCAGTCCGACTTCTTGCTGGCCGAGACGCTGGCGTTGACCATATTGTCCGCATCCGGAGTGTCGGTGAGCCGCATAATTACGTCACCCGCAGTCAGCCCACATTCCTGCCCGTTTGCCACTACGGTGAGATCGCTGTCGACCACAAAGGTGCGCCTTGCAGGATCCAGCGCCGGCGGAACTTCGCCGCTGGTGTTCGCCGGCGCCGGTGCTGGCGCGCCGGAACCGCCATTCTGTGCAGCCTGCGCCTGCTGCGCAGCCAACTGCGCCTTTACTTCATCGGCGATGGCCTGCTTGACTTCGGGAGTCAAGGCCACGGCACCCGATCCACCGCCGCCGCCGCCGTTGTCTGGTGGCGGACCCGCCGCTGCCGCCGCGTCTGCGTCGGCATTCGCCTCAGCCCGTGCCGCATACGCCGATTGCAATTCCGCTGCAATCAGGTAGTCCGTCAGCCAGAACGCCGGCCCAGCATAATAGGGGTAAGGCGCGAAAAATCCGCCATAGAAGCCAAACCACGGCGCTCCTCCCCAACCCCATGCCCCGATACCCCAGTAAACCGGTGCCCCCCACGGGTTATAGGCCCATCCATAAAATCCCGGGTGGTACCAGTAGCCCGGATAGTAGCCGTAGTAGTGATAGCCTCCGTAGTAGTAGCCGCGATACACGCCGGTCCTATACACGCCGTGGCTATAGTAGGTGCGCGAATAATAAGAGTGGCCGCCGCGCGTGACGTAGGCGCGCTGCACGTATCCTCCTTGGCGTCCCGTGGTCACAATGCGCGCTCCGTTGCGTTCACTCACAACCGTGCGCCCACCGTGGATCCCATTCTCAATGTGCATGCCGTTGCGGTTGATCGAACGGATCTGGCCGTTGGGACGGACGCTCGCGGTTCCTCCACCCTTTAGAGAAACGGTCCGGCCCGGAAGAGTGTGGCTGCCCGCGCTGGGGCGGCCGGCCGTCGTGGTCGTGCGGCCAGCATTAATGTTCGGGCGGCCAGTCGTGGCCGGATGGCCCGTAGTCGCCGCGTGCCCAGTCGTCGTGCTCGGGCGGCCGGTCGTGGGCGTGTGGCCAGTCGTGGCCGGACTCGTGCGCCCAGTCGTGGCCGGATGGCCCGTGGCTGCCGTGTGACCGGTCGTCGTATGCGTTGGCGTTGTACTATGCGTTTGCGCTGCCGTATGGGAAGGCGCGGCCGCATGAACTGGCGCGCTCGGATGTGACGCCTGTGCCTTCGGCGCAGGTGCGCTCTTCTCCTCCTTCTTTTGAGCCGAAGCAACTGCGGCTACTGCGAGAAGAACCAGCAATACGAACCATTTCGGCAGGACGTTCTTTCCTCGATTGCTCGAATTCATAGCCACTCCTGTGAGATGCGAAACTCTTCCCTCATAAATCCACGACAGAAAACATAAGCGGCCAGACAAATTTCATCCGGCCTGCAGTCTCTCATGCGTTTCTTCGACGAGAGGCCCTGGGTCCAAGTGCCATGGGGGAAGGGCCGGCACCGGCCTTCGCGAAGTATCGCCAATTTCACACCTGTTTCAGCGCGGTGTCAAGCAAACCCTTCCAAATTTACATCTGTCATCGCCCTCAGCCCGTAAATCTAACGCCGAGACGCCGAGAACGCCGAGTTGAACTCTTGATCAACGAGAATTCAGACTCGTCATCCCAGGCGAATTACGACTGGCAAACTAAGACTTTGTCATCCTGCGAAGCGAAGGACCTGCTGTTTGCCAGCAGCGACAGGAAACTGAGGTCTTAGTTTCACTCTGACCCACGAGACGGACAGACATGAATTGGCTTTTCTCGGCGACCTCGGCGTCTCGGCGGTAAATTCGCGGGTAGGGGCTTGCTTCCGCCGATTTTACCAACCTCCTAGTCACCTCCAAGCGAAACTACGGTAATTGAGGAATGTCCCGTCGTGTGCCGATAGGACTAATGGACAGCGATGTTGGCCCATTGGCACACTCGGTTGGCACTCCTGGCTCTACTTGCCTTGACATACGCTTCGGCTGCCGAAGACCCGAACCATCCCTCAGGCGTGCCTACGTATCGCAGTGACGTCTCTGAAGTCCGGGTTACATTCTTCGCCACCGATGAAAACAATCGTCCGGTCGCAACCTTGACGAAGTCTGACTTCGCGGTAGTCGACAACGAACGGGTGGTGCGCAATTTCCGCAGCTTCACGCATTCCGATGAAACCTCGCTCGACGTGGTCGCGCTGGTCGATCTCAGCGAATCGGTCGCCCCGCGCTTTCGAGTTGCCATAAGCGATGTGCTGCAATTGGTCGCCCGGGAGCAGTCGATCCCCGATGACAACATCGCCGTTCTGTCGTTCGGAGGAACGTCTGGAGGAACGTTTGCTGGCATCCGGCCCGCTGTTCTCTGCGCGAGCGGTTGCGGCGCGTCCGACTCCGTGACGAGACTCCTGGCGGTAAAGATAAAGGGCGGCGGCACAACGCCGCTCTTCGACGCGCTGATCTTCGCAGCCGATTTCATCTCGCATCATCGCCGGGCCGGGGCCCGGTCGGTCCTGATTCTGTTCTCCGACGGCAACGACACCATCAGCCTGCACTCCGCCGACGACGCGCTGGAGGCGGTGCTGGACGCTGGCGCCCTGATCTACTCCGTCGATATGGAAACTTCCAAAAACCAGGCTTCGTACCAAACCTCGGGCAGCGCGTTCCTGCGGCAAGTTTCGGAGGCTACCGGTGGGCGCTATTTCTCTTTGTCTTCCTCCCTGCGCTCCTCCCAGCAAGACGGCGCCGCCACAGTACTGAACGCTATGCTCGAGGATCTGCGCGCCTCCTACCTGGTAACCTACGCTTTGCCCAGCCACCAGGCTGGATTCCATTCTCTTCGCCTTTTGCCGACCCACAACCTCAACCTCAGATTCCATAGCCGGAACGGTTACTACTACGAACCTAGCGTTCGCTGATTGGAGACCTATGAAATCCACATTGTTGTTGGCCCTTGCATGGATATCGACTGGCGTTTCAGTTGCTTGGGCTGCGCCGATCGGTATCTATCAACATGGAACCGTGGTTCGTATGCGCATGGGCGACTGCGCGCTCATGCACCGAGGCTTCATGAACACGTTCGGGCCGCCGCAAGCCGCAGTGGACGAAGGAGCCTGCCCGGAATACACCCTGGTGACCGATAAGGTCGTGTATCTCATCGTGGGCAAGTCCTCCAATCAACTGGTACCGCTGGCGGAAGTCATCGATTTCCGTTTCCAGAACAAGGAATTGGCGGTCCGCGTGGATGACGCTCGCCACGAATCCAAGTTCACCATCAAGGAAATGACGCTGCGCTCGGAATGGGAACTCATCCAGAAGCATATAGAGGATCAACTCAATGATGCGCATCATCACCCCATGGACACATCGCTGACGCTGAGAAGCCGGGAATAGTCTAAGAAGGTTCTCTCGGCGACCTCGGCGTCTCGGCGGTACGATCCGCTCCATGCCGGAACCAAAGCTGCGATTGACGGGAAACATGCCGAGCGCCAGACTGAAAGGGCATGGCAAAACTCCGGGTTGGCATCCTCTTTGGCGGACGCAGCGGCGAGCATGAAGTGTCGCTGCTGTCGGCGGCGTCCGTTCTGAATGCAATCGACAAAACGAAATACGAAGTCGTTCCCATCGGCATCACGAAAGACGGCCGCTGGCTCACGGCGGAACACGCCGAGAGATTGCTGAAGGGCAACGCGGGCGAGGGCGCCCGCGCCACACAAACGTCGCTTCGGGCCGGCGATCCGGAGGCGACTCCAGGAGCGGCTGTGCTGGCGACGGGCGAGTCGGTGGTCGTTCCTCCGGAACCCGCACGGCACGACGCAGCACTCGCGCCGTTCCAGACGGACGCTTCCGCGCTTCGTCGAGCTGCCGACCGTGCAATTAACGTCGATGTCATTTTCCCCGTGCTGCATGGAACCTTCGGCGAAGACGGCACAATTCAGGGACTGCTCGAACTGGCCGACATTGCCTACGTTGGCGCAGGCGTGCTCGGCTCCGCCGCGGGCATGGATAAAGACATCATGAAGTCTTTGTTCCGCACGGCGGGATTGCCTATCGTGAAACATGTGACCGTGCTGCGCAGCCAATTCGAGCGCGAGCCTAAGAAAGTGCAAAAGCTGGTGGAGAGCAAGTTGAAGTATCCCGTGTTCGTGAAGCCGGCGAACCTGGGATCGTCGGTCGGAATCACGAAGGCGCACGATCCGAAGGAACTCGGTCCGGCCATTGCAGAAGCGGCGAAATTCGATCGCAAGATCGTGATCGAGGAAGGCGTCGGCGGAAAGAAGCATAGGGCGCGTGAGATCGAGTGCGCGGTGCTCGGCAACGACGATCCGAAAGCTTCGATCGCGGGAGAGATCATTCCCTGCAAGGAGTTCTACGAC
>PLIC01000292.1 GCA_003139995.1 Candidatus Acidiflorens stordalenmirensis | reverse complement strand
GGAGGAGTGGCCACGTGAAACAAGCTGAGCAGGCGAATGAATAAAGGTAGGTTGGGATCGAACATGTATTCCGTGCCGCCGACGATGTGCGAGCCAGTGCTGAAAGCCCCAGCCAAGTCGATAGTGTAGAGGGTCTGGAACAGCAGCAGTCCGGTCGCCTGCCAGGAGAAAATCAGAGGGCTCTCCAACCACAGGGCGAGCATGAGGAAGAGGTTTCCCAGATCACAAAAGAACAGGAAGTTTTGCAGGCCGTATTGCCTCCAGTAGAACGGGACCCAGGCGATCACCCAGACGGTCCAGCCGATCTTGAGCCAGAGGGGCACCCTCATGGCCGCCATTGTAGTCGGCCGGGCGTCCATAACTGCGGCGCGGTGATGAATCTTGCATTCCGGAGGATGATGCCCCAAAATTTCTGCGATTCCCGTTACCTTGGCTCTGGGCCGGTACTACTCTCTGTTTCTGTGGCGGCTACTACTTTTCTTTTTGGCGCGTCGCCACCTGCGCGATCTGGTCCATTTCTGCGTCAGCAACATGGACGACTGGCACACCCGCGTGAAGATGGACGACTTGGTCAGTGCAGACTCAAAGTTCATGCTTCGGACGAGAAAGACTCGCGCCATTCTCGGCCGATGACATTTCGGCGAGACACACCCATTTGTTTGAGGACTCTGAGAGCCATCCTGGATGAATGTGACCATCGCATTTGCGTTGCCTGCCGTCGTTTTGCGCAAACGTCAGGCTGATGTTGCAGGCTGCTTCGGCGTCAAGACCAGATCAACAACTGTTTGTCTGAGCGAGATCAGACACGTCAGTCAACCCGTTGTAATTGTGTGTAACGTAGTCACAACGGAAATGGGCCCGCTCCTTGCCAAAAGGTGATCACTGGTCACCGCCAACCTGCTGCTCCAGAAACCGCTCCACCTCGTCTTTGTTGGGCATGGATGGCTGGGCGCCATGCCGAGTCACAGAGATTGCGGCTACTGCCGCAGCATAATCCGCGCTCTCCTTGGGGGACTTGCCACGGATCAGACTCACGGCAAACGCGCCATTGAAGGCATCCCCCGCCGCCGTGGTATCCACAGCTTCCACCCGATAGGCTGGGACAAAAAACCGGTCGCCGTTCTGCAGCGCCAGAAACACTCCACGCTCACCCAGTTTGAGTAGAACGTTGCGGGGTCCCCGCTGGAGGAGTTCTTCCGCAGCTCTGTGAGCGACATCCGGAATAGCTTCGCCCTCATCCAGGTCTAGCAAAACGCGTGTCTCTGATTCATTCGGCGTGATCCAATCCAGACATCGCAGAAGAGCGCTGGAAAGCGGCTGCGCGGGGCTGGGGTCTAGCATCAGGGGAACACCCACAGATTGCGTGATGTGTGCCAGTCGCTCGACGGCTGGCATTGGGATCTCAAGCTGTGTAAGGACAAGACCCGCATCCTCGATCAAAGAACGGTGTCTGTCCAGATCGGCTGCCTGCAGTTCTCCATTGGCGCCGGCTACCACAACGATGATGTTTTCTCCGTGGTTGCTGGTAAGGATTACTGCCACGCCAGAGGAGCCGGGAGCGGTTTCGACTGCGGTGGCGCTAACTCCGGCGATTTCGAGAGCATGACGTAACTGCGAACCGAAAGCATCGTCTCCGACCTTGCCCAGCATGTGAACTGGATATCCCAGTCGCGCAATCGCAACAGCTTGATTGGCTCCTTTGCCACCAAAAAAAGTTTGAAATGCTCTTCCAGCAACGGTCTCTCCAACGGCTGGCATTCGCTCTGTGGTTGCGACCAAATCCAGGTTGATGCTTCCAACGACAACTATCGGTTTCGACATAACGACGCAGTCTTTCTAGGATTCCTCGGGAGCCTGTTAACACTATCTGAGGGCCTGGACGATGAGGGCAAATAATTGTAACGAGGCACACAGCGAAGAAACCTTCCAGTCCTCTGTTGTAACCCCACCGGCTTGGACGCCCAACACCGTTAGTAAGCTATACAAATCGACTTGCACTCCGTGTACGCCTCGATCGCGCTGCGTCCATGTTCGCGCCCGATGCCAGACTGTTTGAAACCGCCGAAAGGCATATTAGGATCGACCACATTGTGCGAATTGATCCAGACTGTGCCCGCATCCAGGCGCTCCGCCACCCTGAGAGCTTTGCTGATGTTTGAGGTCCAGACGCTTGCGGCCAACCCGTAGACAGTGTTGTTCGCCTCGCGCACGACTTCTTCAAGATCGTCGTAGGGCTGAGCGATCAAGACTGGTCCGAACACCTCCTCGCGCGTCAGGGTCAGCGGGCGCCCGGTGGTGTTGGCGAACACGGTAGGCTGGACGAAGTAGCCATCCCGGTCCGCAGCTGTACCTCCGGCCACAAGTTGGGCGCCTTCTTTCACGCCCGTATCAATAAACCGCAATACGTTTTCCCGCTGGCGCTGGGAGACAAGTGGCCCAATCTGCGTTGCCGGGTCGAACCCTGAGCCGAGTACCGCGTTGCGGGCCGTGTCTGCAACGCTTTCGACTACGCGCTCGAACTGCTTCTTCTGCACATACAGACGGGATCCGGCCGTACAAACCTGGCCTTGGTTGAAAAAGATGGCCGCGCTGGCGCCCGCCGCCGCCACCGCCGGATCGCAATCGTCGAGCACGATAACGGGGCTTTTCCCGCCCAGTTCCAAGGCAACGCGCTTCACGGTATTAGCGCACTGCTGGCCGATCCAGACGCCGACCTCGGTGGAACCGGTTAAGGTGATCTTGTTGACGTCAGGATGTTGAACCAGGGCCGCGCCGGCAGTGCTGCCGCTGCCTACGATGACGTTAAGCACCCCCGGCGGAAAGCCCGCCTCCAGCGCAAGCTCGGCAAAGCGCAGGGCCGTCAGGGGCGTGTCTGACGCCGGCTTAAGTACAACCGTACAGCCGCAAGCCAGGGCCGGCGCAATTTTCCAGATCGCCATCAGAAGAGGGAAATTCCAGGGTACGATGGCGCCCACGACGCCAACCGGCTGCCGTCTCACGATCGCCTGATACTTGGTGCCGGGCGGCATCGGGAAAGAAATGTCGATAGAATCGCCATGGATTTTCGTTGCCCAGCCAGCCATGTAGCGCAACCACTGAACACTTGCACCCACGTCAACCGCCTGCGCCACACCCAGCAACATGCCCTGGTTGAGCGTTTCGAGCTTGGCCAGTTCGTCGGCATGTCGTTCAAGCAAATCGGCTAGCTTCTGCAAGAGCCGCTCGCGCGCCGCCGGCAACATTTCCCGCCAACTCACATTCTGCAGCGCCGTTCGTGCTGCTTGCACCGCGGCGTCAACATCGGCGTTCGTCGCCTGCGGCACGCGCGCAATCTCCTGGCCGGTCGCCGGATCATGGAGAGTGAATGTGCTGCCGCTGGAGGCGTTCCGCAACTCGCCGTTGATCAACATGCGAGTTTGCAACTGGGATAGATCGATTCCGGAAAAGGCAGTTGTACTCTTCATGGAGTTTTGTCCTTTGTACGAGATGCTCAGTGCCTCAAAACCGGGGCGATCGCCACCGCAACCAGTCCGACGATGAAGAAGAGAAACATCGGTAAGATCAGTTTGCGAGCGGAAACAGGCGCATCGGAGAATTCACGCCAGACAAATACACCCCATATAGCGGACACCATAGTTGCCCCTTGGCCAATTGCGTAAGAGACTGCTGGACCGATAATCTGAGCGTGGGAAGCCGTAAAGTTCAGCGTGGTTCCAGTGCACCAGATCGTTCCGCCGACAACTCCCCAGAAATGGTCCAGGCCCCGGGCATCGAAATAGCCCTTCATGTCCACCGGCGCACTGCCCGTCAGCGGCCGCCGCATAAGGAAGTAATTTACCGGGATAGTGCAAAAAGCGATGCCCAAAGCGAAGATGAAGGAAACAGCATAAGGCCCAAGAGAATGGTTGCCTGTAATCGCCTTCACTATAAATGGATAGGAGATCCCCATCAAAATGCCGCAGGCCACACTGATTTCGATCCCGAGCAAGCTCAGAGTCTTTCTCTGGATCTCTCGGCGCCGATAGGCAACTGCGTTCAGCACGATTGCCACGACTACCAGCGCTACGCCACCGAAGAGCAGAAGAGGATTTCCTTTTGGAGAGATCAGAAAATTCAACAACACACCCACCACGAGGGCCAGCCCGATGCCCACAGGAAAAGCAACTGCCAACCCGGCAAGATCAATGGCCGTCACCAGCAGAAGGTTCGCAACATTGAAAAGGACACCACCCGCCAGGGCCCATGCGATGTGGGCGGTGTCGGCCTGGTGAAGGTTAGGAAGGAATGACAGCTCCCCTCCGCGGGCGCTGCCCAACGTGAATGCCCAGAAAACGCTCGTCGCCAGGGCGCCAATGACATAGTCCCAGTAAAAGAGCTGGAAAGGGAATTTTGGTGTCAGCTTCATCGTGCTTGCCCACGATCCCCAGCACAGCATGGAAAGGATCATGAAAAGCAAGGCAACCCAGTAGGTTTCTGGCTGATACATGTGCGCCCCTTTCGAACGCTTCAAAATGGCGGCAGCACCCAGGTGCTTACAGAGTACACCGGGTTATTGACTCCGCCACGCTTTTCTCCCCGCGCGGGCTTGCGATACAAATCACCCCCGTTCCGGAAATCCGCCGCCCCGCGCTCACCGCCGCTGGTTCGCGGGGTGAGCGCTACTTTGTGGGCTGCGGAGGCCTTTAGAAGGTGATTCGCGCCGTGAATTCCACCATCCGCGGGCCTGCCCCCTCGGCAGTCTGTACCGCGCTAATCGTGCCAAAGCCACTGGTCCCGGGCGTTACGTACATGTTCGGCGGCGCATAGTTGGGGTGATTGAAGATGTTTGAGATTTCTGCGCCCACCTGCAACTTCGCTTTTTCCGCGAAGGAAACGGATTTGATGAAAGACATCGAAACGGCTTTGGTTCCCGGCCCCACCACGCTGCCCACTCCGGCATTGCCGAATCTTCCAATGGCGCTGCAGATACCTGTCCCGGTATTGTATCCGGGTACGGCAAAAGCCTGGGGATTCAGATAGAGCGGATTCGATCCGCTCATCGAGCTGTGTGGCGCGTAGAGTGAGGCTCCAGAGACAATGTCAGCGCGAGCCGCTCCCGTGACATTAATCAGGTTGGTACCGGAGGAGTCGCACGTGGTTTGAACCGGAGTCAAGAACGGGCCGCTTTGAAATAAGAATACGCCACCGGTTTCCCAGCCACCCACAATCCGGTCGAGGACGCCACTGGCATTCCCGAGAAATTTCTTGCCCTTTCCGATGGGAAGTTCATAGAGGTAGGTGGCCAGGAAACGGTGCCGGCGATCAAAGGTCACATTCCCATAATCGAGACTGGGATTGAACCGATCCGTCACCCAATTACTACCCCCTTCGGTCGCCAAGGCAGTGGGATTATCGCCGCCTGCGGTAGAGAGGTCCCGGATGAACACATAGCTGCCCTCGAACTGAAGACCGTTGCCGAAACGTTTGTGCGCATCGGCGGTGAAGCTGTTGTAGTTGCTCCGCGCGCCGTTGGTGACACTCTCGAGAATCTGCCAGTCCTGGAAGGGGCGCCCCTGATAGGGGCCGTTGGAGTACCCCAGAGTGTTGGCGTGAACCTGGTTGAGGTCCTGCATCACTTCCAGATTGCTGCCGTGGTTCCCGATGTAGGAGAGGCGAAGGCCGGTCCCAAAGCCGAGTTCACGCTCCAGCGTGAAGTTCCACTGTTGGACATTCGGGTCTTTGTAGTGAACTGGAAATGCATAGTAGAAGCTGGCGGAGCCTGGTTGCGCTTGACCGATTGGATTCGGGAAGGGGGCAGGGAAGGAAAACGCCGGCGCCCCTGACGCGGCGTAGTAGTTTCCGTAGTAAGGGATGTAGCTCGACGTCGCTGCCCAACCGGCGACCAGGGCGAAGCCGAGCGGAGCCTGAATGAACCTGCCATAACCGCCGCGGACGACCGTCTTGTCATTATGGAATGGCCGCCACGCAAACCCGATGCGCGGACCGAAATCCTTCTTATANNCAGTCCGGGATTGGCCATCGCAATCGCCTGCTGATTCGGAACGACCAAAGCACCCGGCCCGTTTGGACCCACATAGTCGGGCAGGAATGCCCCTACATTCGAACTCCCCTCGGTCATCGGCGGATGGAGTTCGTAGCGAAGACCGAGGTTTAGTGTAAGGCTGGGAGTTACCTTCCAGTCATCCTGTGCGAAAACTCCCCATGAGTAACCCAGGCCGTTCATCTTGTCATTACTAATGAGGGTGATCGTTTCCCAGTCTGGATAGCCGAGTAGAAACGAGGCGAACGGGTCGCCGATGGTCTGCCCGACCGCGGACGAGCCATCGAAGCCGTATTGTCCGGAACGGAGACTTCCGAAAGCATTATCGTCGTGATCGCTCAAGCGCCGAAAGTCGAGGCCGAACTTGAACGTGTGGGTGTGTTTGATCCAGGTGACATTGTCGGAAATCTGAATGGTGGTGCTGATTTGCGTCGAGGGGTTCGCTCCCCCGGTCTGTTGGAAGTCGGCCGCGCCGCCAATCAGCGCACTCGGGACGGCGCCGTATGTACTCACATTGGGAATGCCGGTGATCCCGATGTTGTTCAGCATGGTTTGGGAGTTGACATCCAGGGTTGTCGCGCGATGATAACGGCTGAATCCACCTCGGAGTTCGTTGAGGAGCGCGGAAGAGATTGAGAGGGAGTGTGCCACCGTCAGCGCTGTGTCGTTTTCTGGCTGCGAGAACGGTCCGGTGGAGGGTGAACCTGCCGTCTCACAAAACCACGGACAATTCGGGAGAGGCGCAGTCACAACGGACCGCTTCTTGTAACTCACGCGGCCGAATACCTGCTGTTTCGACCCGAGGTTCTGGTCGACGCGCGCATCGAACTGGTTGCTGGAAATGGGCGTCGGCATATTGATCTGGTAATTGTTGGCATAGCTGTCCGCCGGTCCGTAATTGGGAGAGGGCAGCAGGTATTGCAGGAAGTTCGCAGCGACGGCGGAGAAGGGCACCGCGGCGGGATCGATCGCAGTTCCATCCGGCTGAAATATCTGTTTGCTGGGGCCGTACGCCGCTGTCAAGTAGGAACTGAGATCGCCATTGCGCATCGCCGCGGACGGCACATTGGTGGTCATCGGCGTCTGCCTCGGCAAACGCAACCCTTCATAACTGGAAAAGAAGAAGGTTTTGTTGCGTATGATCGGGCCGCCCAGAAATCCGCCAAAGTCGTTCATGACCAGCGCTGGCTTGGTCCGGGCGAACGGATTCCCAGCATCCAACGCCGCACCCTCATAGTTCTCAAAGACTCCACCGTGAAAAGCATTCGTTCCGGCTTTGGATGTCGTCGTGACATCGGCCACGCCGCTGAACTCGGCGTTGTTGTTAGATCCGCTGACCTTCATCTCGGAAATGGAGTTGAAGGATGGAAAGAGTTCGGTGATTGGTGAAGCATACTCAATGGACATCGTGCTGATCCCGTCCAGCGTGACGGCAGTAAGGGCCGTGGTGGTGCCCGCGATGACTAGCGTGCTACCGTCGGTTTGCACGCCTGGCTGCGTGGTCAACGTCGAGATTGGACTGGTGGAACCGGTGGACCTCGAATAGATTGCCACCGGCAGATCGACCAGTTCCTGCCCGGTTCGATTGGCTTCGATGTTGGAGACATCCGTTGCAATGACACCGAGCGTGCCGCCTTGTACGTCCACGGTTTCGGTCGCAGCACCCGCCTTCAGACTCGCATTCACCCGCTTTGTCTCACGGGCTTGCAGTTCCAGATCGGTGAATTCGACTTTCTGGAAACTCTGCGCCTCTACCGTAAGCGAGTACTTGCCCGCCTCCACGTTGATGAAAGAAAATGAACCGGTTTCATCCGTGACCATTCTCTTCTGTGCAGAGGTTCCTACGTTGACGAGGGTAACGGACGCTCCTTTTACCAAGGCGCCAGACATGTCCGAGACGGTACCGATGACCGATCCGAACGTGGATTGGGCAAGAGCGGGCGTGCTCGAAGTCATGAGTGCCAGAAAAAGCAGAGGAAGAACCAACAGAGTTGACAGCTTGAACGCTGAGACGGAGTACATGAACGCCTCCCCGTAGAGCTAATGAGCTCTCGATCAGTGACAGGAAATCCCGGCCCACCAAATGAAAGCATTCATTTGCGCTGGGCGCATACAGCAGTCCCTGTCTTGGGACGGAGCTAAAATAATACGGCTCAGGCACCATTTCAGTAACTCTGGATACATTTTTTCCCAAATGAAAGCTTTTATATTGGCTCACGGTTTCAATCTTTCCCGGCGGGAGGTCTGGCGCTTGGCACCTTTTTTCGCTCGTTTGGCATGGATCGGTTTGCTGCTGATCGCATCCGCCGCCGCGGCCCAAGATACCGCATATCCCCCGGTGTGGGAACAAATCCCCGGTCCAGACTGTGCTCCGGTCCCGCAGTGGAATTCGACGGCAAAACCCAAGACCTGCAGCCGGGCTGAAATCGGTGCCTGGCTTGCGGACATCCGCCACTGGCGTTCGGAGCACCTCATCCGAATGGGGTACGACGGCTCGCAGTATGATCGGCCCGAGCTGAAGTGGACACAGACCGCCTTCGTCCAGCCCCAAATGATGGTCCATGACCTTTATTTTTATGATCGGGATGACCACCGCTACATTGTGGATCGCTATGTGGACGATCTCGAAAAGCGCTATGGGGGCATCGACAGTGTGCTCATCTGGCACACGTACCCCAACATGGGTATCGACAGCCGCAGCCAGTACGATCTGTTCCGTGATCTCCCTGGGGGCGAGGATGCCGTTCGCCAGATGTTGCGTGACTTCCACCGTCGCGGCATCCGCGTCCTGTTCCCGGTAATGGTTTGGGACCAGGGCACACACAATGAGGGCGTGCCCGATTCGGAAGCGATTGCCCGCGAGGTTGCCTCGGTGGATGCCGATGGAATCAACGGCGATACGCAGGAGGGGATGCCGGCATCATTTCGTCGCGCTTCCGACAAAACCAGTCACCCGCTGGCGCTGGAGCCGGAGGCGCCCCTTGCGGCCGACGAAATGCTGGCCTACAACAATTTCAGTTGGGGCTATTGGAAATATGATTTTGTTCCCTCCGTGAGCCGCTACAAGTGGCTGGAACCGCGGCACATGGTGAACATGTGCAATCGGTGGCAGCACGACCACCTCGATGACCTCCAACAAGCGTTCTTCAACGGCGTTGGTTTTGAGAGCTGGGAGAACATCTGGGGAATCTGGAACCAGATGACTCCGCGCGACGCAGAGGCCTTGCGCCGGATTGCAACCATCGAACGCGCCTTCGCCTCCTTGCTGGTCAGTCCGGATTGGGAGCCGCATATTTTCACCGAGAACTTTGGAGTCTTCGCCAGCAAATGGCCGGAAAAAGACGCGACTCTATGGACAATTGTGAACCGCAATCACTATGACGTTAAAGGACGTCAGTTGGTGCTGCCGTACAAGCAGGGCGCCCGTTACTTTGATTTGTGGCACGGAGCGCAACTCCAGCCCAAGCGCGAGGGCGACCAATTAGTACTCGAGTTCAATTTGGAAGCCGAAGGATACGGTGCCGTGCTGGAAACCTCGGCAGTGGACGATGCCGGGCTGACCAAGTTGCTGATGACAATGCAAAACCTCAGTCAGAAACCGCTCAGCGCATTCTCCCGGGAATGGCGTACTCTCCCGCAACAACTGGTCGAGATTCCACCCGCGCCAAGAACCGCCAAGGATCCGGCCGGCATGGTGAACATTCCCGAAGCTGACTTCACCTTTCGCGTAAACGGTATCGAGATTGAAGGCATGAACGACGAGGGAGTCGACGTTCAATATCCCTGGGAACCGTCGCCGCGCCGCTATCACACACAGCGAATTCACATTCGTTCGTTCTGGATCGACAAGTATCCGGTCACCAATGCTGAGTTCAAAAGCTTCCTCGATTTCACTCAGTATCGCCCAGCCGATGACCATAATTTTCTGAAGGACTGGAAGCACGGCTCTTTTCCGCAGGGATGGGAGCACAAGCCGGTGACCTGGGTTTCGCTGGGAGACGCTCGCGCCTATGCAAAGTGGGCCGGCAAGCGCCTGCCGCATGAATGGGAGTGGCAGTATGCCGCCCAAGGCACCGATGCGCGAGTGTATCCCTGGGGAGATGATTGGATCGAGGACGCTGTTCCGAAGCCTGATGTAGGACGCGATATGGCCCCACCGAGCGATGTCACAGCGCACCTGAAAGGAGCTAGTCCTTTTGGCGTGATGGATCTGGTCGGCAATGTATGGCAGTGGACAGACGAGTACATTGACGAACATACTCGCGCCGCGATTCTGCGTGGTGGCAGCCACTACCAGCCGCAAGGCTCGCGCTGGTACTTCCCGCAGGCATACCGGCTTTCAGAACACGGAAAGTATTTGCTGATGGCACCCAGCCTGGATCGCTCGGGAGCAATCGGGTTTCGGTGCGTAGTGGATTCGGAACCAGCGGGGCACTAAGAGTGTTGTGTTATATGCTCCTCACCATCACCTGTCGAGAATGGAAGCTCTTGCCGACTTTGCTCGGGAGACGTTGCGAGTTTACTTGTGGCGAATAACGGGAAGAACACGAACAGCACGCCGGCGCGGATCACGATGCACCAGATCGCTGAAACCGCGGGTGTGTCGATCGGTACCGTTTCTAACGTGATCAATGGAAGCCTGTCGGTGCGTGAGAAATTGCGCCAGCGCGTACTGGGTGCGATTCGAAACCTCGGGTACCAGCCCAACCAGTTATCGCGCGGACTGCGCCTGAATCGTACGAACATCATTGGTATGATCGTCCCCGACATTACAAATCCCTTTTTCCCGTCGGTGGTACGCGGCGTCGAGGACATCGCCTATGAGAATTCCTACAGGCTGATCCTCTGTAACACAGACGATGATCCGCAGAAAGAGATTTCGTACCTGAATGACCTATGGTCTTTCCTGCCCGCGGGACTTCTGATCATTCCCGCCGTGGGCAGTACCATTTCATCCAACTCCGGTCCCCCGATGGTTTGTCTGGATCGCGTGCCCGAGGGCTGGAAGGGCGACGTGGTCGTCGTGGCCAATTACAAAGGCGCGTACGAGGCTGCAAAACACATTATCCGGATGGGACACCGGCGGATCGCGATCATCTCCGGGCCTCTCCATCTGACGAATGCAGGGGACCGGCTCGAAGGCTTCCGCAGGGCATTGCGTGATGCCAGAATTTCGATCGACCCCGAATATGTGCAGAAAGGCCGGTTCGACCGGGCCAGTGGATACGCCTGTACGGTACGCCTGCTGCGCCTGGTTCCCCGCCCGACTGCAATCTTTGCCGCCAATGACTTGATGGCATTGGGGGCCCTTTCCGCGGTACGGGAATTCAAGCTTACCTGTCCCGACGATATTTCGATTGTCAGTTTCGATGGGCTCGACATCACTGAGTTTTCTGATCTAGCACTCACGGCCGTTTACCAGCCGGGATATCAGTTGGGGCGGACGGCAGCGCGTCTGTTATTAAGCCGCATCAGCGGTAACGAGGAACCGGCGCGGAAAATTGTGTTGGCCACTGAGCTCAAGATCAGAAACTCAGTCGCCGCCTTGAGACCCAGGCATCAACGCGGAAAATCAGTGCCCCGGAGACAAAATGCCCGGTCGAGGAAGAGGCATATTTTGCGAGCTTAGCTCTTGGCGCGATTTCCGATGCTCGTGCACTGAAGTTCGCGCTTTGAGCGGAAAGGTCCAAGAATGAGTCCAGGAAAGGAAATTCGGTTGAATCGGTTATTGGGTCAGGACGGCAAGACCGTCATTGTGGCTCTTGACCACGGGATCGCCGGCATTACACCCCTCGCGAAACTCGAGCGTCCGGAACCTCTGATTCGTGCCGTCACGGAAAATGGCGCCGACGCGCTGCTCATTACTCCCGGTCTGGCGCGAAGTTTTTCGGGCCTATTCGGCAGAGTCGGAATCATTGTTCGTGTTGACTGTGGTCCTACCGCCCTCACGGGCGAGTGGTCTGATAACAAACCTGCTTTGACGGTCGAGGATGCGGTACGGTTAGGTGCGGACGCCGTGGCCGCGATGGGAATTGTGGGCGCCCCCGGCGAATCGGCCAGCCTGCAAGCGCTGGCCAATCTTGCCAGTCATTGCGACCGCTGGGGCGTGGTTCTCCTGGCGGAAATGTTGCCTGGAGGATTTGCCGCGTCCGAAGTTTCCGTCGACCAGATCGCTGTGGCCGCGCGGGTCGGGGCAGAACTCGGAGCAGACCTAATCAAAATCCGGTACAGCGGCAGCGTCGAGAGCTTTCGAACGGTCACGAGCAGTTGCTACTGTCCGGTTGTGGTTCTCGGCGGGTCGAAACAGAGCTCGGAGCAACTTCTTTCCTCAACGCGCGAAGCTCTGACCGCTGGCGCCAAAGGGGTGGCAGTGGGCCGCAACGTCTGGCAGTCGGCGGACCCTGGCGGCATCACGGCATCGCTGGTGGAGGCGGTCCATGGCTGAGAAGTGGCGGCGCGTCGGGTCGATTGTGAACCCATCGGCGGGCAGCGGTGTTGAATTGGCCTTGCAGGCCATGAGAAACGCTCTCTCCAGCATCGGGGCGGAAGAAGTCTTGACCGGACCCGGGCAGACAGGTTCGGCAGCCCTGTCAGGCTGGAGCGGCCGGGTGGTGGTCCACGACGTCGGAGCGGCGAGCGGCCGAGATCAAACGCGTGCTCTGGCGCGGTGGATGGCCGGGCAGAACATCGCTGCTCTGGTCGTGGCGGGCGGCGATGGAACCCTCGCCGATGTTGCCCAAGTCTGCATCGAGGTGGGTTGCCGGACTCCAATCCTCGGAATCGGTGCTGGTTCCACCAATGTCGGGCGTCTGGTCACCTGCCGTGCCAGCGAAGCTTCGCAACTGCACCCGGACAAGCTCGAAACTTGGAACATGGATTGCCTCACCGCCAGCGTGAACGACGACTTGTTGGGGCGAGCGTTCAATGACGTGGTGATCGGCTATACGGTGGTTGGAACCATCGATGGGCAGGTCAGGGATATTGATGCCGCTGCATGCTTGCGTGGAAAACTCGAACTGGGCACGCCTCGACCGGTTGCGACTTCGAAAACCAGAGTGACGAGAAGCAGCAAAGACGGGGAGACCGTAGTTGCGGAGGGAGAATCCGTCGGCACCGTCGTGGCCGGATTCGCCGAGCCTGCCTTTTTCGGAAAGGCCGTTTCTGGTGGTATTTGTCTCGCCGCCCTCGCAGGTCTTCCTGCGGGATGCCTGGTCTGCAGCTTGCCACTGGTGCAGGTGCAAATGAGTGCCTCCGCCTTGCTGCGCGCAGCTCCTATGATTTCCAGTTACGTCACACTCTCTGAGGATGTCAGCATCGCGGTCGAGAAGGTACGCGACGGCGCCGCACTGTGCGTCGACGGCAATCCCTTGCGCCTCTTAAACCAGTCGGACCGCATCGTCATTTCTGTTCGCAAGGACGCAGTACGAGGGGTCCGCTTCCGAAAGAATCCGAGGTCAGCATGAAGGCGCTCAAGTATTACGGTCCTGGCAATATTCGTATCGAGGAAATCCCGGTACCTCAAGCCGAAAGCGGAGAAGTGGTGCTGGCGGTGGAAGCTTGCGGCATCTGCGCGACCGACATCAAGACGTTCCAGCGCGGCCACCCCAAGATTCGTCCCGGATCCGGATTGGGCCACGAAATCTCCGGAGTCATCGTCGAGGCGCCGGGGTCCGGCCAGTGGCAGCGTGGAGCACGGGTTGTCGTAGCACCCTACGTCCCCTGCGGTTCGTGCCCTCAGTGCTTGCGCGGGCGCTACAGCTTGTGTCCTCATCTTTTCGAGGAAGCCCTCGATCCCGGAGGTTTCAGCGAGTTTGTCCGGGTTCCTCGGCGTCTGGTTTCGCAAGGCATGATTGCCTTGCCGGAATCATCGAACTCGACTGCGATCTGTTTTGCGGAGCCTGTGGCCTGCTGTCTGCATGCTTTCTCTTCCATCGACGTGAAAGCGAGAGAGTCGCTGTTCATCATCGGAGACGGGGTGATGGGCTTGCTCCAGGCCGAGATCGGGCGGTGGATTGGAGCGCATCCCGTCATCGTAAGTGGAATTACGCCGGAAAGGCTGAAGGTGGCCTCCGCAGTCGCCGACGTCGTCATCGATGCGCGGCACGAAGACGCGGGAGACGCAGTTCGCCGGGCCACCGCGGGCGAAGGCGCCGACAAGGTGGTCGTGTCGGTTGCCGACGTGGCGGCCGCGCAGACCGCCTTGGCTGTTGTCCGCAAAGGGGGCGCGATCAACCTGTTCGCCGGTATGCCTGCGGGTTCCACCCTCCCTGTTGAGATCAATCGGATCCATTACGACGAAGTTCTACTCACCGGCTCGTTCGGATTCGGTCCCAACGACTTCCGCAAGGCCGTGGAGCTGATTTCCAGCGGCAAGCTCGACGTCATGCGCCTGGTGACTGCCTCGGTACCGTTAGAGGCAACTATCGACGCTATGGAAAAGCTTGTTCACCAGCAGGGCGTGAAGACGATCGTTCTCTGCAATCATCCGGCGGGGCAGTAGCTGAGAATAAATAGAGGCGAACGCCAGAGGGACGAGACACGACCGCGACAACCAATCGATGCGCGCCGATGGACGCGAAACCCGAAGCGGCATCTCACTCGTTGCGGGGAGTTCTCAAAAGAATATAACCGCCGAGAATGTCTATCTTGTTTGCTTCACGTAAGGCCCGCAAGGCGCGGGTCACGGTGACCCGCGACGTACTGGTCATGGCGCCGATCTGCTCATGAGTGAGACGCGTGACGAGGAGTTTCCCGCCCGGATGGTCGATCGCGAACATCTCCTGGAGTCGATGGAACAGATCCATAATCCGTTCCTCCGGTTCACGCGAGGCGAGATGCTCGAGTCTCACTGCCAGCACCCGCTGTTTGAGACTGATCACCCGCAACAACGCGGAGGCAAACTCCGGGTGCTGAGAGAACACCTTCTCCATCCGCGCCGCGTCGAACTCGATGGTGTCGGTTTCTTCCAGCGCGACCGCTCGGGAAAACCGCGGCAGCCGGTCGAACGCGTCCCCTTCGCCACAGATCGTCTCGGGCCCCATGAATTCGAGTACCACCTCCACTCCATCCTCCCGCACAATCGAAACCTGAACCAGTCCCGAAACCACGAAGTAGAACTTGGTTGATATGGTCCCTTGGTCGTAAATTACCTCGTTCTTGCGAAACCGGCGCGGCTGACCAGAGCTCGCCTGGCCCTTGATCTGACGGGCGAGTTCGGGATTGATGCGCCACGTTCCCGGCGTCTTCTTAGTTTTGTCCGTCTTTCGCGTCATCTGTGTCGGTGTCGAGGGCTCGTTCTCTCCATGGGAACGAAACAACAATTTGTGGCAGCCGGACCTGTAAGTCCAATTCCTCCGGGCTGTTCCTTCCAAATTATAGCTGCGTCAGGACTTAACGTGCAAAGCCCGGTACTCGTCCAGGAGATGAGTGACACTTTCATTCCTTTCGTTGGGATGAGTTCTGCCGCAGGAACTGCCGCGGGGTTAGTAGCCGAGCGCCTGATGAGGGGGGACGGTGTTGTAGATCTTTTCCCAATGCCGCAGCTCGCGATTGAGTGTTTTCATCTCCAGCGAACAGGCGGTAACCTGGTAGAACTCCTCGCTGTGGGTGCGGTTGGCGCGTTCGACGGCGCCATTGAGCGTGGGCGAGCGCGGGAGGAGCACGAACAGGTGCGAACCGCGCTGCTGGCAAGCCTGTTCGAAGCCGGCGGCGAACTCGCTGCCGCCGTCGACCTGCACGGCGCGAATGGGAAAGGGCACGCGGTGCTGCAAGGTCGAGGAACTGAGTCGCAGTTCGCGCCGTGGCACGAGGGTGCGCTTGCAGAACATCCCAGCGCGAGATCACGTCCGTTGGAAGCTGTCACGAAAGAACCTTTCTGCTTAGGGTGCATCTTCCTCAGTGACTGAAACCGCCACCCTGTGATGAAACAGCCAGCAGATACCACGAGGCATGTGGCAGCCACTGCTCCTGCCAGCGCCAGTCATTGTCAGCGCCGGTTTGCTTGTAGGTCAGGTTGAAATCGATGTCGCTTTCGTCGCGGAAGCCGCTGGTGATTCCGTTGGAAATCCCACCCGGCGCGTTGGTGAACTCCCAGGAATCAAAGAACAGGTATTGAGGATTATTGCGGCCGACGCCGTACAGCATGCAAGTGTCGAACGGATTCAGACCCAGAATCCAATTGAGCTGGTTCATGGCGAAAACTTCAAGCTGATGGTAGAACTGCGGGTCGTCCTTGAAGTATTTCTCCGCCAAATGGGCCGCAGTCGCAAGCGATGCCAGACGGGCATTCTCTCCCTGCCACCACGGCGCCGCGTCACTATTATGCGGGAAGAAAAAGCTGGCGCGGCGATTGCCGGCTTTGTCCTGCACGAGCTCGCGGCTGTAGCCGAAAGGATTGGTCACCTCCGCCGTGAGTGCCAACTCGAAGGTCAGCGACTTCTTGGCAATATCGAGGACCTCCCGCTTGGTATTTACATCGGCAATTTCGGAATAGTAAAGCAGGCTCACAACTGGAAATCCCGCGTCGGAAGCATGAAAGAACGGCCGATTGCCGTCATCCGCGCGCCAGTAGTTGTGATACGGACCGCTGGAGATGAGCCGCGCCATCAGGCTTTTGGCCCTCCGATCGGCTGCCGCTTTGTATTGATCTTTCTTAGTGGCCTTATAGAGTTCTGTTGCAGCGGTAAGCGCGCAATAGTCGTCAAGGATGTTCTCCTTGCCGTCATTGACCAGCTTGAGATTGTTCTTCTCCAGAAAGTCAAACGCGTCTTCGGCAGCCCTGAGGTAATCCACACTGCGATACTCCCCGGAAAAAGGAAAAGTGCTCGCCATGGCAAGCGCGGCAATGGCAACGCCACCACCCGAGCGGTAGCTCACCTGGTATTCAAGATCGCTAGTGGCATTTTCGACCAGGTCGCGCGGCTCCTGACTGGCAGATTGATAGATGCCGAACCGCTTCATTTCTCCGGCAACCTTGCGCTCCTCGGGAATCTGTTTCACGCCGCCGGTCGACATTGAGCGGTAAAAGGAACCAGAAGGGGCTTTCACCCGAGTCAGGTAATCTGCGCCGAACATGGCTTCGTCGAGCAGCCTGTCCTGGTAGCGGACCATTTCAGGCGCGCCACGCTGGCGGACTTGTTCGTAACTTTTGAAAAGCGAGTACACCACCAACGGAATTTGCTGAGGATTGAAGTACGTGGAGAAAGAAAGATGGGAGAAGTGCTTGCCGTAGTCGCCGGTGGCGTCCCACCAGCCGCCGTGCGCATCCAGAGTGCCTGGTTTGCTCCCATCAAACGGGAGGTGCCGGTCGGCCTGGTCCAATCTCCCTGAGCTGCGCTCATCTTTGAAATAGTAGATGACGTCCGACAGGGTATTCCGTTCCAGAATCAGCTGCTGAACATGGAAGGGGAACGACCGGATCGCACCCTGGTTCGACGCGCAGTCGAGATAGTACTCACCTTCCGTGGTGAAGGAATCGAAATCCACGGTCCAGAAGTACCAGTCTCGCCACTTCTCTATCGGGCCAGCGGCTTGAGTAGGAACGGTGAGAACCGCCTGATCGCTACGGTAGTCTTTCAACGCACAAGAGGAGACGCTATCGCTGGCTTTGCCCAGAATCACAGCATGCTTCGGGCCGGTCGGGTCATATCCGAGATGATTGGTAAGAACCTTGAATTCACTCGCGTATCCGTTCGTGCTGAAAAGCAAAAAACACGCCGCCAGAGATGAAACCGTAATGAATGACCGCATTTTGCTTCCTCCGCAAGACATTTTCGGTTCAGTGAGTTTTCATCGTCGAACTCGCGATAGTTCCCCGGATCACCGTTATCGAGGCTTTCGGAAGTTCGTAGACCGTGTCCGCGCTGGCGTTTACCGAGGCCCTCACCGCCGGCCCGTCCGGATCGGGGAAGCCACCCTCTTTCGTTGGGTGCCATTGGTATTGCGCGCTGCCAAATGTGATCACGGTCACCGGGCCGGTAAAGAAGCTCTTGCCACCTGCAGCTTCACCATTAAATTCGATGTGCACCTTGTATGCGTTCTCCTGGTCCCGGTTCACCAGCATCAGCGACCATTGGGCATCCGGCCGCAGCAGCGCGTAAGCGGTTATGAGGGAATGTCCAGCCGCATCCGAGATATCTCCGGAACCGGAAAACGTCTTATGCACGCCGTTACCCGGCTGCACCCATTCTGTATTGATGAGCTGGCTGGCAAAGAACTGCGACGTTGGCTGCTGAATCTCATAAGTTCCAGTGGTGGTAAACATGCCGAATGTGCCCATCGAATCGTTGCAACCTTCGTGTACCCCCAGAGGAAGATAGTGGAAGTAATAGAGCGCCTTTCCGCCCGCGTTGAAAAAAGCTCCGACATAATCTGCCAGCCAGAGTGCGCCAAAAATGTCCACCGAAGATTCACCGGTATTCCAGGTGTTGTTCGATTCTGTAATGAACATCGGGACATTGGACGGTAGACCGTCATCCCGCCAGACCTGAAGAATGTGGCTTACCAGCGTAGGTTCATCGTACAAGCTGCTCCAGCTGATCTTGCAAGGCTCATAGGGATAATGTTCGAACGGAAAGAACGCCAGGTCTTGAATGCGTCCGTGAGATTTCAGGTAATCCAGGAAGCGCCCCGTCCATGAGATCTTCCCCTGCGCGTCCGGCCATACGACAATGTCCTCATTCTGACCGGTATAAACCGGTCCACCCAACTTCAGATTGGGATCGACGCGATGCAGGGCTGCCGCGAACTGCAGATACAGCTCGGCGTAGTCTTCGGGGAGTGTGTACTGCCCGTCGGCTTCTTCTCCCATTTCGACGTAGGAGATCGGGTAACCACGCTTTTCNNGCGGGCAATCCGCGCGTGTAGCCACTGTGGTAGAAGAGATCAAATCCCACATGCTCGTGCTGGGTCGAGCCGAGATCCGACGGCTCATGCCAGGGATCGATCGAGGAACAAAACGTGGTCGTTTGGTCCTGATCCGGCGTGTGCCGCGCTGAGTCGTGGAACCCATTCCCATCCGCAGTGCCGATATAAAGTTCACGGATCGCATAGCCCACGCAGTTGCGGGGATCGGCGGAGCCATGCGAGTCACACGTATTTGACGACCTGGTCATCCAGATGCGCACGAACCGCACCGTCATGGGTGACGAAGTTAGCGGAAGAGTCACGGTGCCGCCCTTACCGTTCGCGATCACGCCGGCGGGAAATGCTACCCAGGAGCCTTTGGTCGGCTGCTTGATCGCCTCTTCTCCTGTCCAATACTGCACCAGGTACTGTTTTGCGTACGGATCACCCCAGGCGATCCGAAGGGCATTGACCGGCTGCGGAGTCGCCAGATCAATCACGACCCACTGCGGATGCAACGAGTCGTCTTCACCCGTGAATGCCTTGCTCAGATAAGGATTACTCTTCCAATAGGTGTTCAGATGGCCATCGGTCATTCGCGAAAAGCCTTGGGTCTCAGTGCCCTCATTGCGGGTGAAACCTCGATGGGGAAGTGGATAACCGTAGGAATGCTTGATGGTTTCGGTGGGAGTCGCGCTGCCGGTGAAATAGCCCTTGCCGCTGGGGTCGCTCCACGTCCCTTGCGGATTCCAATGCCACGCCTCCACCGCAAGTTCCGTATTCTGGCGATATGTCACCGGTTGCCACCCTGCGGCGAGCACAGCCGGCAACGCCGGCTGACCGAAGTACTTCTCCACAGCGGCTGCCGGCATGCGATCGATCCCGGCGCCGAGCGCCTGGGTGGGAATGAAAGAATTGGTCGCATGATCAGGAGCCGCGTCTACCCGAATGGTTTGCGCATAGGAAGTTGAGAGCTGGATTAAGGCCCCAATAAGAAATATGGCAGCGAGATAGGAGCGGTTTCTCTTGTGACTTGACATACCTTCTTGTCCTTTCGAACCTATCCTTTCGAACCACGGTTAAAACCTCTTGCGGGTCTTGTCCATCCGCGGATGCACACCTTCCTTGTAAGGAATGTAGCCCCGCACCTTAGTTTGTAGGCGATAAACCGAAGTGGTCGCAGTGATGTAGAGGGTGCCGTAGTCTTTGCCGCCCCAGGCGAGATTCGCGGGCTGCTCGGGCAAGGCGATGGTGCCCAGATGATGACCCTGGGCATCCCACACCCAGATCCCTTTTGGCCCCGTGACGAAGATGTTGCCGCTCTGATCGAGCTTCATGCCGTCGGGCACGCCGTCATCCTTTCCGCCACGCTCTTCGCCAAAAACCCGGCCGTTGGTGAGTGTCCCGTCAGTGGCAAAGTCGTAAACGCGGATGTTTCGCTGTTCACTGTCGTCGATGTAGAAATGTTTGCCGTCGGGCGAAAATCCTAGACCATTGGGTTGGGTCAGGTCTTTGGTGAGCAGCCGCACATTGCCCTTGTCGTCCAAGCGATAGACGCCCTGAAAAGGAATCTTCTGCTTTTCTCCCGCAACCAGGTCCAGCGTGGGGTCGGTGAAATAGAGCGCCCCGTCCGGTCCGACAATGACGTCATTCGGACTGTTGAATTTCTTGCCGTCGTATTGGTCCGCCAGAATCTTGTATTTTCCTTCGGGAGTTACTTCGATAATCGCCCGCAAGACGCTTGCGCAATCAATCAACCGGTGCTGCCGATCGTAGGTGTTCCCATCCGGATCGCCCAGCGCAATGACTTCCTCCTTTTTGCCATCACCGTACACGCGAAAAATCTTGTTGAGCGTCTCATCGCTGACATAGAGGAATCCGGTTTCGTCCCAAACAGGCCCTTCAGTAAAGCCGAATCCGGTGGCCACCACGCTCAGCTTGGCGTTGTGATCCACCAGATTCCAGAACTGGGGCGATTCGGCTTGCAGTTGAAACTCGCGGGGTGAAGCGGCCCCGCCGGAAAAGCCCGACATTGCCAACAGCAATAAAGCCGCTATGAAACAGCCCCGTGCGATTCTGATCGCCATTCCTCGATTTCCTTCCGCCGCCGATTGCAACAGAGCAACAAAGTTTCCGCCGGCCAGAATGAAGATAGCAAGACGGAAGAGAGATCCGTTTTGAATCTGACCTGCTGCTGTTTTTAAGGTACGTCTGCGGAAGGCTCTCGGCCACCCGCAGATTACGACCAATTTCACTGCTACTTAGAAGAGGAACTTCGCTCCCAACTGCATGATGCGTGGGTCTCTCGCCGAGGTCACCAGTCCGAACGTGCCCCCCTGACTGGGGGAACCCGCATTGATGAGCCCATTGGGATTCACGAACTGAGCATGGTTGAAAACGTTGAATCCTTCGAAGCGCAATTCAAGTTCCTTGGATTCCGTAATCTTGATAGTCTTCAGGAGCGCCATATTCCAGTTGTTGAGTCCAGGTCCGTGGAAGAAGCGCTTCCGGCTGTTTCCGAGTTGACCGAGTTGCTCGGTGCTGAATAGTGACGTGTTGAAGTAGGGCTTCCCGTGGCGCGGATTGGTATCGGCCAAGACTGGTCCGCCGCCGGAAAAATTTGGAACGTCCAGCGGAACAGCATTGGCGCCGATCAGCGAGTTGTCGTCATTTTCGGTCAGAGTGATCGGCAACCCGGTGGCGAAAGTCGTGATCCCCGACAGACTCCATCCGCCGATCACCTTTTTTGACCAGCCCGCCGTGACCAACTTGTCGAACGGCATCAACCAGTTGTAGCTGAAAACGAAATTGTGCATCACGTCGAAACCGGAGAGGGCCTCACTCAGGTGCGGATTGTAGGGATTAGTGGAATCCTGCAGGCCGGATGCGTTGTCCATGCTCTTGCTGAAAGTGTAGCCAACGAGAAAGTTTAGCGAGCCGGTGTTGTGGCTGACGCTGACTTGCAGCGAGTTATAGCGCGAGTTTGCCACGGTGGAGACGAAGGGATTGGTGTCGAAGAGCGGCCCTAGTGGCCGAACGGCAGGAATGATTTGTCCGGAATTTGTAACCCATGGAGTACTGATTCCAGTGCTGGAGTCGAATGGAGGAGTTTCGCTGAACGGACCACATGGGCCAGCGCTGTTCGGTCCGAGATTATTCGGATTGTTCAAGAACAAGCAGAGGGCTTGGTTGGTAGGGTTAGCCTCGATTGATGTAACCAACCGGTGCCCCTGGTTTCCAACATAGCTGGTGGTAATCACAGTGTTCGACCCAACCTGGCGTTGGATCGAGAATTCGTAATGCTCCGAATATGGCAATTTGTTCCTGGGGTCGAAAGAGAAGTCGTAGGAGAGAGGCTCGACTTGCGGCCAGGGGAAGGTCGTATCGGGGTTCGTTGGGGAAACGTTGGTCGGAGGATATGGGAACGGAAAGCGCAGTCCTACTTGTGCGCCGCTGGAACGGGTGATGTAAGGCGATTCGAGCAGCGGCGGACTGGCGCTGCCGTAGTACAGTCCGTAGGGCGGGTCGCCCACTTCGAGGAATTGCGAGAGATCTTCCACCGAGGTGTAATACATACCGCCGCCAACACGAATGCTGGTTTTCCCCGGCCCGCCGAATAGTTTGCCGAGAATGCCCGAGGAGGAACTCGGGGAATAAGACAGACCCAGACGCGGTGAGAAGTTGTGCCATCGCGTGGGCGCCAAGGTTCGAGGAACACCGGGATCGCCGGCAACCACATAACCTAAAGGCGCGCCAGGAAACTTTACAGACTGCTTGCCTGGGATAATCGTCTCTATTTTGTTCTGCGTGTCATACCAAGGCATGCTGGCTTCCCATCGCAGGCCATAGTTGAAGACCAGGCTGGAGGTGACGCGCCAGCTGTCCTGCGCAAACAAGGCGTAGTACTTGCTGCGGGAATCCAGGATCTGCGGACTGGCCTGCGTCAAGCTATTAGGAGCGCCAAGCAAAAAATCGGCAAAATCGATTCCGGTTTCCGCTCCGGTGAACGGGTACTGGCCGTTTTCTGCGGCAAAGTTCCTTTCGTTAATCTGGTCGTAGTGGAACTGCCCGCCGAACTTCAGCGAGTGAGTGCCGATCACCCTGGAAAAATCATCCAACCACTGCAACGAGTTATTGAATTGCCGCGTGCTGACCTGCGGAACCCCGATACTGAAGTTATTGAACGTGATGTAAGGCACGCCTTCCAGCTTGGGCGCGACGGGACTGATTCCTCCGGTGGCGGCGTCCCAAGGCGTGACGAAACCTAAGTTATCCAGGCTGTAATTCGATCCAACTCCGCCCTGAGGTTCCGCCAGGGCAAGCGTATTCCGCACGTAACTGAAGCGGAATTCATTTACCGCATAAGCGCCGAAATTCTTGGTCTCGCCCAGATTCACCATCTGGGCGCGCCCAGCAGTGGCGGCGTTGTAGGCGAAACTGGAAGCCGGAACAGTGGCGCCGCCGTTTGGATACGGCGAATTCAGCAAGTAATCGTCGGCGAAGTAGTAGGCAAACAGAGTGCCGAAGCGGGTATTCTGATCGATACGAATTCCACCCTTATCGTCGCGCAGTTTCTGCGCGTATTTCGAGGTCTCGAAGAAATTGTTGGGTGCATTCGGTTGCGGGATCAGCCCGAGACTCAGCATGTTCTTCGCAACGGGCGACCAGGCTGACTCTGGGATCGAAGCGTTAGGAAGCACGCAACCAGTCGTGGGATCGTTGCTCGTGCAACCCTGTGTGTAATAGGGTTCCTGGTCATTGACGGTGTACCCCAAACGGGTCGATAGAACACTCGCCCAGTACGGGCCACCCACCACGGTCGGCACTGTATTTCCGTTTTGATCGGTCGTGGTAAATGAGCCTGCGGAATCGGAGAAGTCGCCCGTGAAGTTCGCGGAGGACGGCATCTGCGTATTTACGGTTGGCGCCTGGGTCTGGCGAGTGGCTTGGTAGTCGACGAAGAAGAACGTCTTGTCCTTCCGGATCGGTCCACCGAATGTTCCCCCGAACTGATTTTGCCGGAAAACGGGCGTTTGGTCGGTAGGCGCCGCGAAGTAGTTCTTGGCATCCAGCGAAGTGTTGCGGAGAAACTCGAAACCGCTCCCGTGAAATCCGTTGCTGCCGGATTTCGTAACCACGTTGATCTGTCCGCCACTATAGTTTCCGTATTCGGCATCGAAGTTGTTGGTGATGATGCGAAACTCCGCAATCGAATCCAGGTTGGGAATAATTGCGGCTCCATTGGTCTTACCTTCCTCGACGTTCGATCCGTTCACCATGAAGCCGTTGGACGCTTCGCGTTGTCCGTTCACCGACTGGTTGCCCGAATTCAGACCGCCGTCCACGGGGCGGTCGTTGACGCCGGTCATGCCGGTGTCTATCGAGTTGTAGGGAGAAACACCCGGCTGAAGCGCCAGCAGATCCGTGAATGCCCGACCGTTCAGAGGCACCGCGGTCATGGTCTTCCCGGCGATCACCTCGCCCATCTGGCTGCTTTCCGTCTCCACATGGACGCTGTCGGTCCGCACCTCCACCTTCTCGTTGATCGTACCGACCTGCAGCGCAGCGTCAACCCGGAGCGCTGAGTTGGCATCGATCACCAGTCCGGTTCTGGTGTAGCTCTTGAATCCAATCTGAGTCACCTGCAAGTCATACGTGCCGATCGCAAGCGCTGGGAGACTGTAAAAACCTTTCGTGTCGGTGGTGACCGCCGTCTTGACGCCGGTCTGCGTATTCAAGGCCACGACTGAAGCGTCCGATATCACCGCTCCGGTCGGGTCCGTGACCACCCCGGAAATGCTGCCAGTGATGCTGGCCCACGCCAGCCCCAATCCCAGGGACAAACATACAAGTACTACGATGCTTGCGCGCTGACGACTACGCATGTCTAACCTCCTGCCGAAAGAAGGCGGCATCAGGCCCCAAGGCCATTCGTTCGGTCATTTTTCATCTAGTGAAATGCCAGTATCGGATGTGAAAAAACTATTCCGCATCAATGAAACTCAAATTCGGTTGGCTGTCAACCTTTTTTTGCTTCTGAAAGAAGAAGTCTTGCGGGGAATCACGACCCGCATCCGAAAGTCTCCCCGGAGAGCACCGCAGCGAAGGGGCGTTAGCGCGCCACAGGCGCTTATTTCCGCAATCCACTTCAATCCATCATTATCGCTTTGCCGGAGCGCGGATTCCGGTCATGGATGACAGCGCAATCGCCGATGCCGGCGACATCTTCACCGCTGCCCAGTGACTTCGTCGACAGATGGACTACAAGGAGCATTCGATGTATTCAGAAGTTTAACGCCTGAAATCCACGGAGGAGAGTGGTCAAGAAGTTTGGAAAAATGTGAGACAACGAACCTATTGCAGAAAAGCGGTTTTCATCAGATAATTCTCAGTTTCATTTACGAAAACGATTTTCAGAGGTCGGGAATCCCCATGGCTGAAGTTTCAAAACTGAGTTACAACATCACGGCGTTGCAGCGTGGGCTGCGTCTTCTGCAACTGTTCAGCGAATCGTCCCTCGGGCTCACTGAGAAACAGGTTGCGACTCTCTCTCTCCTTCCGGTCAGCACCGTGCACCGCTTCCTGGTCAACCTGGAACGTGCAGGTTTCCTGAACTGTGGCGGGGACGGCGTGTACCACCTGGGTATTGCCTGTTTCGCCATTGGACAAAGGGCACTCAGTCAATTCGATGTTCGCCGCCTCAGCCTGCCTTACCTCCAGGAACTGAACCTCCGGACTCGTGAAACCATCCACTTGACGGTGCGCCACGGACTGTCAGCAGTGTACGTCGAGAAACTTGAGTCCTCCGAGCCCTTGCGGATTCACTCACGCATTGGCGCCGCCGTCCCGTTGTATTGCACCGCCGTCGGAAAGGTGATGTTAGCTTACGCCTCGCAGGATGACCGCGACAACGTGCTGCACCAGCTGGAATTGAAGCGCCTAACCCCAAATACTGTCGGAAGCCTGCAGGAACTGGAAGCTGAGTTGTACCGGGTTCGAAAGAATGGTTATGCCAGCGATCTGGAGGAACACGAGCTTCACATTCGATGCATCGCGGCGCCAATCTGGGACCACACGGGTGGCGTGCACGCCAGCCTGAGCATCACGGCGCCGGCGGTGCGTATGCCGGCCAGCCGGTTACGGCAGCTGGCACCGCTCATACAGGAAGCCGGGCTGCGCATCTCACGCCAACTCGGGTATCAGCCAGCGGGAAAAACCGGATACCGTTCGCTGCTGCAGAAAAGTGGCGCCGGGGAGACATCATTCATTGCGAAGGCAGCTCTCTAACAGGCACATCGCTGTAGCTCTCGGTTTGCGAATTGCCATCTTTGTGGCGAGCGCCGGCTGCTTTACATCGCTGAGTTCCACTTGGTCCTCGGCCGCCACCCACTCACCTTGCCGGGTGCAATCCACGACCTTCGAAGGGTGGAAGGCGGAGGAGGTCTCGAATGACTGGGTACGCCTCACGATTGTGCCGCAACTAGGTGGCAGGCTGATGCAAGTGACCTTCGGCGGACATGCCTACCTGTTCGTGAACTCCCAGTACAAGGGCAAGTATTTTCCGCCGGCTGAGACCACCAAGATAGGCCGATGGATCAACTACGGCGGCGACAAACTCTGGCCGCTTCCAGAGGGACAGGGCGACGAACAACATTGGCCGGGGCCGATCTCAGATCTGCTGGATGACGGCGAATACAAACTCAGCGTCTTGTCACAGGGGTCCACGTGCGCTATGCGTCTCGAGGGTCCCGCCGATCCTGTAACCGGTCTGCGGTATTCACGCGATATCGGTATCGGCAGCGATTCTCCGGCGATTTCTTTTCATGCAGAAATGAAGAACTCGACTGGTCATCCGATTCGCTGGTCGGTGCAATCGGTGACGCAATACGACATTGCCGATCCCCATGATCCGGCGAGATACAACCACGATTTCTGGGCTTTCGCTCCGATCAATCCGCAGAGCGCGTATGTCAATGGATATGCTGTACAGGCGGGCCTTGCCGACGACCCGTCGTTTTCCGTGACTGACGGCCTGTTCATGCTGCACTGGCTGTACCTGGAAAACGAGGTCTGGCTCGACTCCGACGCGGGCTGGATTGCCGTCGTGGATAACGCCGCCAAGTACGGCATGGTCGAGCGGTTTCAACATGTTTCTGGCGCGGAATATCCGGGAAGGGCCTCCGTCATCTTTTACAAGAATGGCGCTGCATTGGAACTAGACGAGAACGGGATGCCGAAGTTGCGTTCTGCAGTTTTGCAACAGGCTCCTTACTACATGGAAGCGGAACTCAACAGTCCGATGATCAGGCTGGAACCAGACACTTCCTACGCGATGGAGACTCGTTGGTTCCCGGTGCGCGCAGACAAGGAACTGAGGACCGTGACCCCGGCTGGAGTTGTTCTTCGTGCTCTCGCCGCGTCTTTGACAGCGGAAGGCTTGCAGCTTTCCGGGAGCTTCGGTGCGTTCTTCCCGGGAAGACTGGTTGCTCATGTGTTCGATCTGCGCGGGCTGGAGATCGCCACGGCGGATTTGCAGCCCGTCGATCCGCAGACTCCGGTGGAACTCAAACAAACGATCAAAGCGCCCACCGGTGCGTATCGAGTCTCCATCCACCTCGACGATGAACACGGCCTGGACTGCGGCAGTCTGGGCGAAGCCGAAATCCGGAAACTGGCAAAGGGATCATAGCGTGCGCGCGGCAGTGTACATTTCGCTGGTCCTTCTTGGTTCGCTGGCTCTCGCGAACCTCGACGCCACCGCGGACATTGCCGGCGCTGCTTCCGGATCTGTTTCCGGGTTGATGAACATGGGAGCCCAAATCGGGGGCGCCGTGGCCGCGTCCCTGACTCCCTGGATCGCGTCGCGGCTCGGCTGGACGGCTTCCTTTCTGGTCGCGGCCGCGCTATGTCTGGTGGGAGCGTTCAGTTGGCTGGTCGTGAATCCCACGGGGACCCTAAGTCCGGCACATCGACTACCGGTTCGAAGATCCACATACGTCTCGGATCAGACCGAGAGCCGGTCGCGTGTGACTCGGGCAAGTTCGTGAAACTATGGCAAAGCTGAACATCAAGACGAAGCAAGACTGCACTTGGGACCTGGTGAGTCTCGGTGAAGTCATGTTGCGGCTCGACCCCGGCGATCAACGCATCTCCACCACCCGGGAATTTCGCGTCTGGGAAGGCGGTGGCGAATACAACGTCGCCCGCGGCCTGAAGCGCTGTTTCGGAATGGACACGGCGATCGTCACCGCTCTCGCCGATAATCCCGTCGGGCGCCTGGTCGAGGATCTGATGCTGCAGGGCGGTGTCAGTCAGAAATATGTTCGCTGGGTGCCTTTCGACGGAGTCGGCCGTAGCGTGCGCAACGGGCTGAATTTCACTGAGCGTGGCTTCGGCGTGCGCGCTGCGCTCGGCTGCTCGGACCGCGGGCATACGGCCATTTCGCAGATGAAGCCCGGCGACGTCGACTGGAGCCAGATCTATTCCAAAGATGGAGCGCGGTGGTTCCACACCGGAGGAATTTTCTGTGCGCTCTCAGAAAGTGCGCCGCTGGTCGCACAGGAAGCGATGGAAGCAGCCAAGCGCGCCGGCGCGGTTGTCTCTTACGATCTGAACTATCGACCATCACTCTGGAAATCGACGGGAGGAAAAAACAAGGCACAGGAGGTCAACCGCCGTCTCGCGTCGCTGGTTGATGTGATGCTGGGAAATGAAGAAGACTTCACCGCCGCCTTGGGCTTTGAGGTTGCGGGTGTGGACNNACGACGGCCGCTTCTATCAGGCGCCGGTTCGCGAGAATCTGGAAATTTACGACCGCGTCGGCGGAGGCGATTCGTTTGCCTCGGGATTGATTTATGGCTTCCTGACGGGGAAGGAACCGCAGTGGGCGGTCGAATGTGGCGCAGCTCATGGCGCGCTGGCCATGACCACCCCCGGCGACACGACTATGGCGACTCGTGATGAAGTTCTGCAGGCGATGAAGGCGCAGACGGCGCGGATCGCGCGCTGAAAACGGTGCTCGGGATCACAATATGACCATCGATGATGTAATTCACCGGATCGGAAAGGTTGGGATCGTACCGGTTGTACGCGCGGCCACGGTCGGCGATGCAACCCGAGCCGTCGAGGCCATCTGTGCCGGTGGCATTCCCATTGTAGAAATCACGATGACGATTCCCGTCGCTACTGCGGTGATCGCGCAAGTCGTTCGGCACTTTGGCAGTAGTGTGTTAGTTGGTGCCGGTACCGTCACTACGGCTGAGCAGGCCAGGCTTTGTGTCGATGCCGGGGCGGAATTCATCGTCAGTCCGGGACTGTCGCTCGCTGTGCTTTCGGTTGCGCAAGCCAGCGGCAAACTCGCGATCCCGGGAGCGCTGACGCCGACCGAACTTATGAATGCTCACTCCAGCAGTGCCAAGCTGGTCAAGATTTTCCCTTGCGGGAACGTCGGCGGTCCCAAGTATCTCCGGTCACTGAAAGCCCCCTTCCCGAACGCAGCCTTGATCCCGACGGGAGGCGTGAATGTTTCGAACGCCGCCGAGTTCATCGCCGCCGGAGCTTTTGCTCTTGGAGTCGGAGCGGACTTGGTGAGTGAAGCGGCACTGCGCGACGGCAACCTGGCGAAGATCACACAAACCGCGAGAGAGCTTGTGCAGGCAGTAAGATCGGCGCGGGAAACGATCTCCCAACGTACCGTCCACGCCGACTAGCTTTCACTGAGAAAGCTACTGATTCACCCCGCTTGCCAGGAAACCACCATCTACCACCAGCAAGGTTCCGGTCACAAAACTGGCAGCATCTGAGGCGAGGAAAATCGCCGCGCCGACTAGTTCCTCCAACTCGCCAAATCGCTTCATGGGAGTGCGCACCAGGATTTCCTCGCCGCGCGGCGTGCCAGTGACAAGCTTCTCGGTGAGGGGCGTGCGAAAATATCCCGGCGCGATGGCGTTCACCGAGACTCCGTGACGAGCCCATTCGATGGCGAGCGATTTGGTCAGCGAAGCGACTCCGGCTTTGCTCGCGCAATATGCCGCGACCTCGTACAGTCCCAGGAATGATCCTATCGACGCGATATTGATGATGCGTCCGTACTGGCGCTCGATCATGTGACGGCCGAAAACCTGGCACGCTCGTAGCGTGCCGGTCAGATTGGTGTCGAGGAGGCGGTTCCAATCGGCCTCGGGAAAATCCAGCGTGGGGGCACGCTGGTTAAAGCCGGCGCAGTTGATGAGGATGTCAACTTTGCCGAATGCTTCCACTGTCGCCTGCAGCAGTCTTTCGAGAGAGCTGCGGTCAGTCACATCCGCAGCTATGCGTAAAGACTTCCGCCCGAGAGATTCGATCTGGTCCGCGGCCTTTTTGACCAGATCGAGGCGCCGGGCGGTGGGAACGACGTCAGCCCCGCCTTCAGCCAAGCCGCGGGCGATGGCTTGGCCGATTCCGGAAGTTCCTCCG
>PLIC01000177.1 GCA_003139995.1 Candidatus Acidiflorens stordalenmirensis | reverse complement strand
ATTCTTAAATGGCTTGACGCGCCTGGCTATAAGGGGCACTGATCTAATTTAGCGTTCCGGTCGTTTCCCCTTGTGCCTCACATCGCATTGCTGGGACACTCCCAATCGTGCGCCGGGGAAATCCACAAATGGAACCTCTTTTGCACACAGGAAAAGTCCGACGCGACAACAGGTCAAGACTAAACTGAGGATGGATCGCCTGATGACTTCCAGAGCCGAGGGACAACAACTTCTCTTTAGCAACGCGAGGGTCGTTGACCCGTTCAAGATGGGCTTGCTCAAATGGATCGGGAACAAGCAGAGATTTGCCCACAAGATCGCCTCTTTCTTCCCCGCGCACTTCAATACCTATTTGGAGCCCTTCGTTGGCAGCGGGGCGGTTCTGGCAACACTGGCACCTGAGCGTGCTATCGGTTCGGATTCGTTCAAGCCCCTCATCGAGATATGGCAGACCCTTTCTCGCAACCCGGAACTGCTCAAGCTTTGGTATGCAGATCGTTGGCTGTTGTTTAAGGACGGAGAAAAGGTCGCGCAGTACGAGAAGATTAAGGCCGCGTACAATGCCAAACCGAACGGCGCGGACCTTCTCTTTCTCTGCCGATCCTGCTATGGGGGTGTGGTGCGTTTCCGGCAAGCAGACGGCTATATGTCTACTCCGTGCGGTATCCATGATCCGATTCACCCCAAAAGTTTCGCCAAGCGAGTAGACGAGTGGACGAAACGAACAGCAGGCGCTCAGTTCCTGCGAATCGAATACGAAGAGGCGATGGAGAATGCGAAGCGTGGGGATCTTATTTATTGCGATCCTCCATACAGCAACTCTCAAGCTATCCTCTACGGCGCTCAAGCGTTCGATTTGAACGACCTCTTCCGGGTCATCGACCGCTGCAAATCAAGGGGCGTGTTTGTGGCTCTCAGTATCGACGGCACTAAGAAGTCAGGCAAACACAAGGTTGATCTCCCCATCCCGCCCGGCCTCTTTGAAAAAGAGGTGTTTATCGACTGCGGGCGTTCGATGCTCCGGCGTTTCCAGATGGACGGTCAGACACTTGAGGAAGAGCATGTCACTGACCGGCTCCTGCTCACCTACAGAATTTAACCTCTCTCGGCAACAAGCCGCATCCACTCTTGAGCCAGAATGGGCAACCGATCAACTACCTCTTTGCCAAAAAGAATCTCGTCTACATAACGCATGTGCAGCATGTCAACCATGCGGCACAAATAGGGACGCCCACCCAGTTCCCACCATGTCTCATGGGCATCGACCATGAGGTAGTGCTTTATGTCGATTCCCTCGCGTTCGCGGAGTTCTTCGAGTTCCATCCCATCGACAAGCGTTTCGTACACGCCGTCCGCGATTCTGCTCCCGAACGTGGTTGTGTAGTAATACTCTTTGATCTCCCACAGGGCGACTGGGTTAACGACTCCAGGGAAAGCGCCGTCGATCCGGCGGGACAACGTTCGCACCGCAGCCCCATCGCGTGTGACCGTAGTCAGCTTCATAGGCGAGTAATTGCACTCCGCACCCTTAGTACTGCTCGCAATCAGCGTATTTACGATGCCAGTGAAATAGGCAGGCTTCGCCTTCTCCCCTTTCTGCTTGTTCATCGGCGTAGGACACTCGTACTTAGATTTCTTTCGCAGCTCATCGTATAGTGCCTGAGCTTGCTCGGCGTTCATCAATTGGGACTCTACAAAGCCGTTCAGAACCTCAGCGCGGTACCCGAAATATTTGTGCAACTCTGCGCCAAGATCGGTCGGTTTCTCCTCGCCTGCCGCGATCTTACGTGGGTCCAAACCGAGTTCGCCCAATCCCGTACACATCTCTGCCAGCGTCGGGATTTTAATCTGGCCCTCACCGCGCACCGTGGAACCGAGATGCTGGCTAAGGGTGCGGATGTAAGCCCAAAACATCTTCGGCTGATTTTGGAACTCCGGATTAGCGATCATTCCATTTAGGAAGCCTAGTAGGGAGCCTAGCCTACCACATGGCGCGGGGCTGAAGGGAGTGCCCAAACGTGATGCAGCAAAATGATTCAATATTGCATCATTATCTAGTTGACAGGTTGATGGCCCACCCTCTGAACGATGTTCGCCTGCGTCACCATAACTGAGGGTGCCCCATCCTTGTGTTCTTTGCAAGAGCCTGCCCTGAGCGCAGCCAAAGGGGTGGGCGGCGATGCCGCCGATATAACCTTTGTGTCGTCCGTGATGTGAACCGTTCAACTCCCGCCCTTCGCAAAGTGCGCGAGGACGGAGCATCCACGGCGTGGATGACGCCTGACACCAGAGAGACCAAAAACGCAAGCCACAATCCACTTGAAAGGCCGCGGGCACGCCCTGAAAATCAGCGCGAAGACTTGACACAATGCTCTATAATAAAAGTTAGTTACAGTCCAGCGAGCCTGTAGGCGCAATCGAAACTAAGTTATTTGAAATCTATATTTTGCGCGACTTAGTAAGTCGAAGTCATTGATTCTAAAGGCCAAGCCATCAGAAATACTCCAGTAACTCCTTCGTTATCTATACTTTGTAAGTTAACCCCTTTAGAGTCAAAGACCTGGCGGAAAATACCCCTCTAACCCAATGATTTTAATAGACCAGGGGGAGGGGGGGTACCCCCTACAGTACCAACTGGTAACTAAAGTCAAAACCGAAGGTCAAAACGATGGATTTGCGCCCGAGCCTACAGCGTCATCAGCTATGTAACGCCTGGAAGCCAAGCCATGAGGTACCCTTTGTTGGGAATCTCCATGGCAGCAAACGCTCTTGACGGCCAACTCACCGAACTCGAAGCCTCCCGCTATCGCTTCGGCCGCCACGAAGCCGCTCGCGTAGCGAAATTGCTGAAACGTCTCGACGCCGCGCGCTTTCTTGATACGGCTTCGCTGATCCGCTTCCACGAAGCGCTTCTTTTCCTGCGCGCCTTTCCTCAAGCGCCAGCCGTGGTTCACGCCACCGAGCGCATTCTGAATCGTTTCCACAAAAAAGTGGAAGCGTTACGCAAAGCGGGCGCTGACATGGATGCCTTCGATACCTTCGAAGTCGCCGGTATTGCCGGTACCGAGATGGAAGACACGCTCAGCTTCGATGTCGCAAGCTGGCTCATCAAGCGCCTGCCCGGCAAAGTCGAGATCGCCTGGGAAAATTACGAGCCCGGACGAGAGTTAGGCACAACCGGCCCGCGCTTCATCGCCTTGCTCGAAGACGACGCGTACGTCGAGGCCGACACGCCTTGGCGGCGATGGATCGAAGCGGCTAGTAATAACGACAAGAAGAATGCTGACTTTTCGTGGCTGATTTCGCGCTTCGACCAATTGCCGCTGCCATCGCAGCAGAAAGCTGAGCTCTACGAATCGCTGCGCGTTCCCTTGCGCTGGAATCTCGCGAACTCCGCTATCACGCGAACGCGCAACTGGAAGCCGGTTTCGAACGTCTTTTACCACAGTGAACCGCTAATCAGCCGCAGCCAAGTCTCACTGGCCGAAGAACTGGCGCGGCCTCCGGTGCAACTGACGCGGCTTTCGCGCAAGCAGGGCGGCGAGATCATGGACATGATCCGCGAGGTCATGCTGGTGCGCTACCGCGAACTTTATGGCACAACGCTGGGCGATCCGGCGTCGGTAGTGCGGGCTGAAGTCCGAGCTGAAGTGCGCGCCGATCTTGGAATACACGAAGCTGGCCGCGGCGTTTCCATCTATCTCTGGAACCTGCCTCCCGCTCGCCGTCTGCCGCTGCGGGCGTATGTCGCGGGATTGACGCTGAAGAATGGCGTGCCAATTAACTACATCGAAGCCATTGGACTCTGCGAGTGGATGGAGGTCGGCTTCAACACCTTCTACACTTTTCGCGGCGGCGAAGCGGGATGGATGTATGCGCAAGTGCTGCGCTGCTTGTGTCACTTCATGGGAACGACCTGCGTCTCGGTCTATCCGTATCAACTGGGCCATGACAACGAGGAAGCGATCGAATCCGGCGCGTTCTGGTTCTATCGCAAGCTCGGATTTAGGCCGGGACGCTCCGACCTCCAAAGATTGGCGGAGCGCGAAGAACGCAGAATTGCCGCCGATCCGAAATATCGGACACCCGCCAGAACGTTGCGCCGCCTGGCCGCTGGCCACGCGTTCTACGAATTGCCCGGCGGCCAGCCGGGAGCGTGGGACAGCTTCAGCACGCGTGACATTGGTCTGCGCGTGAATCGGCGAATGGCGAGAGAATTTCAAGGCGACAGCAGCCGCATTCGCAAGGAATCGGTGCGTGCCGTCGCGCGGATTCTCGGAGTCAAGCTCGCTTCGTGGAGCAAGTTGGAGAAAGCCAGTTTTGAGAATCTCGCGCTGGTGCTGGCGCTGATTCGCGATCTCTCCTCGTGGAAACGCGAGCAAAAGGATGCGCTCGTCGAAATCATCCGCGCCAAGGCCAAGCCCGACGAAATGCTCTATCTCCACCTGACGCAGAGGCACGAAAAATTGCGCGACGCGCTGCTCAAGCTCGGGTCGTAACAGGTTGCCCGCTACGGACCAGGGATGGCCGCGCTCGTCTCGCACCGGAATGAATTCACTTTCAACAAGCCCGACGCGCTCGGTGCGTGAGCGACATCACATCTTGTCGTGGTGCGATTTCTGTGGGATTATGCGCGAAATGCTAAGCTTCTGATCCAGGGACATAGAGCGCGCCGGTGCAAGCCATGGTTAGCTCCGCAACACGAAGAGACGAACGGGAGTTGCGCGAGGCACGCTTCGCCATGCGCCTCTCCCTGGTTTTTGGTTTGGCAATGCTGATCGGCAAGATCACAGCCTATTTCCTGACGCATTCGGCGGCCATTTTTTCCGACGCGGCGGAGTCGGTCATCCACGTGATCGCCGTGGGGTTCGCTACTTTCAGTCTTCGGCTCAGCACAAAGTCAGCTTCCCCTCAATTCCTCTACGGTTACGAGCGGATCACCTTCTTCTCCGCTGGATTTGAAGGAGCGATGATCGTCGTGGCCGCAATTGCAATTCTCTTTGAGTCGATCCGGAAGTGGATCGGAGGGCTGCAACTGGAACACCTGGGAACAGGCGCGTTGCTGATCTTGATGGCGGGAATACTCAATGCGGGTCTCGGTTACTATCTTCTGCGGACCGGGCGGCGAATCAATTCACTCATTCTCGAAGCCGATGGCAAACACGTTTTGACCGATAGCTGGACCAGCTTTGGGGTCGTCGGAGGACTAGGGCTGGTGCTGCTGACGCACTGGAAACCGTTTGATCCGCTGGTAGCCATCGCCGTCGCCGCAAATATCCTCTGGTCGGGAGGGCACTTGGTCTGGCGTTCGGCGGTCGGGCTGCTGGATTATTCCGATCCGAAAGCCGGGCGGAAAATTAGGGACAAGCTGGATGCAATTTGCTCGGAGCTGGCCATTCAATACCATGGCGTACGCTTCCGAACAACTGGATACCGCCAGATTATCGAAGTACACTTGTTGTTCCCGCACCTAACCTCGGTCAGCGAGGCCCACCGCCTCGCAACCATTCTGGAAGAACGTCTCCCGGCCGAACTGGGGATGCCCGCTGAAGTCACGACTCACCTGGAATCCTTAGAAGACCATGCCGATGTCCACCGCGAACAACACTACACCGGGAAACCCGAGTAGGCTCGACGCAGCGCGAGGAGGTTTCGCCTCTGGCGATTCTCCCCAAGTGACGGGCTATACGGAAATTGCGAGCATGGCAGGGCAGAACGAATTTGCTTTCCGAAAGCCCTCCTGCGAAATTACAGAAGAGTCACCGGCGATGCCCCTTTCGTCTTACCTGACTCGCAGGAGCACGAACTTGCCTGCATCGGAAACTTACACGTCCGCGCCTGACACTTACTCGCCTTGCGAAACGAACTCGACAGGGCCATTGCCTCGCCTTGCCGTCGGCGTCATGGTCGCGCTCTGCGCCGCCAAGTTGCTGCTGCACATCTTCATCAGCGTCCGTCACTACGGCTACTTTCGCGACGAACTTTATTACCTCGACATGGCCCGCCATCTCGACTGGGGCTACGTCGATGCCGCCCCGCTGATCGCCGTTTACGCGAAAGTCGCGATGCTGATGGGCGGATCGCTCGCGGCGCTGCGCATCCTTCCCGCGCTCGCCGGCACGGCACTGGTCGCGCTCACCATCCTCATCGCGCGTGAACTCGGCGGCGAACGGTATGCCCAGCTTCTCGCCGGAGCCGCCATTCTGCTCTGCCCCGCTGTCCTAATTGCGGACAGCCTCCTCACCATGAATGCCTTCGAGCCGCTGTTCTGGATGGGCTGCATTTTTGTCGTCGCTCGCATTTTGCGCACCGGAGACTCGCGGCTTTGGCTCTGGTTCGGCGTGCTCGCCGGACTCGGGCTTGAGAACAAGCACTCCACGCTGTCTTTCGGATTCGCCGTCACCGTCGCCCTGCTTCTGACGCATCATCGCCGCGAGTTTGCCCGGCAGTGGATCTGGATCGCCGGTGCTATCGCCCTCGCGCTCTTCCTCCCCAACATCGTCTGGCAAATCCGCCATCACTTTCCGACCATCGAAGACCTGGCCAACGTCCGCCGCGAAGGCAAGAACGTCGTGCTCGGTCCGCTCGCGTTCGTTAAGGAGCAGATCGTCGACATGCACCCGATCCTCTTGCCGGTCTGGGTCTCGGGCTTGGTCTGGTTTCTCCGCGACCGCCGCTGGCGCGTGCTCGGCCTGACCTTTGCAGTTTTTTTCGTATTGATGGAAGTCGCGCACGCCAAGAACTACTACGTGTTCCCGATCTATCCGATGCTCTTCGCTGGCGGCGCTGTCGTGATTGAACGTACGACCGAACGTACATTCAAACGACAGCCGGCAAACCGCGCCACCTTGATATGCACGACGACACGCGCGGCCGTCGTCGCCATCATCTTGCTCGCGGCGCTGCCCGCCATCCCGCTGGTGACGTGGATGCTGCCGCCGGAACGTCTCCTCGCCTATCAAAACGCGATCGGCTTCAAACCCGCCAAGGCCGAGGTGCACCACGAGTCACTGTTGCCGCAACCGATTGCCGACCAGTTCGGATGGCCCGAGATGGTCGGTGAGGTCGCCGCCATCTACAACTCGCTGCCACCGAACCAGCGCGCCCAGACCGGCATCTGGGCCGGCAACTACGGTGAAGCCGGCGCGATTAACGAGTTCGGCCCTCGCTACGGACTGCCCCGCGCCTGGTCTCGCCACCAGAACCATTGGTATTGGGGTCCGCCGCCACAGGTCTTCAAGAACCTCATCGTGATCCAGTGGAGCCTCGACGACGTGCGCGACAACTGCACTTCATTTCAAGCCTTCGAGCACTACCAACGCTTTGGCATGGACGAGGAAAACACACCGATGTACCTCTGCCGCGGTGTCACTTTCGACATCCAGAAAATCTGGTGGCACTCCCACCATTGGAATTAGGAGATTGGAATTAGGAAAGTTGGGATTAGGAAAAATACGTGGAACGCGCGCCGTCATCAGGCACACAGGCCAGTTCACCACGCCGATTCAATCACTTGGTTCGCGTAAGTCGTCAAGGACGCCAGGCGGACCCAATTCCCGCTTACAAGTTCTCGAGCACCATCTTAAGGTAGTTCCAGAAACTCTCCACCGACGATATCTGCACTCGCTCGTTCGGACTGTGAGGATCTACGATCGTCGGACCGAAAGACACCATCTGCATGCCGGGATATTTCTCGCCAATGACGCCGCACTCCAAGCCAGCGTGCATGGCGATCAGCTTTGCAGGTTCGCCGAAGAGTTTCTTGTGCACCTCCTGGAGCTTGCGCACGATGTCGCTGTTCGGATCAGGTTTCCAGCCGGGGTATTTGCCTGCGTGCTCCACTTCGAACCCCGCCAGCGCGCAAACCGTCGCAACCATGCGGGCGGCAGCCAGCATGCTGCTCTCGATCGCGCTGCGCTGACTGGTGACAATCTCCACTACGTCGCCCTTGGTGGTAACGGTCGCGAGATTGGTGGAGGTCTGGACCAAGCCGGGAACGTCGGGGCTCATAGCGATAACGCCATGATGCAAGCTCGCGAGCAGCGCCACAGTCTGCGTCGCGTCTGTGGCATCCAGCACCTTTCCCGGGCGTTCGGCTTTCTCGACCGTGATCTGCAATCCGGAATCGAATCCTCCCAAGGCGGTTTTGTAACCAGCTTCGGCTGTGGCGACAAGCGATTTCAGTTCACTCTCGCGAGAGGGATCGGCCAGTACCAACGCCGCAGCTTCGCGCGGAATCGCATTCTGCGCGCTTCCACCGTTGATCTCGGCGATTTCGACGGGAAGGCGATCGAGTAAGGTCTGAAGAACTCCACCCATGATCCGTAGCGCATTGCCGCGGCCTTGATGGATATCGACACCGGAGTGGCCACCTTTCAGGCCAGACACCTTGATGCGCCAGGCCGATCCCGCGCCTGCAGGATGAAGCCTGACTTTGCGTCGAGCCGTCGTCTTGATGCCACCTGAACAACCGATACAGAGCGTCCCCTTCTCTTCGTTGTCGAGGTTGAGGAAATACTTGGACTTCAGCACGCCACCGGGGAACTCGGCAGCGCCCGTGAGTCCGGACTCTTCGTCAATGGTGAAAGCGAATTCCAGCGGACCGTGGGCAATGTCAGTGCTCTCCATGACGGCCAGCGCGGCGGCCACGCCGATTCCGTTATCGGAGCCCAGAGTCGTTCCATCTGCCTTCAGCCAGTCGCCATCTCTTACCACCTTGATCGGATCGGTATCGAAGTTGTGAGCGGTTCCCTCGTTCTTCTCACACACCATGTCGAGGTGGCCCTGGAGGAGGGCCATGGGCGCTCCCTCGCGTCCCGGCCGCGCAGGTTTCCGGACCACGAGATTGCCGGCATCGTCCTGCATGGAGTCCAAGCCCAGCTTTGTGGCCAGCGTTCGGATGTAGTCCCGCGCTGCGGCCTCTTTTGTAGAGGCGCGAGGAATTGCCGCCAATCTGTCAAAGTGCTTCCATAACGGTTCGGGTTCCAGGTTCGCGAGTGCAGGTATCATGACACGCTCCGTAGCAATAGAAGTTTCGGGCCATTGTACAGCGCGGACGCGAGGACGCACACGTTGGCTTCGATTTGCTGAAGCCGGACGGCAGTTGGGAACCAAACCCTATGGCGTCCTTACCACACGCGGCAGGCGTTCTCGGCGACCATCGGTTGTCCGGCCTTGCATCCAAAGGCTTCCTCGAAGGCGGCTGAGTTCTGCACCGCGCCATTCACACGCCATCGTCCTGGGGAATGCGGATCGGTGAGCACGCGCTTGCGGGCTTCCTGATCGGTCACGTTCTGGCACCAGATCTGCCCATACGCAAGAAAGTACCGCTGCGGAGGAGTATATCCATCGATGAGTTTTACCGGCGTGTTGCCGATGATATCGGTCAGCGCCATGTAGGCCAGCTTCAGGCCTCCGTTGTCGGCGGTATTTTCACCCAGCGTCAGTTTGCCATTGAGCTTCACCTCGCCCTTGTCGTCCTTCACGGAGACAAAGTTCGAATACTCTTTGGCGGTGCAATCGACGCGCTGCTCAAATTCCTTGGCGTCCTCCGCCGTCCACCAGTCGCGGAAGTTGCCTTGCGCATCGTACTTACGACCCTGGTCGTCGAAGCCGTGCGTGAGTTCATGTCCGATCACCACGCCGATGGCGCCATAGTTCACGGCGTCATCCATCAGCTTGCCGTAAAACGGCGGCTGCAAAATGCCGGCGGGAAAGTTGATGTCGTTCATGGGAGGGCGGTAGTAGGCGTTGACCGTGGGCGGAGTCATGCCCCAATCCTTGCGGTCCGTGGGGCGTTCGATCTTGTTGTACTGGCGCCGCACCTCGAACGCGCCAGCGCGCACGGAATTCCCGGCGTAGTCGCCGGACTTGATCGCGACACTGCTGTAATCGCGCCAGGTGTCGGGATAGCCAATGTTGTTGACGATGGTGTTGAGCTTCTCATAGGCCTTCTTCTTCGTCGTGTCCGACATCCAGGACAATTGGCCGATGTCCTGACGCATTGCGTTCTCGATGCCCTGCACCAACTTCAAGGTGCGCTCCTTGCCATCGGGGCCGAAAGTGCGGTCCACATAGAGCTGACCGAGGGCCATACCCAGGCTGGCGTCGGTGGACTTCACACAGCGCTTCCAGCGCGGCTCTATCTCTTTCTGTCCCGACATGTATTTGCCGTTGAACAGGAAATCCTCTTCGACGAAAGCGTTGGTCAGAATTGGGGCGTACACGTTGATCGTTTTCCAGCGCAGGTACACCTTCCAGTCTTCGAGGGACACTGCGTTGAGCTGGTCGTTGACCTGCTTGAAGAAATCAGGGTTGCCCACGTTGAGGGAAGTGAACTTGGGCGAGCCATTATCGGCGAAGTAGAGGGTGAGGTCGAAACTCGGGAGCGCAGCAGCGATTTCCGCGACTGTCATCTTGTGGTCGCGGGTTTTCGGATCGCGGCGAACTGTGCGGTCCATCGAGGCCTGGGCCAGGCCGGTCTCGACCGTTAAAACGGTTTTGGCCTCGGCGGTCGCCACTTCCGGCTTGTCCCCGGTGAGTTCGAACATCTTTTGCACGTGCTCCAGATATTTTTGCCGCGTCTCCACCGACTTGGGATCGTCTTTCAAGTAGTAGTCGCGATCGGGCAGCGTGATTCCGCCCTGGTCGATGAGCGCAATGGTTTTGGCTGAATCGTGCATGTCGGGCTGGGAATAAAAGGCAAACAGCGCCGGCGTGGAATTGCGGTGCATGTAAGCAACTTGCCGAATGAGATCCGCTTTCGTCTTGATGCCGTTAATACGTTCCAGCTCCGGCGTCAGGGGAGAAACCCCCTTTTTCTCGATCGTGCTCTCGTCCATGCAGGAGGCGTAGTAAGCACCCACCATCGTTTCAGTTGCCGTGTGTTTGCCCGGAGCCTGCGCCTCGGTCAGTAGGTCGCGCAAGATATAGAGATTGCGCTCGTAGAGCTCGTCGAATCGGCCCCACCGCGACTTGTCGGGAGGAATGGGATTGTTCTTCATCCAGGTTCCACAGGCGTATTGGTAAAAGTCCACACAGGGATCGGTGCTCTTATCGATGGCGGTAACGTCGAAGCTGGGGATTTCCTTGGGAAGGACGGAGGAAGACAGGCTGGTTTGGGCCGAGCAGAGGACAGCGATCAGCAGCATTGAAACAACACAGAGAATGCGAGTTAGCATACTTGCCTCGAGTTATAAATTGTCGCCGCGGAACTTGCCGACAGCTCGCGCATCGCCTTACGAAGAGTAAGATGGCGCCGATGCAGAGACGACGGCAAGTCTGCAATCAGACACACTAGACCGAGATTTCCTTTTTGACCTCAAGAACGAGAAGGATTGTACACTCGTTTTGCTCACCTGTGGGCTGCTTGAACTGAGTTCCATCTTTGCACCAGGTGAACAGGGCCGCCCCCATCTGCTGGCATTTCGGTCAGGACCCTGCGCGACTGGATTCAAGCCCGTAGGATCGGCTACATGAAGGTCGGCGCGCGATGCCGGCCTGCATACCTCGCACCCCCACGCTTTTTACCGAGGCCGGCGAGTACTCCGACCCCTTCACGTTGCAGTACGTGGCCGGACACGATAACATTAAGACCGCGATGCGCTGCGTGCACTCACGCGAACATGCGATCCAGGAGCTGTTTGTGCAGCTCGGCGGGCGGGAGCGTCTGAAGGCGGGAGTAGAGTGCAAGAAGTCGGTGAAAAATCGGCGCAGTGCGAAATGCCCTCGGAAGCCGACATAGCTAGGTTGTTGAGTACATGTAGTTTACAAAGTGCGGAAGTGGTGGAACTGGCAGACACACCATCTTGAGGGGGTGGCGCCGAAAGGCGTGGGGGTTCAAATCCCCCCTTCCGCACCATCGTATTCAATTTCATTGCCCGGCAGAGGAGATTGCCGGATCCCAGCTTCGGCTCCATTGGAGTTTTGTGTATGTGGGTAACAGTTCTGATCACGATCGTTCACGTATTCGTTTGCTTCTTTCTGATTGCAGTGGTGTTGCTGCAAAGCGGAAAGAGCGGCGACCTGGCCGCGGCTTTCGGCGGTCAGGGCAGCCAGACAGCATTTGGCCCGCGGGGCGCGGCTTCGGTCCTCTCACGGGCGACGACCTGGTCCGCGATCATTTTCATGGTCACGTCGATCACGCTTTCGATTTTTGCGGCGCGGCGGACAGGGCCTACGTCCGTGCTTTCGGGAGTGAAGCCGTCGCAGACAAAATCGCAGCCAGCGACTCCCGTCGCGCCTTCCGCGCCGCCAACCGTTCCGCAAAGCCAGGCGCCGACACAAAAATGACTTGCTAGTGGAGAGCCGGGCGTCCCCGCCCGTCCCTCCATCGTATGGCTAGCCACGCGTTCACCCCACCAAAAACGGATTCTCTTCCCTTTCCTCTCCTATGGTTGTTCGGGGGCCGTGGCCCGGAATCACGAGAGTGTCATCGGGCAGGGTCAGGACGCGCTCGTGCAGGGAGCGCATGATTTTTTCGAACGATCCTCCGGGAAGATCGGTACGTCCGATGCTGCGGGCGAACAGGGTGTCGCCGGCGATCAGTAATTTCTCCGCGGGAAAATAGAGGCAGACACTGCCCTCGGTGTGGCCGGGAGTGTGGAGAACGTTCGCCGTCAAGCTGCCCGTCCGCAGCGCTTCTCCATCCGCGATACTCGCTTCGATGGCAACTTCGCCTGGCGCGGCCATGCCGAGCCAGGAAGCCTGCACGTCGAGCATTTTCAGCAGCGCATAGTCATTCTGATTGAGCAGGATTGGGGCGCCCGTCAGCGCGCGCAGCTTCATGGCTCCGCCTACGTGATCGATGTGGGCGTGGGTGATGACGATCTGCTTCACTTCCAGCTTGTGTTGCCGGACGATGGCGAGAATGTCTTCAATGTCATCGCCAGGATCGATGACCATTGCCTCGCGCGTGGTCTCATCGCCGATGATCGAGCAGTTGCATTGCAGCGGGCCCACGGGAAGGATCTTGTGGATCATCAGTTCATTTTCGCCCAGGCCGCGACAATTCACCACCGCGGAACGACGCCCCGCGATTTGTTTCAACCTACGAGGCCGCCGCGAGCTGTCCTGTCGTCTGATCGGAGCGGAAACGCAATAGCGCCGCGATGTTGCCGGCGCGATCCAGATCGGCGTGCTCCTTGAGATAGAACAATTCGATGTCGCGGCGAATGGCGATGGGGATGATGGCGTCACTGACGTCGGTGAGTTCGCGAGTGGGGCGTCCGCAAGCGACGCACGACGGGACCAGATGGGCGTCGAGGTGGCCGCAGTTAGGGCACTCGACCGCTCGAGCAGAATAGTTTTCGGTGAGGAAGATGCTCTGCACTTCCCCGGCTTCCAGTGCTTGCAGGACGCGGCGGAGGCCGGTGACACCGCGTCCATTGGACTTGGCGAAATCCACCGCTTCGCCGGCCTTCGTAGAGGCGCGTTTAGCGATCCATTGATTGAGGACGGCGCCGGCGTGATCGCGAATCTCTTCATTCGAGACGCTGGCAACATCGGCGGAGAATCGGCCAATCAGGCGCTGTCTGACGTATGGGTGGAGGTGGGCCTCGAATTCGCGCCAGTTGGCATCCTGGCACCCGACGATGAGCCGCTCCCAGATGCCTTTCTCGAAGTCGATCCGCAGCCGTTCGGCAACCGCCTTGAAGTGCTGGAGCGCTTCCTCGGACACTCGGCGTTCGGCATGGCCGGCTTCGTAGCCATTGAAGCCGTCGCTGGAGGCGTTGCGCGAGAGCATGTGGACAATAGCTCCGCGTTCGCGCAGGTCATCGAGGCGAAGATCGAAGAAGCGCGCGCGCTGGCGGTCGACCACGGCAACCGAGAGCGTGGGCTGGGCTCCCAGCAACGCTGCCAGCGGTTTCAATTGAAAGCGAGGCTGGAGATAAATCTGGGTGCCTCCGAGACGCGGAGGCAGTTCGTACTCTTTCCAGAAATTCTGAGCGGAGCAGGCGAAAACTGCCCTTCCCCGGGCGCTGCCGCGCAAGTTCGTGGCCAGATCGAGGACGCGATCGAGGTCGGCGTGAAGGGGTCCGTTCTTGCCGCTGGCGGCAGCGCTTTTCAGGGCTTGCTTGACGACATCTTTGGCGACGATTGCCTCGCGGCGATGGGAACGATCCTGGGGAGGATCGGGCTGAAAGTAAAAACTCAGGGCGCACGCCCCTTTGGTTTCGTCCGCTTGAAAAGCCGCCAACTCACGGATTTCGTCCCGGGTCATCATCGCGACTCTCCTTGATACAGAGATGCGGTACTGAGATGTTTAGATTCGAGTTTTGACTAAGAGTTCCTTGTGGAATTCGCTGGCGATGGAAGGCGCGCTGCGAACGCAGTCGCGCGCCCGCTGCACGGACTCGCGCACGGCCTCCAGATGCCGGCCGGTAATGGCGGCAATTTCGCCGAGGGAAAAGCCCTCGATACCATAGAGGAGGAAAGCTTCGCGGTCGGAGCGGTCGGCGCCGCGGAGCGCGGCTTGCACCAAGGCAATCACTTCGTCGGAGTAGGCGGCCTGTTCCGGAGTGGACACGCGGCGGTCGGGAATCGCGCTTTCGCGGGTCCAACCCTCGTCGGGCTGATGGAATTGCAGGCCGACCTCGTCTGAGGCTTGCACATTTTGCCGGCGGCGGCTGTCTTCGAGATGCAGATGGACGGGAGACTCCAGTTCATGAAGGCGCTTAGTCATCTCGTTCATGGCTTGCAGGGCAAGGCGGTAAAGCCACGGTTCAAGCGACAGCTTTTCTGGACGGTCGTGGTCGCCGAGAGCTCGGGCGATGACTTCGTCCACGACTTCGGGGGTGGAGAGACCATCCTCGGGAATCTCCTCGCCGGCGCGACGGAAGTAAAGCTCGCGGTCCACGAAACGTTCGAGGCGGGCGAGATTGGCGTTCACATAGGAACCAATGTCGTCGGCGGAAATGGTGGGCGGCAGAACTGCTGCCAGCGTCTGCTCGAAGGGAACGCCGGGTTCGGGAGATTCCTGTGGCCCTCCGCGCCAGCGGCGCCATTTGTGGCTGGAGCGGAGCAGTTCCTTGTGCCGGCCGATCTGCTGGATGATTTCGTCGAAGGCAGCCTTAATAGCCGCGGTCGGGCTGGAAGCTTTCGCCTGGGCGGTCAGTTGGCCCGAGGGCAAGCGCAGATTCAAGGAGACAAGCGTCCCCTCGCGCGCTGAATTCTGATCGATGATGGCCTTCAAATGGACCAATTCGGGCCGGAAGACCTGGAGGCGCTTCTGGATTTTCTCTATCTGATGGCCGATCTCTTTTTCGATGTCGGGGGTTTTGTGGACCTTGTAACTGACGTGAACGTTCATTTTCGCGCCTCGAACGCGGGAAGAAGAGTCCCGTGAAGCTGCGGTCCTAACGAGACAATTGTACACCCGGTGGGAAGAGCGGAAACGAGGTTCGCGGCGGCGCTGCCTTCCTTATTTCATGTTCCTATTTCACGTAGACGGAATCCTCCGTTAACTCCTTTGGCATCGCGACCGGGAACGGCGGGAACTCATGCGAGCTGCCTTTGAATAACGCTACTGTAACCTCGGAGCGCTTGGCGCCGTCATGAACGGCGATCTTGTGCGCTCGCGTCGAAGAATAGCCCTCCCACAGAGACACGCCCGCGTAGGCGCCGTCCTTGCGCAGGACGTAGTATGTCATGTCGATGAACTTGAGCTTGCTCATGTCGTTGTTGTAGTTGCGGACGATGCGCTTGAGGGCGTCAAGGCCAGCTTCGAGCGGCGGCATGCCGCGCCGCATATTTTCGATGATGGTGTGCGCTCCGGCGACCTTGATGTTCTCTTCTCCGCTGCCGGTGGCGCCCGCGGAGCCCACGTCCTGATCGGTGTAGCAACCGGCGCCGATGATCGGCGAATCGCCGCAGCGTCCGGGGAGTTTGAAGGCGAGGCCACTGGTGGTTGTGCAGCCGGAGATTTCACCTTTGTCGTTGAGCGCGGAGCAGTGGATGGTGCCGGTCGGCGGAGACAGCACGCGCCGGATGGCAGCCATGCGGAATTCCGGTTCGATGCCCAGCCGGGCGGCATGCTCTTCGAGGCGTTGGATGCGTTGTTCCCACAGGTCGGATTGAGGTTCGGATTGAGGTGACGTCGCTGGCGACGGCGGCTTCCATTGCGGGTCGGCCAATCCCGGACCCCACCAGTCGTCTGTCGAGTGATACTCCTTCCAGAGCAGCCAGATTTTGCGCGACCGTTCGGTGAGCAGATTCTCGCGCGGGAAACCCACGGCGACAGCGAATCGTTCGGCGCCTTCGCTGACAAGCATGACGTGGCCGGTATGTTCCATCACAGCCTTGGACACAAGCGAAACGTTCTTGATATTCCGCACGCCGCCCACCGATCCGGCGCGGCGCGTGGGCCCATGCATACAGCAGGCGTCGAGTTCGACCACGCCTTCTTCGTTGGGAAGGCCGCCGAGTCCGACGCTGTCGTCATTCGGATCGTCTTCCGGCCCCTTTACAACGCGCAGGGCAGCGTCGAGCGTATCGCCGCCGTTTTTCAGGAAAGCGAAGGCGTCGTCGAGATAGTTGACTCCGTTGTTGGCGCAGATGATGATCGGCCGCTTGCCGGCGCCAAACGGATTGGCGGGACGGGGCACATCGTCTTTAACTTTGTCTTGCGCGTTGAGGCCTCGCGCATTCAGGCCAGTGCCCACCGATGCAGCGATTGCGGAACCTAGAAATCCACGACGACTTATGGACATGAATTCTCCGTATGCAGGGGACGGCGAGAAGGATAACACGAAGAAGATCTGATCTGGCGCGGAGGGGTGGATTCGTAGTGGGTCGGTTTCCGCGTCGCTGACTACTGGCCGGTGAACGGGCGATTCTGGGGTTGTGAGCGTTATGGGATGTTTCGACAATCGCTCGCTCACGGGACTCGGTTGCGTTCGTGGACAGGTTCCTCGTTGGCGTCCACGGCAGACTCGGCTCCCGCTTGCTCCGTCCCAAACACTTCAGCCTCAGGCTCCGCAAAAATATTCCCGATGATCCTTTCCAACATTTTGTGACTTTCCAGAAGCGCTCCGATGCTATATGCCACGCCGGAATAAAACGGCTCGACTACCGTCATCTGTCGCACAAGCCGGATGGGATCAGAACCACGAAGATCGGTAAAAGTGGGCGTGAGTCGCACGATCACGAAGTAATACGAAAAACGAGACAGAGGATGGGAGGTAAATACGGATGCTTGTGGATCGGTGAAGGTCAAGAGTTTGTAAGAAAGGATTAACGTGGGCAAAACCCAAGCCCACGTTGCCAGCTTCGGCAAGTATCTGCAAACAACGTAGCCTATAACCAGCGCTGGAAGAATACTCGCCAGCTCCACATGCTGGAGGTAGTAGTCTGAGTAGGCCGTAAAACCGCTAGGCGAGGTTCTTCCACCCAACGGCAGTATCCAAGCGAACCAATGGCCAACCAGCCAAGGACCTATACGGAGCGCGCAAATCGCAGCAATCGTCGTATGGAGAGCGAACAGACCGACCGTTGATGCCCCCGGCCATAGCAGACCGGTGTGCCGCTGTATTTCCTCAATTTCGTTCTCCTGAACGTTCTTCTTTCGAAGCGATTCCTTCCAGCGCGGTGCGGCTGCCGAGTACCACTGCCACGAGACCGCCAGTCCCGCACACAGGTAATACAACAGCAGGTCTGGGCCAAATATGTACCAGCCAAAGTACAAAATGAGCGGAATTACTGCAATCGCAGGAATCGTGATCAGCAGATGGCCCAGTAGAACCATTCGCGAGCTGACGCCGGGATCATCCATATGTGGCGGAGTATAGCTCCGTCCTCCTAGACCGGTCCACAATTGTCGCAAGCAGGCGATAGAGCTCACGTTCCGAACTGGTTGGGCTCGGATTCCGCTTCGATCATAGGCAATCCGGAAAATGACTCACTGTCCGTATTCAGGCCCCAACCACCTGCAGCAACCGCGCGACGCCTTCGTGAAAATCTTCAGGATCGGTAATCAGGCTCAGTACCAGATGGCCTTCGCCTGCGAAATCGTAGAAGTGTCCGGGATGGACGATGACACCCGTCCTCCGCACAAGATCAATGGCCAGATCTTCGTCAGTTCCAAGTACGGGGACGCGCAGCACGGCGTACCATCCGCCCTCGACTTGCAGTCGCGTGCACGAGGGATGACTTGCGAGTTGGCGATCGAGTTCCGCGAGATTCTCGCGCAAACGGTCGAGAAGAATGGGCTGGATCTGTTTGCGTTGATCGAGCAGCACCGGGGCGGCAAGCTGGACGGGGGCGTTCATGGAGAGAAATGTATCGGCGATGATTTCGAGCCGCGCTCCCGCTTCGCGAACCATTTCCTCCGGGCCGCTGGTGGCGACCCAGGCAAGTTTCATCTGCGGGAGCGCGGAAATCTTGGAAGCTCCACTGAGCGTGAAGGTGAGCGCCTCGGCGTTGGAGACGAAGCTGCCGCGTAGAACACCGTCATGCGCATAGTCAAGAAAAACTTCGTCCACGATTAGAGCCAGACCGTAGTCACCGCAGAAAGCGTTGAGCACCGAGGTTTCCGCAGCAGAGACGTACGAACCGGTCGGGTTGTTGGGATGGACGAGAATCACAGCTCGCGACTGCGCGGTTGCCGCTTTGTAGAGCGAATCGACATCGATTTGCCAGCCGTGATCGTAGAGCAGTGGATACGGAACGAGTTTGACGTCCGCGAGATCGGCGAGAAACTCGAACAGCGGGTAGCTCGGCTTGGGTACAAGGATCTCGTCGCCGGGATTCGAGAGCAGACGGAAGACGTACGAATAAGCTTCGCTGGTGCTGGTGGTCAGAATCAGGCGCTCGGGATCGAGATCGAAGACCTCGTGCGACTCGCGATAGTAGCGGCACACGGCTTGGCGCGCTTGGAGCAGACCGCGGGGTTGCGGGTCGTAATGCATCGCTTCCGGGTTCGCCAGCGCAGCGAGCACGATTTCAGGGTCGGGGCGGACGCCGGCTTCGGTTGGATTCGAGATGGTGAGATCGAGAATTTTCTGGCCCGAAGCGCGCGCTTCCTCGATCGCGCGCGTGAGAGCGTTTGGGATGAGCCGCCAGTCTGTGCGGTGAGAGAACATGAATCCCAGTGATTAGTGTCATGCCACGGAACTGCGCGGCATAAAACCGCATTGTCAGCATGAGCGAAGCGAAGGACCTGTGTATTTGACCGCGCAATGCATAGGTCTTTCGCTTCGCCCAAGATGACAGCCGAATCTCTACTTCAAGAAAAATCCCAACTGCTCGGGAGCGGGCAGCGTCTTGGTGCTCCAATACTGACGTTGCGCTGCTTGCACGACGACGATTTTCGCTTGCGCCTCCGACGCCAGATTGTCGTAGCGAACCAGAACGTTGTCCAGCCAGTAGGGATGGTTCTCGCGCGCCCAGCCTTCCGCGTACATCTTCCGCATGTAGGTGATTGAGTCGCGCAAGCTCTCTAACCGCCCGTTGACGTCGACAATTTCGTCCAGATCGTTTTGCACACGTGCCCCGTCGGTCTGATTCTGATAAGCGTCCCAGTAGTAGCGGCTGATTTCGGATGTGAACTGGATCTTCATGCCCAGCGTGTCCAGGTGCCAGGCGGCAAGGAGCATGTCATCGAGAGTCTCGGAATGGAGCCGCGCCTTAGCTCGATTGAGCAGGAGCGATTCGGCGGCGTGTTCCGCGCTGATACGCAAATCGTGGGTGGCAGGCAGAGCTTTGGCGGCGATGTTGGCTCCGGCTTCACTGAATGGATCGGACCAGAAGAGATCGTCGCTCGCGCTGTCCACTTTCACTCCCCCGAGGAGCGTATTGGGCCGATCGAGATTCTCGATCACCTCAGCAAAAGTTCTGTCGTCATCATTATTGCGGTAGAAGGCCCAGTCATAACTGTTCTTAAAGTCGTCGATGCTGGACTCGCCGGGCTGCCAACTGGCGGCCGCGCCAAAGACCAGGGCTGGCCAATCCATATCGATGAGGGATTCGCCGTCGTCGTTCCAAGTGGTGTTGAGGGCGCCGAGGGCCTGATGCTTTTGGCCGTCGCGAACAAAGTTCCGGATGTTCACGAAGGCGCTGTCGAGGTCAGGCCAGATCGCGCGCCAGTTGCCTGCTCCGGGCGCGACGACTACGCGCAGTCCGACGTTGGTGTATGGCGTAATGATGTCTTCGTAGCTCGGCTTGGGTTCGTAGTCCCACGGAACGGCGATCATATCTTTGGGAAGGATGGTAAGCAGTTCGGGATACTTGACCGCGATATCTCCCCAGAACATAAGTTGCTTGTGATAAGGCTGCATGATCTCGAAAACTTTCTGGAGGTGTTCGAGATAAACGCGGCCGAGGCCCTCCTGCGCAGCGAGAGCTTTTGTCTGGCCGAGCCCAAGTTCGAAAGTTTCGTCGGCGCCGATGTGGAAGAGCGGGCCGGGAAACAAGGGAACGATCTCGCCGTAGATCTGCCGAATGAAATCGTAGCTTTTGGGATTGGTGGGCGTGAGTACGTGGCCGTGGGGCGTTTCGGCGAGATCGGAATAGATTTCGTACTTCAAGAATTGATGAAGATGTCCGAAGGCCTGCTGCTCGGGCAAGAGGGTGACGTAGTACTTGCCGGCGTACTCGACCAGTTCCTTGATCTCGGCGGGAGTCAGCGCCGCTTCTTTGGGCGCGACGTCTTTAGGTGGGACCAGCGGCTGGGTCTGGAAATCGAAAACGTGCTCCATGTTGAACCCGAGCAGGTTGATCTTGTACTCCGCCAACATGTGGATCTGCATCTTCAAGTAGTCGAGCGTGGGGATGGGACCGCGGCTGATGTCGTCTTGCATGCCCCGCCATTCCATGCTGGGCCAGTCGCGGATAACCAAAGCCGGCACCGCGAGCGTCTTTCCTCCGAGGCGTTCCGGGCGCAGCAACTGGCGAAGGGTCTGCACGCCGTAGAACAGGCCTTGCGCGGTGCGCCCGGCCACCAGCACTCCGGAGTCGGTCACGCGGATCACGTAACCTTGCTTGTCAAAGTCGTCTCCCGTTTTCACTCCCTGCGATTCGAGATATGCCCGCAAACCGCGGTCGGTCAGGCGGCCAAGTGAAATGTGCCCCGTCGTTTTCGGAGCGGCCGTCACGAGCCCGATGGACAGGTTCATACCCGTGCGGTCGTGGATCTCTTCCTGCAGAGTTTCGGCCGCAGTTCGGTCTTCGGAATTGCTGATGAGGATGGCGGTCGAGGGCTTGATCACGAGCCTGCCTTCCGCCATGCGGACTTCTTTCGGGGCCGGTAGAACCTTGAGCGCGCGGACGGCGTCGCTGACCTGGGCGTGAGAAGCGAGCGGCAGACAGATAAGACAGGCGAAAATGCGTTTAATATTTTTCATGGCGTGAGTGAGTAGCGAGACTAACAGGTGAGATCGGTCGGCGGCAAGTTTTCGGAGAAGCGCTGCCAGCATTCTCTACGTCCGCGGGATAGAGCCTGCGGAGCTTCGCTCGGCTTGGGGCGGGCGGGACGCCCGTCCCCACACCCTCTACTTCGTGAACGCCTCCTTGTTTACCACGTACGGCATCTTCGTAACATCGCCGCCGTAGTTCCCTTCCAGCACGTCGATCAGTCCCTGCACGCAGCGGCCGGCCATGCCTTTATTAGGATCGGACGACAGGCGGGTAATGCGCGCGGCGCTGGCGAAGTGGGGCAGCAGGCGGCAGCGGTCGGCGATTGCGGGATCGCGCAGCGGAGAATCGGCGGGCAGAGGCTCTTCCTCGTAAACATCGAGCGCGGCGCCGGCGATCCAGTTCTCGCGCAAAGCGCGGGCCAGAGCGGCCCCGTCCACCACCGGACCACGCGACGTGTTCACGATCATGGCGGTGGGCTTCATCATGCGCAGCGTGGCTTCGTTGATCAGGTGATAAGTCGGCGTGGCGCTCTCGCCCTCGCGCGCCAGGGGAACGTGCAGGCTGATGAAATCCGCGGTGCTCAAGGCCTCGTGCAACGTGGTGTAACGAATGGTGGCTCTCTCGCGGCTGATGCCGCGCTGGAAGCGGAGATCCTTCACCTCTTGTATGGCCCGGATGTAGTCGTGGTTTTCATAGGCCGGATCAAAGCACAGGATGTTCATGTCGAATCCCGCGCACTTCTTGATGAAGGCGAGGCCGATGCGCCCCGTGCCGATAACGGCGACGGTCTTTCCGGTGACTTCGTCGCCCAGAAATGGCAGGTAGGGATGCCAGTAGATCCAGCGGTTTTCGCGCGTCAGATGTTCGGCGGACCAGAGTTTACGGGCGAGCGCGCCCATCAGGAAAAAAGCGTACTCCGCAGTCGCTTCGGTCAGGACGTCGGCGGTATAAGTGAAGAGGACTTTGTACTTGTTGGCGTCGGCGCGGTTGATATTGTCAAATCCGACGGCGTACTGTGCGACTACTTTGAGCGTGCCTTCTCCGGCAGCGAAAACCTCGGCGTCGATCTCATCGCGCAGCGTGGTGATCAGGCCATCCACGCCGGACTTCACCTTTTCGACGATCAGACTTTTCGGCGGAGCTTCGGGCTTGGGATAGACTTCCAGATCGTATCCCTTGTGGCGAAGAAGGTTAAGGGCATCTCCAATGTCGCAAGTGGCAAAAACTCGGATTCTCTGGGTCATGGGGTTCGAACAGTGTATCGCAGGTCGGGCCATCGGGTGATCGGGTCATCGGGTGATCTAAAGTCAAAAGCCTTTGCCCTTTAGATGGCCCGATGACCCGATCACCCGATGCCTCTATGCTTCGCTTCTCTCCGGCCGTTGCGCGGCGGACGCTGCCTGCGCGTGATGACGGACATCGGCTCCCAGAACCCAGAAAATTACATCCTCGGAAATGTTGGTGGCATGGTCGGCAACGCGTTCGAGATTGCGCGCCACCAAGAGCGCATCCAGAGCCTGTTGAGTCACTTGCGGCTCTTCGTTCATCTTTCGCACGAGCATTATAAAAGCTTCGTCGCGCATCCGGTCGACCACGTGATCCATTTCCAAAACGGCCTGGGCGAGTTCGGCTTTGCCTTCCACAAACGACTCCAGCGCGCGCCGCACCATGGCGCTGACGGCGGTGGCCATGCGCGGAATATCGACGGGCAACTCGACCGCCGGCAATTCAATCAAGTCCATGACGCGCTCGGCGATGTTGACGGCCTGATCGCCCACGCGCTCGAGGTCGGCGTTGATCTTGGTCACCGCGAGAATGAAGCGCAGATCCGTGGCCGCCGGTTGCTGCGTGGCGAGGATGTCGAAGGCCATTTCATCGATCTCGCGCTCGGCGGCGTTGATGAGGCTCTCGTTTTCGAGGACCAGCTGGCAGCGAGTGAGATCGCGTTCGGTGTATGCCTGGGTGGCGCGATCAACCGCCAGTTCCGCGAGACCGCCCATGCGGAGCAGTTTCTCCCGCAGATCCTCCATCTGCTGCTGAAAGCGCGTACGCATCATCCGAACCTGCCTGTGACGTAGTCTTCCGTCCGTTTGTCGGAAGGATTGGTGAATATCTTTTCAGTCTTATCGAACTCGATCATTTTGCCGAGCAGGAAAAACCCGGTGAACTCCGCCACACGGGCCGCCTGCTGCATATTATGCGTGACAATCACGATTGTGTATTGCTCTTTTAATTGAAAGATCAGCTCTTCGATCTTGCCGGTGGAGATCGGGTCGAGCGCCGAGCAGGGTTCGTCCATGAGCAGAACTTCCGGTTGGACGGCCAAAGCGCGGGCGATGCACAGACGCTGCTGCTGGCCTCCGGAAAGGCTGGCGCCGGACTTCTTGTGGAGATGATCTTTTACTTCGTCCCACAGCGCGGAATTGTGCAGAGATTTATGGACGACCTCATCCAGTTGTTTGCGGTTGCGAAAGCCGTTTAGCTTAAGCCCGGCGGCCACGTTATCGTAGATCGACATGGTCGGGAACGGATTCGCCTTCTGAAACACCATGCCTACGCGGCGGCGCAGTTGCGTGGCCGAGGTTCCGTTATAAACACTGAGATCGCCGATGAGTACTTTCCCGTCCACCCGCGCCTCGGGAATGGTTTCGTGCATGCGGTTCAGACAACGAATGAACGTGGACTTCCCGCAGCCCGAAGGGCCGATGAGCGCGGTCGCGTGGTTGGCGAGCACGGCGATGTTGATGTCGAACAAGGCCTGAGTCTTGCCGTAGAACGCATTCAGGTGCTCGACTGTAATTCCGACGCCCATAACTGTTCAAGCTCCTGCTAAAGTTCCGTGCTTTACAGCAATGCGAACCGCGGCGACCGCGCCGACGATGAGGACAATCAAAACCAGCGCGCCCGCCCATGCCTGCCGGTGCCATTCATCGAAGGGCGAGATGGCATAAGTAAAGATTTGCAGCGACAGGGCTGCGGTCGGCTGGTCCGTCCTCCAATTCCAATACTGGTTTCCAAATGCGGTGAACAGTAGCGGCGCGGTTTCGCCGGCAACGCGAGCGAAGGCCAGCATGACGCCGGTGATGACTCCGGAGGTGGCCGTGCGCAACGTGATCGAGAGCGTGGTGCGCCACCGGGAAACGCCCAGACCATACGCGGCCTCACGGATGGCCTGCGGCACCAGCAGTAGCATCTGCTCAGTCGTGCGCGCAATGGTTGGAACCATCATGATGGCCAGCGCCACGCCACCGGCCAGCGCGGAGAAATGTTTCTGGCGCATCACGACGAGCCCGTAGGCCACAATGCCGATCACGATGGAAGGCACGCCGTTCAGGACGTCGGAGACAAAACGCACGATATCGCCATAGCGATTTCGTCCGTACTCCGAAAGAAAAATGCCGGCGCCGATTCCGAGCGGCACGCCGAGCAGGCTGGCGATGGCAAGAATGACCATCGAGCCGACGATGGCGTTCGCCATGCCGCCGCCGGGCTCGCCCGGCGGCTTCGGGATCTGGGTCAGAAAAGCGAGATTGATCGAGCCGATGCCCTTATAGACCAGGTAGGCAAAGATGGCGAAGAGCGGCAAAAGCACGAGGGCGACGGTGAGCACAGCGACGCCGGTCATCACGTGATCCATCACCCGCCGCCGCAAGCTGATGGGCGGAATGCTGATCTGCGGAATACTGCTTTGCGGAACAAAGCCCGCAGCCGTATTGGAGTCAGTATCAGGCAATGCTTCTCGCCGGTTGGCCTCGAGTAACGCTCCACACCATGAGCCGCGCAAGCGCGTTGACCACAATCGTTACAAAGAACAACGCCAAGCCAATCTCGATCAATGCGGAAAGGTAGAGATCGCCGGTCGCTTCGGTGAATTCGTTGGCGAGCACGCTGGCCATGGTGTATCCGGGAGCAAACAGCGACTTGGCAATTTCTGGACGGTTTCCGATCACCATGGTGACCGCCATGGTTTCGCCGAGCGCGCGGCCCAGGCCCAATATAATGGCGCCCACGATTCCGGCCCGCGCATTGCGCAGCACACCCATGCGAATCATTTCCCAGCGCGTCGCGCCCAGCGCCAGCACAGCTTCACGTTGGTGCTGTGGAACGACAGTGAGCACTTCGCGCGTGATCGACGAGATGATGGGAATAATCATGATCGCCAGAATCACGCCCGCAGCCAACATGCCGATGCCATAAGGCGGTCCGCTGAACAGGCCCGTCCAGCCCAGCGTCGAGGCAAGAAATGGCTGCACATATTCACGCAGTATCGGCACCAGAACGAAGATTGCCCAAAGCCCATAAACAACGCTGGGGATTGCGGCCAAGAGTTCGGTGGTAAAGGAAAGAATTCCGCGCAGACTGACCGGGCACATTTCGGTAATAAACACAGCCACGCCCAGAGACAGCGGCACGGCGATGACCAGCGCAAGCAGCGAGGACACGATCGTGCCGTACATGAACGGCAGCGCGCCGTACTGGTCCGACACCGGATTCCAGTCCGATTGACCAAAGAACTTCCAGCCAAAAGCGTGCCAGGAGAGCGCGGATCCCACCACCAACTGGTAAACGATCAAGCCCAGTAGCGCGACCACCGCCAAGCCGCAAAGGCGCATCGCCCAGCCAAAAGCAACGTCGGGGACTTCGCTGACTTTCCCCTGCAACAGCGGCGTCGTTCTGGCTTCGACTTTCAGGGCGGCCTTCGATCCCGGCTCCGGGTTTGGAGCGTTGAAACGCGGCCGGGGCAGGGCTTGATTAGACATTCCATGCTGAGGCTATCAAAGGGTTGTTACAAATCGGTTAAAAAGCGGAACGGGTAGTGTCTGAAATGTGCGTGTAGAAATATGGCGGGTGGCGCACTTCTCCTGCCTAACGCCGTTCGTTCCTGACTGCGGAAGAGGAAAAAACGGGGTGCGCCACTTCTCGCGCTTTTCGAGAAGTGGCCTGCCGAACCGCCGGCACCGTTCGACTCCTCCGTGTGCCCCACTCACCACGTTCTCCGCACTGATTGGTATGCCGCGAGCATTCCCAATCCACAATCTGACCTCTGACCTTTTTTCATCACAAAATACCTGTGTGCACCATCACAGACGTCCAACCCGCCGTGCGCGATAATGACGATCGGATCGACGAATCCAGACGTGTGCCCGTCTCCGAAGACGGCCACAGAATCCACCACAAATCCCATTGTGGGAAGTTCTTTGACAGCAAGCGCAGCGAAATCGCTCTTAAGTCATTTGTTCTCAAAGACTTTATCTATAAGTCCTTTAGAATCAAAGACCGGCCTGGAATTTTCCGCCTAACTCCATGATTCCTAAAGGCAGGGGGGGAGGGGGGTGGGGGTACCAAAGAGTAACTAGCGGGTCGGTCGTACCACCATTCGTCGAAACATCGGGTCGCGGCGTGAAGAGCCGTGCCCAGTTTCAACCTGCCCACTGCCGGGAAGCGTACAAGCTTGCGCGAATCAACCCGTGTGTGAGAATACTGATGCTTCACGTTCGATCGTCACTCGATGCCCACCTTTGCCGCCATCGACATCGGATCAAATTCTGTTCGCCTGAAAATCTCTCGCCTGCAAGCCGGGCGGCTGAAATCAGTCCACGAAGATCGCGAAGTCACGCGATTGGGGGAAGGCGTTTTCAGCGGCGGACTCCTCTCGCCGGAAGCAATGTCGCAAACAGTGCGCGTGCTGCGACGCTTCCATCGTGCCACGCAAGAATGGGGCACGGATGCGGTGAAAGTGGTGGCAACGGCGGCGCTGCGCGACGCCCGCAATTCGCGCGCGTTTCTGGAATGGGTCCGCTCCACCACAGGCTGGACCATCGAAATCGTTTCCGGATTGGAAGAGGCCCGCCTCATTCACCTGGGCATCGTCTCCGTTGGTCGCGTGGGCGCACACAGCGTTCTGCTGGTGGACCTCGGTGGCGGCAGCTGCGAGCTCACCCTTTCGCGCGAGGCACAACTCCGTGATACGGTGAGCTTGCCGCTCGGGGCCGTGCGCCTGACGGGCGAATTTCTTCATCACGATCCGCCGCGCAAGAGCGAACTGAAGCGGCTCCAGGGCTTTGTCGCGAGAGAGATTACGCGCATTCAAGATCGGATCAAGTCCGCGCGTGTGGGCGCGGTGATCGCGACATCCGGCACAGCCGCCGCCCTGGTGGGCGCCGCCGGCCGCATGGCGCGGTCCCGGAAGCGCGGACCGGCAACTTACGCGACCCGCGAGATGATCCGCCGCATTGCAAAACACATCACGCGCCTGACCTTGGAGCAGCGGCGGAAGGTCCCCGGCATTGGTCCGCGGCGCGCTGAAATCATTTGTGCCGGCGCAGTGGTGTATGCGGAATTGCTGGAGCGCTGCCATCTCCCCGGTTTTCGCTATTCCGCGCTGGGGCTGCGCGACGGCATCCTGGCCCAGATGGCGGCGGAATACGATCGCAGCACAAGGTCGGGCCGAGCGATTGAATCGGAGCGCTGGGAGTCGATCAAGCGCGCCGTAGAACATTACCGCGTCGACTTACATCACGCTTTGCACGTGCGCGAGTCGGCATTGCTGCTATTTTCCTCGTTGAAGTCGGTGCATCACCTTCCGGCGGAGTATCGCGAATGGCTCTCGGCGGCAGCCATGCTGTTTGAGGTGGGCGACTACGTGAACCGCAACGGGCACCACCGGCACACTTACTACATCATCGCGAACTCGGAAATTCTGGGATACACGCCGCAACAGCGGCGCATCATTGGCTCGATCGCGCGCTACCTCGGCAAGTCGCGCCCCGCGCCGGGAGATGGCCCGATGAACGCCTTGAGCCCCGAGGAACAGGAAAATGTAACGAAAGCATCGGTATTGCTCCGCATCGCGCGAGCCTTGAATATGGGGAGAAGCCAATCCGTCGGGAAGGTTGGCGTGTCGGCGCGCAGCGGCAGGGTCGCAATGAAACTCACTCCGCGCGGAAAGGCAAGCGTGGACCTGGAAGTATGGTCGATTGAGAAGGACCGATCCTACTTCCGCGAAGTCTTCGGGCGCGAACTTTCCGTGGCCGCGGCGTGAAGCGTGCGCAAGATGCGGGGCGTGATGCACCAGCTCAGGGACCCGGCATTGCGCCGCATTTCGACTTTGGCGACGGCTCCCTTCTTAAGCTCAACCACCGCTTCGCATCCACTGTCGCTGATTACGCGTCCGAGAAATTCGCGCAGGTTCGGATTGTGCCCCACCAGCAAGATGGAATCCTGGCGGGCGTACTTTTCCAGCATCTTCTGAAAATCCGAGAAGCTCGCCTGCGGGCGCAGTGCGTTTTCAGTGACCAGTTTGCCTTCGTGCCCCATTTCGTTTCCCACCAAAGCCGCGGTTTGCGTGGATCGTTTTAGCGGGCTGGAGACGATGATTTCCACCTGCACGCCCAGCGCGGCCAGGGCGCGGCCGATATATCCACATTGCTGGATGCCGTCTTTATCGAGACCGCGCTTTTCATCCTTCTTCGCGCTGCTCAACTGTTCCCCAGCACTGGCGTGGCGCAAAAAATAGAGAAACATTTCGGAGTGCCTATTCCTTTCCGGTCAAAGCTCGTCCGTTTACAGCTCGTCCGTTCAATGATCGAGAGGACCGCCGCGGGACGGAAGCGGGAATCTCCTCGGGCGTCTTCGTGCCTTCCGCCAGACCAATGAGAAAATCCTGCGAACTGAAGGCGGCAGCGCCCCGAGGAGGTCTCTTGCTGCGTCCGCGCGGCGATTGCCATGGGCGCAGGTAGCGACCGTCCTTTTGCAGAAATCTTGCTTTCACATTGTCGGCGAGATATGCCGCCAGAACTTCATGCGCGACGCGGTCGCGCAGCAGCGGGTTCTTGACTGGGAACAGGACTTCCACGCGCTCGTGCAGATTGCGCGGCATCCAATCGGCGCTGCCGAGGTAAACTTCGGGCTCGCCGCCGTTTTCGAAGTAGAAGATGCGGCTGTGCTCGAGGAAGCGGCCCACAAGGCTGCGCACGCGGATGCGGTCGCTGATGCCGCGAATCCCCGGCCGCAGCGCGCAAATACCGCGCACCAGCAGCTCAATGTCCACTCCTGCCTGCGAAGCCCGGTAGAGACACTGGACAATATTTTTGTCGACCAGCGAGTTGATCTTGACGATCATGCGCGCCGGACGCCCCAGGCGCGCGTGTTCGGCTTCGCGCTCAATCAAGCTCATGCACTTTTCGGCGAGATCCAGCGGCGCCACCAGCAGCGGCCCATAGCTGGGGTGCTCGGCGTAGGCAGTCAGAAAACTGAAAACATCGTGCACCGCGCTCGTGATCTCCGGATCGGCAGTAAGCAGGCTGAGATCGGTGTAGATTCGGGCCGTGGTCGCGTTGTAATTTCCGGTGCCCAGGTGCGCGTACTGGCGGGTTACGCCATCGGGATCGCGCCGCACCAGCAGACACAGCTTGCAGTGCGTCTTCAGGCCGACCAGTCCGTGGAAGACCTGCACACCGGCATCTTCCAAATCGCGCGCCCAACGGATGTTCGACGCTTCATCGAAGCGCGCTTTCAGTTCCACCACGGCGGTGACTTCCTTGTGCGCCGCGGCAGCCATCAACGACGGAACAATCAGCGAATGCTCGCTGGTCCGGTAAAGCGTCTGCTTGATGGAGAGCACGCGGTCGTCTTCGGCGGCCGACTGAATGAAGGATAGGACTGCATCGTAAGAATCGTAAGGATGGTGCAGCAGGATATCGTGGCGGCGCAACTCTTCAAACAGGTCGCGGGACTTCGCGGTCAGGCGCAACTCCCGTGGCACAAACGCGCGAAACTTCAAATCCGGCCGCGCCGCTTCGTCGTAAATGTTAAACAGCCGCGAAAGATTCACCGGACCGTTAACCGGGAAAATTTGCCAGCGGTCAAGTTCGAACACCGTGCCCAGACGCTCGATGATCTCGGGGTTGGCCTCGGACTCAATCTCCATCCGTACCGCGTCTCCCTTGCGGCGGTTGTGCAATTCGGCGCGCACCGATTCCAGCAGGCTGCGCGACTCCTCTTCCTGCAAATAGAGGTTGCTATTGCGCGTAACGCGGAAGGCGGCGGAAGAAACGATGTCGTAACCCTTATACATGCGCGCGGCATGATGGACGACCAGATCGGCAAGAAAAATGAAGTCGATGGTCCCCTGGGACGGCAGGCGCACCAGCCGCGGCAGCGCCCGCGGAACGGTCACGACTCCAGTATAGGTAAGCGAGGAACGGCGGCGGCGACGCAGCAACAGCGCCACGCACAGCGCCTTGTTGATCACACGAGGAAATGGATGTGCCGGATCCACCGTCACCGGGGTGAGCAGCGGATCGAGCTCCCGCGCGCAGTAGTCGTCCGCGAAGGCCAATGCCGCGTCATCCAGTTCGTCGATGCCGAGAACGCGAATTCCCTGCTCCGCCAGTTCCGGCCGCAGGCGCTCGTTCCAGCATGAATATTGTTCTTCGACGAACTCGTGCGTCGCGTCCTTGATCAATTCCCGCTCCTCCACCATGGTGAGGCCGTCGGGAGTGGTGGAGTTGTGGCCGTCTTCAAGTTGCTGCAACAGGCCGCCTACCCGGACCTCAAAGAATTCATCCAGATTGCTGGCGGAGATGGCGAGAAATTTCACGCGTTCGAGTAGCGGATTACGGAGATCCCCGGCTTCCTCGAGCACGCGCCAATTAAATTTCAGCCATGACGCTTCGCGGTTCAGGAGGCTGGCGCGATTGCTCAGAGTCTGTCTAACCATGTTTGTTGAACCCAGTTTGCCAAATCCCATCGTCACGGTGGAACGTCTAGCAGGCTGCGGAAAAACTCAGGTTTTGTATCAGGGCATCGCTTTAGCGATGCCGCAAGTTCGTGGCAAAAATCCACACTGTTATCCTGACCCTGAGCCGAGCCGAAGGGGAAGGACCTATGGATTTGAATTGGCAATGCATGGGTATTTCGCTTCGCTCAAGATGACAACCGAAACCTATGTCGCGCATTTACGGGACACAACGCTAGGGCTGTTCCGGAGCTGCCTTGGTGCGGCGGGTAATGACGAACCGCAGATGTTAACTACGCAGTATACGCCGCGATCCCGCGTTTTCTGCCGGGCCCGGACGATCGTCAGTGCCAGATAAACACTTTCGACCGCGAAGGAGCCCGCTCCCGGGCCCAGGAACAACACCAGCGCAACCAAAACCCTGCAACGCATCCGAACCGAAATAGTATACCAAGATAGCTGCGAGCTGCGGACTTCGAGCTGCGAGCAAACAGATGTCGAGATTTGCTCGTGGTTCGCAGCTCAAAGCTTATAGTAAGAGGGCGCCGGATTGTGGCCGGCGCCGATTCTGAAGGGAAGGCTGCACCTCAGAAAGTCGAAAGGCCATTAAACTTGGTGGTCCCGCGTCAAACGGTGACGCGGGACCATTTGCGGCCTTACGGCAAGTAGTAGCGGAACGACGTGAAGAACATCGAGTCCAGCCCTTCCGGCGAGAATGGCCCTGGCCCGGTGGAGTTGGCCCCAGACCAGGTTTGGCGAGTCACATAGGAGTACTGCGTGCCGAATTGGAACCTGCCCTTGGGCCCGTTGTAGAAGCGGTACCAAAAGCCGGCCGTACCCTCAATCACCGCCCGCGTGTCGCCGGCGCAATGGGAGAGTGAGCCTGGAGCAAAACCGCCGCTCCCAGCAACCGTTTCAATGTAGCAACCGTCATTCCTGAAGTTGGGCGATCCGTACCCGACCCAATTTGGTGTGATCGGATACGTAGTCACAGGCAACCCAGTCGTCAGGCTTGTTGTCGTCGTCGGCACCACCAAATAATTATCGTAGCCATACGACCGTCCGGCGTACTCCACTCCGGCGTAAGAGTAGAGGTCGAGTTTCTTGCCGTGCCACTCCAGCGTGCCCAAACCCTGAAAACCCTTGATGAGATGGACCGTTCCGGTGGGGTTAATGGAAAGATCGGAGAGCTGAGCTGCGCCGTAACGGCCCACTCCGCTGCCTCCGAAGCCATGCAGGCCAAAAACAACGTGCTTGTCGGCGAAGGTAAAGCGGGCGTTGGCGCCAAAGCCTCCGCCGTTTTTCGAGGCGTTGTAGGCGGTCACCGCGCTGGGCGCAGTCAGGCCGGAGACGGCGCAGCTAGGGCTCGTGTACTCGTAGCACGGGAAGATACGGTCTCGGAACCGGTCGAACAGGCCGTAGATCTCGTAGTGCCCAAAGCCGGGATCAAAGGCGACCTTGGCGATGAGATCGGGGGAAGGATTGAACGTGTAATTGGAGGTCGAGTTGTAGCTACTGTTCGCGCCCGCCGAGCCGAGCAGGAAATTGGCATCGTTGTTGTGTGAAGTGAGCGTGCCTTGCGCGTTTTCCATGGCGACAGCGACCGAAAATTTATCGCCGAAGTCCTTGGTTAAGCGAAGCCCGTACTGGCGCGCGAAAGTGAATCCGACGGAGTACTGCGGGTCGATCGTCATCGGCCGGGCGTCGTTGACTTTCCCCAGGTCGTCGCTGGGGGCGATTCCCGCCTTGTTCTCTGTGACCAGACTCCACATCTGGCCACCGAGAATTTTCCAGCCATTGTCAAACTTGGCTTGGCCCCAAGCCTGTCGGAGACGGAACGTGTAGCTATTGGTCTGCGTGGCGCTGGAGGTGGTGCCCGCCGAGAGAAAATCGCCCGATACGTAGCTGGAAAGCTCCACGTTCTTCAAGCGGCCCTCGACAAACACCGTAGCCCGCGACTGGCGTCCGGAACCGAAGAACTCCGACATCGAGCTCTGCGAGGCCCCGGGCATGGTCAGTGAATTGAAGGGAGTGGGAAGATCGGCTCCCAGCGCTCGTGACCGCCGCACAAACTCGGCTGCCGCAAAGCCACCCGGAGTAATGGTGATGCCTTTGTAATGGATCGCCGCCGGGCTCTCCAGCGCCGTGACAGTCTTCTGCGTTTCCTGCACCGTCAAGGCCGTGTTGGTGGCGTTCGTCTTGAGGTCGGCCACGTCGCCCTTCATCTCGCCCACCGACTGCTGCTCTTGGCTGGCCTCGGTTTGAGCTGCAGCGGCCTTGTTGGCAGCGTCGGCCGCGGCGGCCTGCGCCTGTTGCAGTTGCTGTTGCAACTGCTGGTTGGTCTGCTGCAGTTGCTGGTTGGTCTGTTGCAACTGTTGCGACAGCTCCTTGATTTGTTCCTGTTGCGCCGCCACCGCGTCTTTCAACGCTTGCACGTCGGCGCTAACGGGCTTGGCCGCTTTTTTCTTGGGTGTAGCCGTCGGCGTTGCCGTCTGTGCCTGCAGCACAGATGCCAACAGCAGGATGATACTCAGTCTGATAACTGCTTTCATTTTTTCTCCTTTTGCCAAAATCTGTGGCGCCGGCCTGCTGGCCCGAGCGCGCGCAGTTTGCGTCTCAACTGTGCTTTGCTGTCCTTCGGCTCTTGGCCGTTTTAAGACTCTTGCTTTTTGTTCCCTCAACCTGTTTTCACCTTTATCTCTATAACGATGCTAGACTAACTTGTATTTGCGAGCAATTCTCCTGCCACACGGAATAGCCTGCGGAAGAAGCGACCTTAACCTGTCGTCACCCGCGGACCACTGCTCGTCAAGACCCCCATGTGCGCCAAGTTTCTCCCTTTTCCCTCGATGCACTTCTCCTCCTGGAAGGTGCAGAATGGCCTCGAACTCACCACCGGCCATCTAGTGGATCTGCTTGATCGTCGCTTTCACCTTCTCCACTACGTTCGCGGGCAAAGGAGCGTAGCTGAGCTGGTTCGTCATCTTCTGACCGTCGTTGACCATCCAGTCGAGAAAATCGGCGATGATCTTGCCCTTCTTCGGATCCTTGGCCTGCACCGGAATCAGCAGCCAGGTAAAGCTGCAGATGGGGTACGCCGTCTTGCCGGGCGCATTCGTAATGGAGACGCGAAAATCGGCGGGCATCGTTTTCACCGATGCGGCCGCTTCGGTCACTCCATTCAGCGTAGCCTTTACAAAATTGCCAGCGGCGTTCCTGACCGATCCGTACGTGATTTTGTTCTCCACGGCATAGATCAATTCGACGTAGCCGATCGATCCCGGCAATTGCCGGATCTGCCCCGCAACGCCTTCGTTGCCTTTGCCGCCCATACCGATCGGCCAGCGCACCGACACACTCTTCCCAACGCTATTGCTCCAGTCTTTGCTGATCTTGGAGAGATAGTCGGTGAAGATGAACGTGGTTCCGCTGCCTTCGGAACGGTAAACCACGATGATCGGCTGGTTGGGAAAGTTGACGCCGGGATTCACCCCGGTGATGGCTGGGTCGTTCCAGTTCTGTATCTTCCCGAGGTAGATGCCGGCCAGAGCTTCGGGAGTGAACTTGATTTCTCCGCTGACGCCCGGGACATTGTAGGCGGGCACGACTGCACCCAACACGGTCGGGATGAGCAAGATCTTGGTTTTAGATTGCGCCAGTTGTTCGTCGGACATCGGGTAATCGCTCGCTCCGAAATCGACGGTGCCGTTCAATACCTGGCGAATGCCGCCGCCGCTGCCGATCGATTGGTAGTTGATCTGCACGTCCGGGTGCAGCTTGTTGTATTCGCTGAACCACTTGGAATACACGGGATATGGGAAGGTGGCGCCCGCTCCATTCAACGTGGTCTGCCCCAGGACGGGCAGCGCCAGCGCGAGACCAGCCAACAGCAGCGCGATGCGATGGTTCACTAGACGAATCCTCCTCGTGCTCAATTTAAGTGTGCAATTTTCTTTTATCGGCGAAGTATTAAAGGGAGATTACAGCGGAGTGAATTTCTGATGAACGTACTTTGCTTTCCAAGTACTTAGCGCCTGCCGTTTTTGTCGAACCGCGGCCGTGAGGCGGCATCTAAACAGGGGTTGGGTTCGATGCGTATTTCCGGTGGAAATCGAGCGCAAATCCGCATCTTCTGGCAAACTTGTTGACGGTGAGGACCACCCTCTTTGAGCGATGATCTTCGTTATGCGCCGGGCTGGCCCGGAATCGTAGCCCGCTGGACTTCGAGCGCCAAAACAGGCATAGGCACGGCGCTGAACCTCCACAGCCGGGTTTGGTTCACGCTGAGTCATGGCATTCTCAATGAGATTTATTTTCCCCGCGTGGACCAAGCCTGCACCCGCGATTTCGGCCTGATTGTCACCAACGGCCATGATTTCTTCTCGGAAGAAAAACGCCATTGTAACTTCCGCAACCTTCCCATCGAGCCGGGAGTGCCGGCCTATGAACTGACCAATACTTGCGTGCAAAGCCGGTACCGGATCGAAAAAGAAGTGCTGACCGATCCCTGGCGAAACGTGGTGCTGCAGAAAATTCGCTTTGTGCCGTTGCAGCGAAATCTGCGCGACTACCGCCTGTATGCGCTGTTGGCGCCTCACCTGGCGAATTTCGGATTCGACAATACCGGCTGGGCGGGCGAGTACAAAGGCAAGCCAATGCTTTTTGCCCAGCGCGATTCCTGCGCCCTCGCCCTCGCCTGCTCCGCGCCCTGGCCAAAACGCTCCGTCGGATTTGTCGGCATGTCGGACGGCTGGCAGGACCTGTCGCAACATTTCCAGATGACGTGGGAGTACGACCGCGCGGAAAACGGAAACATCGCGCTGACTGCTGAAATTGACCTGGCCGCCTGCAACGGCGAGTTCATCCTCGCACTCGGCTTTGGCGGAATCTGGGCGGAAGCCAGTCAGCAAGCCCTCTCTTCCCTGCTCACTTCTTACGACACGATCCGCAAAGATTACGTCTTTCACTGGCAGAACTGGCAACAAACGCTGAAGAAGCTCGACGAGGAGCCGCGGGAAAAAGATTTATACCGCGCCAGCATGGCGGTTCTACGCACGCACGAATCCAAGGACTTCCTCGGCGGAATCATCGCCAGCCTCTCCATTCCCTGGGGCTTCAACAAAGGCGACGAGGATCTCGGCGGTTACCACCTTATCTGGCCGCGCGATCTGGTCGAGAATGCCGGCGGATTGCTGGCCGCGGGCGCTCACGACGACGCTCTGCGCGTATTGCATTACCTCGAGGCCACGCAGGAAGCCGACGGACACTGGTCGCAGAACATGTGGCTGGATGGGCGTCCGTACTGGAGTGGCTCGCAGATGGATGAGACCGCCTTTCCGATTCTGCTGGTCGATCTGCTGCGCCGCGAATCGCCGCGCTGCTTCGGTGACAGCCGTCGCTGGTGGCCGATGGTGCAAAAAGCGGCGGCATTCATTGTGGCCAACGGCCCCGTCACGCAGCAAGACCGTTGGGAAGAGGACGGCGGATATTCACCGTTCACGCTGGCCGCCGAAGTCTCTGCCCTGCTGGTCGCCGCCGATCTGGCGCACTCGATGGGTCAGTCTCAGCCTGCCGAATTTCTGCGCCAGATGGCCGACACATGGAACGACAACATCGAACGCTGGACCTACGCTGTCAACAGCGATCTCGCCCGGCAGTTCGGCGTGGAAGGCTACTACGTGCGCATCACGCCTCCGGACGAAGACGGAGCCGCGTCGCCCCTGCAGGGATTCGTTCCCATTAAGAATCGCGCCACTAGCAGTTCGCGTGCGCCGGCGGTGGAGATCGTCAGTCCGGATGCGCTGGCTCTGGTACGCTTCGGCCTGCGCGCGCCCGACGATCCGCGAATCGTGAACACGATCAAGGTCATCGATGAACTGCTGTGCATAATACTTCCCCAGGGTCCGGGTTGGTACCGCTACACCTGCGACGGATACGGGGAGCACGAAGACGGATCTCCGTTCGACGGAACCGGGATTGGCCGCCCATGGCCGCTGCTGGCGGGTGAACGAGCCCACTACGAACTGGCTGCTGGACGCGTCGCTTCCGCCGAGGCCTTGTTGGGCGTGATGGAGAATTCAACCGGAGCGAGCCGCCTGATCCCTGAACAGGTCTGGGACACGGACGACATTCCGGAGCGCGAGCTGTTCGCAGGAAAAGGGTCGGGGTCGGCGTGTCCGCTGGTGTGGGCTCACTCCGAATACATCAAGCTGCGCAGGTCGCTCGTCGACAGCAAGATTTTCGATCAGCCTCCACAAACGGTAAAGCGTTACTTAGAAGAAAAAGTATCCGCGACATACTTCCACTGGCGCTTCAATAATAAGCCGCGCACGCTCCCGTGCGGAAAGAAGCTCCGCCTTCTGCTGATGGAGCCAGCCATTGTGCACTGGAGCTTTGACAACTGGCAGAGGAGCCACGACGGTAACTCCCACGACAGCGGATGGAATCTTCACCACGTCGATCTGCCAACCGAAACTCTCGCCGCAGGCCGCCAAATCGTTTTCACGTTCTTCTGGAAAAACGCCGCGCGCTGGGAAGGACGAGACTACCAGGTAACGGTCGAGTAGCACATAAGCCGGAGCCTAAGCGACACTGCTAAACTTTCCATGCTGGCGAATTTAATTCGAGGCCACCATGCGCACTCCTATCCCGTTTGTTATGGTCGTACTGATGAACATACTGACGAGCGTCCTGACGGCATCCCAGACTCTGCCCGCGCCCCAAGCCATCACCGATCCCAAGCAGATCGCTTCCAAGCCCGATGCCCGGGTGGAGAAGAATCTTTCCATCGAGAAGCTCTACATGACGCGCCAAGTGGGTGGCGCGACCTGGTCGCAGGATGGCAAAACCGTCGCCTTCGTCAGCAACCTGAGCGGCCGCAATAATCTTTGGCTCGTGCCCGCCGAAGGTGGATGGCCGATGCAACTCACGGTGAGCGATCAGCGCCAGACCAGCCCGACGTGGTCACCGGACGGCAAGTGGATCGCCTATACGTCCGATTACGACGGTGACGAGCAATGGGACATTTTCCTCGTGTCGCCTAAGAGCGGACAAATCGTGAACCTGACCAACACGCGCGAGATCGCGGAGGAAAGTCCCGTCTGGTCGCACGACGGGCGCTACCTGGCTTACATGGTGAAGCCGAAGACGTCGTCTGTGTTCGAGATCGATGTCTACGACACTGTCATGCGCGAGGTGAAGCACCTGACCACCGGAACTGCCAAACACCGCATGAACGTCGCGCCCATCTGGTCGGCGGACGGTAAGTTCATCGTCTACACGCAGGAGCAGTCGAAAGGGACCGACTCGAATGTGTTTATCGTCGAGGTTGCGACCGCGCAAAGTTCGCTGCTGACTCCGCATGATGGCGAACACACATACTCGGCAAATGATATTTCGCCCGACGGTAGAAGCATTCTGATCACGTCGAATGCCGGCGACGGTTACGACAACGTAGGCTTGCTCGACATTGCGAGCAAGAAAATCCGCTGGCTCACGCAAGATAAGTGGCAAATTTCTGGCGAGAGCTTCTCTCCCGACGGCAAGTTTCTGACTTACAACGCAAATGTCGATGGCAACACGGATATTTACCTGTATGACATTGCATCCGGAAAAGCGCGCGCACTGCCCCATCCCAAAGGAGTGAATTACTCCGCAGGCGGGCCTTCGCCCTTCACGCGCGACAATTCGCGGCTGCTTTATTACCACACGGGACCGACGGTTCCCGGCGATCTATGGGTCTATAACCTCGCCGACGGCAAATCGCATCAACTCACGCACTCACTGATGGGCGGCATGCGATCCGAAGACATGGTCGAACCTCACCTTGTGCACTATCCCAGTAAAGATGGTAAGTGGACGATCTCCGCTTTCGTCTATGTGCCCTATAACTTGCCGCGCAATGGCGAGCACCCCGCGATTGTCTATGTTCACGGAGGCCCTACTTCGCAGACGACCAACACATTCAATCGCTTCGTCCAGTACATGGCCAACCAGGGTTACATCGTGATCGCGCCCAATTATCGCGGATCGACTGGATACGGAAAAGAATTTCAGCAGGCGAATCTTTTCGATATGGGTGGCGGCGATTTGCAGGATGTGCTCGCGGCTGCCGACTGGATCAAGCAGACGGGCTACGTCGACCCCAAGAAGCTCATTCTGATGGGAGCCAGCTACGGCGGCTACATGACGATGATGGGCGTCACCAAGGCTCCGGAGCTGTGGGCGGCGGGCGTTCCGGTTGTGCCGTTTGTGAACTGGTTCACCGAGATTCAGAATGAAGACCCCGTGCTGCAGCAGTCGGATCTTGCGACCATGGGCGATCCCGAGAAGAACCGGGCGCTTTACGAAGATCGATCGCCCATCAACTTTGTCGATCAGATCAAAGCGCCGCTGTATCTGTTGGCGGGCGGCAACGACCCGCGCTGCCCCAAGGAAGAAGCGCAGCAAGTCGTGGACGCGGTCAAAAAACGCGGCGGCGTGGCTGAGTACAAGGTCTATGAAAACGAAGGCCACGGCTTCGCTCGTGTTGAAAATCAAATCGACGCCTACAAGCGCGTGGGGGACTTTCTGAAAGCGCACGTTCCGCCGGCGGATTGCAGCTGCTCGTTGAATTAGGCTGCGCCACTCGCCATATTTACTTTTAAGATATTAACCCGTGTTTACCACGACCCCCCTATCTATTGGAATCAGAGAGTTAGGCTGTGGAAAACTTTCAAAATCTAGAACGCAAAGGACTTATACGGAAAATATTCCGGAATAAGGACTTAGCTCGATTCTTCGCCCGATTCTATTAAAAATTGGAGTTTTCGCGGCTTTCTGGCAACCGCTCATCGCTTCAAATTAACTTATCAAAGAGTTACTGACCCCTTATGGGGCTGGGCCAGCTGCGAGGGCCGTCTTCGGAGACGGGCACACCTCGCGCCTGCCACAGGTCAGGGAACATTATCGCGCCGGGCGGGTTGGGAGTCTGTGATGGCGCTCACTGGTTGGATGTGATGAAAAAAAGTCAAAGGCCACGCGATTTCAGATGATTGAATGGGTCGGCGTACCGGCCGGTTTATACTTCCACGTTGAGGCTCTAATGGCACACAAATTCCGATTTCGAACAACGGATACGGTCGGCGTTGCAGACGCCGAGTCAGACCACCTATTTCTCGACGAATGCTTTGTTGATACCGGGCAGGTGGATCTCCTTTTGGACTGTGCGGATCATCGTCGTATAGTTCTGGGCCGGACTGGGGCGGGCAAGACGGCTCTGCTCAATCAATTGTTGGAGCGATCGGTAACGGCGATAAATATCAGGCCGGAAAGTCTTGCTCTTGCGTACATCTCGAACTCGACAACCCTCCAATTTGTGCATGGCCTGGGCGTCAATCTAGACATTTTCTTTAAACTTCTTTGGCGGCATGTGTTTACTGTGGAGATTATTAAGGCTCATTTTCACCTCGATAGCCCGAACGCCAAGGAAGGCCTCGTCGAGTGGTTACACGGAGTGTTCAGCGACAAGAAGCGGCAACACCAAAAGGCAGTGGAATACCTGGAGCGGTGGGGCAGTAAATTCTGGGAACAGACAGACTACCGCATCGAGGAGTTGAAGACCAAATTGGAGAGCGAACTTGAGGCCTCAATCACCGCCGTGATACCGGCGACAAAGATCAATATTTCTGGAGGTCAATCGCTCACCCAAGAAGAAAAGGCCAGGGTAGTAGAGCGCGCGAAATACGTCGTAAACCAAGTGCAGATTCAGGAGTTGTCGTATGTGCTTGAGCTGCTCGACTCAATATTGGAGGATCCCGAGAAAAGGTACTACATCGTGATTGATCGCCTGGACGAGAATTGGATTGAGGAAGACTTGCGGTACCTGTTGATCCGAGCGCTCATCGAAACGGTCCGAGATTTCTGCAAGGTTCGGCATGCAAAAATCATTATCGCGCTACGTTACGATCTTATTGACCGGGTAATCCGGCTTTCAAGAGGCCCTGGGTTTCAGGAAGAAAAATACGAATCGCTCTATCTGGATCTGAGTTGGACCGGGGAGCAATTGACACAGTTGCTCGATAAGCGGATTGATCGGATGGTGAGGCACACGTACACCAGCCAGTTAGTTACTCACAGAGATCTTCTTCCGAAGACCATCGGCAAGCAGCCCGCCATCGATTACATCCTGGATCGAACTCTGATGCGGCCCAGGGACATGATTCCTTTTTTGGGAATTCCGACTTTGTAGTG
>PLIC01000290.1 GCA_003139995.1 Candidatus Acidiflorens stordalenmirensis | reverse complement strand
ATCTTGTATTGGACAAGACTGGCACTTGACCGGCTCCGTAATAGCGAATATGCATACTCGAGCCGGACCTGAGACTGTCCGGCGATTTTTTGCACAACGGCCGCCTGGCTCTCCATGGAGCCAGGCGGTTTTCCTTTTGGAGGAGAGATGAACTGGATGACGATACTGTTTGCAGTAGGGGCGCTAGCGATCGTCCGCGGACCCCAATTCGAATTGTCGCGGGAAAAGAAGGCAACTGAACAGGTGGTTCGCGAAGGATCGTTTGAACTTGATACCAGCGCCGACAGAGCGCTGCCTTTCTTCACGCCAGAAGGGGAACGGGCCTGGGCGGAGGGCTGGGATCCGAAGCCTATTTACCCGCCGCAAGCGGGCGTGGCATTCAAGGCGAATGCCGTTTTTCGCGTCGACCAGGACGGAGAACGCTCCCTATGGACCATTGTTGAGGCCAATTTGCAGGAACACATCGCGGAGTATATATACGTGGTCGAAGGCGAGCGGTTGTCGCGGGTGCGGGTACAGATCCAGCCTCTCGACGGAAAGCGCTGCCGGGTGCGGGTGCGCTACGTGCACACGGCGACTTCGGAAAAGGGTCTGCACTTTGTAGCGAGTGTGACCGAAGAGTCCTACGCGCAGAAGATGCGGGACTGGCAGCGCATGGTCAGCGCTGCGATTCGGTAAGTTTGCGATGAAACAACCGGCTTGTTGCCTATCTGAGGCATGCCCGAAAAGAAGAGGACGTCGCCAGCAGGCCGAAGGCTCCGCATCGAACTGGTTCCGGGCGTGTCGTCTTCTGCTCGGAAGTTGATCTGTTACTCGACTTTTTCATTCGGCGACAGCCGGAAATTCACCGGGTTGTAACCTGCCTTGTGACGCCGGGAATTATGCTTTTGCTGGGATTGTGTGTCACACTTAGGTTGCTTCCGCTCGCGTCCACCAGAACGGATTCGGTATCCAATGAAGCAGGCGGTTTTGCCAATGAGTACAGCCAGCGTGAAAACACCTTCGCCTGAGCCCGCGCACTCTCACTTGGTGCAGCGCACCGTGGAAGCCTGCGAACTGGCCCGCGAGGCTGCGGCCATCGCGGCCGAGGGAATCGCCACTGGATCCATGTCCCGCCTGGACGCGATCCGGCAATGCGAAAAAGAACTCGATGCGATTGACGTGGAAGTGGACAACGGCGTGACCATGGCCATCAGCGGCGTTCCGGAGGAAGAGACCCGGCAACTGCTGGCGTGCATGAAAGTCATGATCGGACTCGAGCGCATCGGGGATCTGCTCTTGAGTTTCGCCACCAGCGCGCAAGCCGCGGGAGGACATCTCGACTCGCAGGACGCGCGTGACTTGACCCAGATGGCCACGGTCCTGGAAAAAATGCTGGCCGACGTTGGCCACTCCTTTTCCCAGCGTGACGTGAAGAAAGCCATCGACGTGCTCCGCGCCGATGCCGAGATGGATCGCCTGCGCAATATCATCTTCCTGCGGCACATCGAGAATCCGGAAAACGTGGCGCACCACTCCAGCCTGCAGATTATCTTCATGACGCAATCTCTNNTTTATCGAATGGCTGCGGCACAAAGACGAAAAATCAAAGTAACTCCCGCATAAGTCCAAAATGGAGGGACGGGCGTCTCGCGAGCCTGCCCTGAGCGAAGTCGAAGGGTCCAGCCGGACGAAACACCCGGCTCTCCACAAACAAACCGTGCACTTCCCTCCAGCCCTTGACAGCCGCAATCTCCAAGGCGAGACTCGGTTCAGCCCTTTCGCTGTCAGCTTGGGCTGCTTTTGATTGACGAGAATTGGTTTGCCGAGAGGTGGCTTGGACAGCAATTTCATGCACGGATCCGCCCAACCCGAAGATGGATTCCCGCCGGCGAGTACGGAGGACACGATCGCGGGGACGGATCAACCCTCTGCAGTCGGAGCGGCCGGCGCAGTTGGCGATCCATCCCATGGGAGCCGCGCGCTTGAAGGAACGGAACTGGACTCCGCACTCCAGTTGTTAGTGGATCGCGCGCAGTACATCACCGGCGCGACCGGAACTGCCCTCGCTCTGCCCCAAGGTGAGGAGATGGTTTGCCGCGCCAGCGCTGGTTCTTCAGCGCCAGCCGTCGGGGCGCGCCTGCAGGTCCGTTCCGGACTGACCGGCGAAAGCATTGCCCGCCGGCAGTTGCTTCGTTGTGACAACGCGGAAACCGATCCGCGCGTGAATCTGGAAGCTTGCCGGGCGCTGGGCATTGCATCCATCGTCGTTTTGCCATTGCTGCGGCGTAACGGAGAGGTTCGCGGCCTGTTCGAACTATTTTCCGATCACCCCTACGCTTTCGAAGAGCGCGATCTGATCGCGCTGGAGCGCATGGCCGACCTTACATTGACGGCCCTCGACCTGGCCGAGCGGCGCCAGAAGTCCGCACCCGCGCCAACGCCCAGGGGAGAACCGGGAAAGCCCGTCGAATCTCCCACGACAAGCAGCGCGCCACAGGCTTCCGCAATTCCCCCGAAAGCTCCGCTTAACCCGGAGTTCGCCGAGCCCACAATCCTTCCCGCCGAGCCGCCGGCAGTTTCGTCATCAGTAATGACGCCGGTAACGACGCCAGTGGCAACGCCAGTAACAGAGCCCGCGCCCGTTCCCGAGGCCATGCTCCGCGTGCGGAAATGCGCTTCCTGCGGATTCCCCGTGTCCGAGGGGAGAACGCTCTGCCTCGATTGTGAGAAGAAGGATAGCGAGAAGAAGGATGCCGAGAAGAAGCAGCGTGAGATGGAGCAGGGCCAGATCGAGCAGCACCAGATCGAGCAACAAGAGATCAAGCACGGCGAGCAGGAGCAGGACGCATCGTCCGACTCATCAGCCGTCTCCGCGACGCCGATGCCGGAGGAATTCGTCCCAGCCTTCCTCGCAAACTCAACGCCCCCGCAAGAATCGTGGCTGGCGAACCACGTCAGTCTGTTGGCGATCGTCGTCTTGATCCTGGGCATCCTGATTGTCGTCGTCGTGTTCCGATAGCGTGTTTCGGTAACCACTCTTGCACTCGCAGGCGCCGTTTTCCTTGACAAATCGCCGGTCGAACCCATACTCTGCGGTTGATCCCTTGTTCCGACCCACAGGTGCCCAGGCATGAAAAATGTGTATGAAGTTTTGCGGCAGAAGGAACTTGAACTAACTCGGCTGGAAAAAGAAGTTGAGGCCTTGCGCGTCGCCGCCCCGCTGCTTTCGGATGAAAAAGAGCCGCTGGTTGAAGTGCCGAAACCGAGCTTAACGGCCACCGCGCCGCCGCAGCCGGTCCGAATTCCGCCGGTGGTTGCCACTCAGGCTGCACCCGCCCCGGCACGCGTCGCCGGCTGGGAAGATGCGGCCAAGCGCTGGCCGTAAGCCAGCCGCAAGCCAATGGTTCGTCGCTATAGAGACGGGGTGGCCCCCGTCTGCCCGTGATTGAAAAAGTCCAGGATTACTGAAATGGCCCAGGGAAGTTGCTCCTGGGCTATTAGTTTTCTCTCGCTGCGACGAGTTTTCAGTCCTGCGTGAACGCCAGCGCCAAGAGCGTCCTCTGCTCGACCTCGTGCGCCTTTGCCGATCCCGTAGCCGGACTCGCGCTCCCCGAACGTTTCACAGAAATCACGGGCCGCTCGTTTGCGATGTACCTTAGGCGCGGCAGCATATAGAAAAGCGCGCCCATGTTGGACGGCTCTTCCTGCACCCACACAATGTCTCGCGCCGCACTATGGCCCTCGAGTTCCGCCGTCAGTTCCGCCTCCGGGAATGGATACATCTGCTCCAGAAAAATAATGGCAGTCCTCAAGGCTTTGTCATTGTCATTGTCCTTGTCCCTGCGCTTCTGCCGCTCGGCGCGAAGTTCGTGCCCGATTTTTCCGGTGCAGAGCAGAATCCGCTTGGCGTCTTGCGTTTCTGTGTCGGGGATCACCGGCAGAAACTTCCGATGTGTCAGATCTTCCAGCGGAGACAGCGCATCCGGATGCCGCAGCATGCTTTTCGGCGTGAACACCACCAGCGGCTTCCTCCACTTGCGTAACGCCTGCCGCCGCAGCAGGTGGAAATACTGTCCAGCATTCGAGGGCTGACAAATCTGGATGTTGTCGCGCGCCGCCAACTGCAGAAATCGCTCGACGCGCGCGCTCGAATGCTCCGGACCCTGTCCTTCGTAGCCGTGGGGCAGCAGCAGCACCAGTCCCGACAGCAGGTTCCACTTGTCTTCGCCCGCGCACACAAACTGATCGATCACCGCCTGCGCCACGTTCGCAAAATCGCCAAACTGCGCTTCCCACAGAACCAGCGCCTCGGGATAATCGCGGCTGTAGCCGTATTCAAATCCCATCACGCCCGCTTCCGAAAGCGTGGAGTTGTAGATGTCGCACGCGGCTTGTCCCGGCGCAATGTGGCGCAGCGGAATGTATTCCGTCTCATCCTCAATATCCAGCAGCACCGAGTGCCGCTGATTGAACGTCGCGCGCCGCGTGTCCTGCCCGCTCAAGCGCACCGGAATCCCTTGCTTCACCAGGCTCGCAAACGCCAGCGCCTCCGCCATGCCGTAGTCCACTGGCTTCTTGCCCGTGCCCATCTCCTGCCGCTGCTCCAGTAATTTTTTCACCTTGGGATGAATGTGGAACCCCTCCGGATACGCGGTCAAACGCTCGGTGAGTTCCAGCAACTCCTCGCGCGCAATGCCGGTGGGCTGTTCGTATTCCGCTTTATACCGGCCTCCGAAATAGTCGTCCCAGTACTTTGGCAGATCGCGCATGAGCGGTTTCTTGGTGACTTGCGTCGCGCTCTTCTGCGCGGTTTCGTACTCGCTCTTGACCGTTGCCACTCGTTCCGCGATATTGTCATCATCCATGCCGATTTGCTTGGCGTAAATCTGGTACAGCGGCGGATGCTCTTTGATTGCCTTATACATCAGCGGTTGCGTCACCGTGGGATCGTCCACTTCGCTGTGCCCATGGCGCCGGTAGCCGATCAGGTCGACGACCACGTCCGTGCCGAATTTGTAGCGATACTCGGTTGCGATGCGCGCGATCCGCATCACGGCATCCACGTCTTCGCCGTTCACATGAAAGATCGGAATCGCTTGCCGCCGCGACAGTTGCGCCGAAAAGCGCGAAGAATGCTCTTGGCGCGCATTCGTCGTGAACCCGATCAGGTTGTTGACGATCACGTGGATCGTCCCGCCCACCGTGTAGCCCGCGAGGTCGGCATAATTCAGCGTCTCCGCCGTGATGCCTTGCCCCGCAAACGCGGCGTCGCCGTGCACCAGCACCGGCAGATACTTTGCCTTGCCACCTTCACCGGCGCGGTCCTGCTTGGCGCGAGTGCGGCCCACCGTCACCGGATCGACCGCTTCCAGGTGGCTGGGATTCGACGCCAGGTGGATATGAATTTTCTTTCCGCTCTTCGTGATGTACTCGCCGGTGGCGCCCATGTGGTACTTCACGTCGCCCGATCCCAACACGCTGCGTGGATCCACATCTTCAAATTCCGCAAACACCTGCTCCGGCGGACGCCTTGCCACATTAACAATGACGTTGAGCCGTCCGCGATGGCTCATGCCCATCACCAGTTCCACCGCGCCGCGCTCGCCGGCCACGTCCAGGACCTGATCCACAAACGGCAACAAAGACGTGTTGCCTTCAAGCGAGAATCGCTTGTTGCCCAGATAGCGCGCTTGCAGCGTCTGTTCAAACAACTCGGCGCGCAACAATAAGTCCAGTGCGCGTTCCCGATCGTCCTCGCCCGCCGCCGGCTCCGCCTCGATCTGATCTTCTATCCGATCCTCGATCTGCTGTTGGATCCAGCGCCGCCGCTCCGGGTCGGCGATGTGCATGAACTCCACGCCCACGCTGCCGCAATAAATGCGCCGCGCTTCCCGCGCCCACTCGTTGTCGATCTCGAGGTCCGGATGCGGTTGCGGAGGCAACAGGCCGAGCGGGTCCAGTTCGGCCTCCAGATATCCAAATTGCCGGAACAGCCCAAACACGCGTTCCCGTTCGTAGTTTTCAATGCTTCGAGGAGCCGCGTCCCTGCTAGTATTCCGAGTTGAAGTCGCCATAGAAGGTCTATATAGAATAACGGATGATGCAGGTGATTCATGGCCAATGTACCGGAAAAAGAGCAGGAAAAAGAAGCCGTCGGCCGCGCTGCCGCCAAGCTAGTGCGTGACGGCGACATTGTCGGGTTGGGCAGCGGCTCAACCGCTTACTTCGCGGTCGTCGCGCTGGGCGAGCGCGTGAAGGCGGGACTGAAAATCGTCGGAATCCCAACTTCCGTCCAGACCGCCGGCCTGGCGCGCCAACTCGGCATTCCGCTGACCACGCTCGACGAACATCCGGAAATCGATATCACCATCGATGGCGCCGACGAGGTCGATCCGCAGCTGCGCTTGATCAAAGGCGGAGGCGGCGCGCTGCTGCGCGAAAAGGTTATCGCTGCGGCATCGAAGAAGATGGTCGTGGTCGCGGACTCCAGCAAGGTTGTTCCCGTGCTCGGAAAATTTCCTTTGCCGGTCGAGGTAATTTCGTTCGCGCGAACGGTGGTGGAGAAGAAGATCGTGTCGCTCGGCGCGTCGCCCAAATTGCGCGCGAAACCCGACGGCAGTCCTTTCATTACCGACAACAGCAATCAGATTCTCGATTGCAGCTTTGGAAAGATCACAGATCCGGCGGCGCTGGCGCTTATCTTGAGCGATACCCCCGGCATCGTCGAACACGGCCTGTTCATTGGGTTGGCGAGCATAGCACTGGTAGGACACGGAGACCGCGTCGAAGAACTGCGTCCCTAGCGCTGTCGGGCTTCGCCCGACTGGACAGCCGAGGGCGGCTGTCCCTACGTGAGATATGCGGGTGTTTTCGTCAGCTCAACCCACAATCTCCCGCAACGCCCCGAGCAGACGCTCTACTTCCTCCATCGTGTTGTAGTGCGCCAGGCCGATGCGCAGAAATCCTCCCAGGCGCTCGACCTCCAACTGTTCGGTGAGGTTCAAGGCATAGTAGTTTCCGTCCCACGTGAAAAAGCCGCGCTCGCCTAGCTTCGTCGATAGCTCCAGCGGCGTGTGCCCTTCGATGCGGACGGCGAACGTCGCGCATCTTTCTTCGAATCGATGCGGGTCGCTGATGCCGTAGAACTTCAATCCGGGAATCGCAAGCAAGCCTGCGATCGTCTTCTCCATCATCGCCCGCTCATGCGGATGGATCGCCGCATGCGCCGCGACGATCGCGTCGCGCCGGGTCAGTGTGGGGACGGGGCTCTGCCCCGCCCCGGCGGGGCGGAGCCCCGCCTCCACACGGTGTCCCAACTCCTCCCAGTAATCGACGCAAGCCTTGATTCCCGCGATGCATTCGTGGTTCAGCGTCCCCGATTCCCAACGGTTAGGAATGTTATCGCTGCTGGGCCGGACTTTGTACGGACGCAATTTCTCCAGGTGCTCGCGCTTGCCGTAGAGAACGCCCATGTGCGGACCGAAAAACTTGTACGTCGAGCAGACCAGAAAATCGCAGCCGAGGGCGCGCGCGTCAATCGCTCCATGCGGAGCGTAGTGGACGGCATCGATGTAGCTCAGCGCTCCCGCTTGCCACGCCAGTCGCACCACTTCGGCGACGTTGTTAATCGTGCCCACCGCATTCGACGCATAACCGACAGCCACCAGCCGCGTGCGCTTGCCAATTTGCGCTGCCAGGTCTTGCATGTCGAGCGTGCAATCGTCTTCGTTGAACTTGACCGCGCGGATGGTCACACCTTTTTCTTCCAGCGCTTTCCAGGGCGAGAAATTCGCGTCGTGGTCGAGCAGCGTGAGCACGATCTCATCGCCGGACCCGAGTTCGCGCCCGAGCGCGCGGCTCATGGCGAAAGTCAGCGACGTCATGTTCGCGCCGAAAACGATTTCATCCGCATCGCAATTCAGAAAATCGCCCATCGCCGACCGCGCTTCCGCGATCATGCGGTCGGTGTTGCGGCTGGTGTGGTAAGCGCCGCCCGTGTTGGCGTTGTTGCGCGCCAGATAATCCGCGATGGCGTCAATCACCCGCTGCGGCACCTGCGTGCCACCCGGGCCGTCCAGAAAAACCGCCGGATGTCCGTTAGCAGTTTGCGCGAGCGCAGGGAACTGCGCGCGAACCCAGGTGAGGTCGAGCGCGGTGGACGAAGAAGAAGTGTGTTCAGCGATTGGCATAGCAGACATTCTAATTCGGGCCCCGCGCCGCGTCAGCCGGAGGATCTCAAGCACAGGTTCGTTACCCTCAGGCCGGCGATGGCACACGTATCCATAAGTTCATATAAGACAGCAGCTTGCGAGAGGAATTTGATGCAAGCGGCCAACCGGCCTGGAGGCGTCCATGCGCCTGAAGGCCATGTTCCCGTGGGCGCGTGGACACGATCATTTTTTGGCATCGTGTATCGGCAAGCGACCATCTAACGATAGAATCGTCTAAAGAGCGACGCCAGATAATCGACATCGGGGTGGCATGCTGAAAGTATTGGCAAATCGGAGTGGATTCGTCAGAGCCGTGTGCGTGCTCTCGGTCGCCTTGGTGTGCGTGATGGGGACGGTGCAGGCGACCCACTCGCATCCCGAGAACTCGACCACATCCCACCACAACTGCTCGATTTGCGCGACCGCTCACGCCGGACTCAGTACCGCGCCGATTCCGTCCGCGCCGGTTTTGCTTACGTCAGCCCTAGCGATTGTGGTTGCAGAAGTTTCCCCGATCTTCCGTCCCCTTACCACCCAATTTATTCGTCCTCCACCTGCGCTCTGATCCCGCGCGCAATCGGTAAGTATTCCCAAGAGACCGCGGTCTTTGATCTGTGATCTTGAGCTGTGATCGGACTCGCCTCAGAACCATTAGTGGAGGAATCATGCGTTTGCTTTATAAGAGCTGGCTGCCCGCGGCTATGGTGGCCGTTGCTTTTGTGTTGAGCGTTGGGACTGCGAGTGCGCAGTCGGGCGGAAGTTCGGGATCGATTAGCGGTACCGTCCTGGACCCTTCGGGCGCGGTGGTGGTGAATGCAAGCGTTGAAATTCATAACCCGATCAGCGGCTATGACCGAACGGCCACCACAGACAACAGCGGGAAGTTCAGTTTCACGAACGTACCGTTTAATCCGTATCACATGACGGTGACGGCCGTGGGATTCGCTCAGACCGCGCAGGATGTGGAAGTTCGGTCGGTAGTGCCCGTGACTGTGAAAGTCAGTTTGACGGTGGCCGGCAGTTCCGACACGGTGACGGTCGAGGCTGCGGGAGACTTGGTGGAGAACGATCCAACTTTCCACTCCGACATCGACAAGGATTTGTTCGACAAGATTCCCTTGGAAAGCGCGTCGTCGTCCCTGAGTTCACTGGTTACTCTCTCCACGCCGGGAATCGCTGCCGATTCCAATGGGCTCTTCCATGGACTCGGCGACCACGCGGAGAACTCGTTCAACGTCGACGGCCAGCCCGATACCGACCAGCATAGCAAAGTCTTTTCCAACCAGATCCCACTCGATTCGATCCAATCCATGGAAGTCATATCCGGCGCGCCGCCCGCCGAATACGGAGGCAAGACCAGCGTGGTGATTGTGGCGGCCACACGCTCGGGCCAGGGTGTAACCACGCCCCATGGCAGCGTGACCACTTCCTATGGGTCGTTTGGAACATCCGAAGTGGCAGCCGATCTCGCTTATGGGGGTAAGAACTGGGGGAACTTCATCTCCGTCGGCGGTTTGAACACCGGCCGATTCCTGGATCCGCCGGAATTCACGGTGCTGCACGACAAGGGCAACGAACAGAACCTGTTCGACCGCGTTGACTTCCAACTCTCATCCGCCGACTCGATTCACCTGAACTTCGGTTACAGCCGGAGCTGGTTCCAGACACCGAATTCATTCGACGCGCAAAACGCGACGCCGTGGAGTGCAACCCTGGACACGGTTGAGCCACAGCTGGGAACCTTCTATAACGGTGTGGCTCCCAACGGCGATACCGTCGGACCGACCGACCAACGCTCCAAGATTGGGACCTTTAACATCGCCCCTTCGTGGACGCATTTGGCGAGTACGAACTCCGTATTCACTTTGGGTGCGTTCGTGCGCCGCGACGATTACAACTACTACCCCAGCAGCGATCCTTTCGCGGACCTGGGGCCGCCGAGTCTTCAGAGACAGTCGGTGGGTCAGAACCGGACGCTCACCAACGCGGGGATTCGATCCGATCTCTCCTATGTCAAAGGGATCAACCAAATCAAGGCTGGGGTCACCTATGAGCAGACTTTTCTCAATGAAAACGACACTCTCGGTATCGTCGATCCGGCCTTCAACGCGCCCTGCATAGAATCTTACGGTGGCCAATGGGTTGCGGCGCCTGGACTCGCTTCCTCGGACTGCCCCAGCAAAACCGGCACTTACCAGGCAAACCAGCCGGGCACTGCGACTGTTCCCTCGAACGCGACCGGTTCCGCTCTTTATCCTTATTTCAATCCGACCCTGGCCCCTTACGACTTGACCCGCGGCGGAAGCTCGTACACCTTCAACGGCCACACCGACGTGAAGGAATTTGCGCTCTATGTTCGGGACGTGATCACAGCGGGGCACTGGTCTTTGAATCTTGGATTGCGCGGCGATCTCTACAACGGTCTCACCGTTGCGCGCCAGGCCGAGCCTCGTGTCGGGATCGCTTACAACGTCAAGAAGACCAACACGATTCTCCGCGTTTCCTACGCGCGCACCCTGGAATCTCCGTTCAATGAAAATCTGATACTTTCCAGTACCGGATGCGGCAACCAGGTCTTACATCCGCTGCTTGGCTGTACCGGTTTGTCGAGCGGCGCGCTGAGTCCCGGCTTTCGCAACGAATTCCACGCTGGGATCGAGCAGGCTTTCGGGCGGTACCTGGTCTTTTCTGGCGAGTGGATCACGAAGTACACGCACAATGGTTACGATTTCAGTATTCTCGGCAACACCCCGATCACTTTCCCCATTGAATGGCACAACGCCAAGATTCCCGGATATGCCGGTCGCGTGAGCGTGCCGAACCTGCATGGCTTTTCGGCGCAGATGGTCTTTTCCAGCGTGGCGGCCCGGTTCTTCACTCCCCAGATCGGCGGAGCCGGTGCGACGGTGACGCCCGGTGCCGGACTCCCGTTCCGCATTGACCACGACGAAAAGTTCAACGAGACAACCCACTTGCAATATCAGCCCTGGAAGCGCGGCCCATGGTTCGGCTTCAACTGGCGGTACGACAGCGGACTGGTAGCCGGCTCAACGCCATGTCTTGCAACGACTGCTACCTGCACGTTTTCAACTTCGACGGCGGATGGAGGATCGGACGCCTTCATTCCAAGCGGATCTGTGGCCATGATTACTCCAACGAACTTGCCTTTGACCGCCGACCAGGAGTTTCAGGCAGGGTTCACTTGCAACGGGGTGGGCGCAACCCCGACTCGTGCTCTTCCGACGATGTGCCCCGCGTCAGAGTTCGGGTCTACGCTTATCAAAGTACCAGCCCCAGGGACGGAAAACGACGATCACAATCCGCAGCGCATCGCGCCGCGCAGCCTGTTCGATGTTGTCGTGGGCGACGACAATCTGTTCAAGGGCGATCGTTATAAGTGGAGTCTCACGCTTACCGCCATCAACATAACCAACAAACTGGCTCTCTATAACTTCCTTTCGACTTTCAGCGGGACGCACTATGTAACTCCGCGAGCGCTGACGGCTCAGATCGGGTTCCACTTCTAAGGGTGTAGCGCGGGCGCCCTCGCCCGCGCGAACTATCCTACGGCGAAACCTCTGTATGCCGGTGACACTCGTCAATGTTTTGGAGCGTTTCTCGTGATGGTGTAGAGTGCGCACCCTCAGCGGCTAAAGCCGGCACCCGTTGCAGCCCGGGCGGCACGGTTGAAGAGGCTGCGGAAAAATGCAATCGGCAGAGGAAAAGCGACCACCGGGGCTAAAGCCCGCGTTCATTTCGCGGGCCTTACGCGGCCCTGAAGGGCCGCTCTTCCACGGTGATGCACGCATTCGTGAGTTTTTCCGCAGCCTGTGAAGCCGTGCCCTACCCGTTCCTGCCTCTCCAATACAGCAAATCGGGAATTGCTCTAGGTGCAGACAGGTGGGCGAGGGCGCCCGCCCCACACTAAGACCTACTGCAGTTTCGCGTATTCGGCTTTGGCTTCGTGCAGGAGCGGGACGTCGGGATCGGCGTCTTTCCAGGCGGCAAGAAAGTTTTGATAGGCGATGCGAGCCTTGGGTTTGTCGCCCTCTTTCTGAAATACCCGGCCCAACTCCAGTTGAGCGGCAACGAACGCTATATCGGCGCCGCTGCGAGACTTGAAGTCCAGGACCCTCTGAAGATCCTGCTGCGCTTCGGCGTAGCGTCCAGCCTGCTCGTAGGCCATGCCTCGCGCGTAAGAAACGCCGGCGTTGGCGCGAGCGTACAGGGCCGCGGTGTTAAGGAAGTCAATGGCTTTTGCCGGGGCGCCTTTGGCGGAATTCGCGGGCCACAGGGCGGCGACCAGCGCGACGATCAGAGCCGGGATCAGCCAGAGGGACAGCTTGCGACCTGGCGTCAGGCGTCTGCGATTGGAAGGACCGTGAACGGAAGAGCTGGAGGAAGTCGCGGCAAGCGTCGTGCCCGATTGGGAGTCGCGTTTGAGCCGCTTCAAGTCCGAGCGCACCTCAGCCGCGCTCTGGTAGCGCAGGTCGCGATCTTTTTCGAGCAGCTTGTTTAATATCCCTTCAAACTGCGGTGGCAGGTCGGGATTCAGGCGAAGCGGTGGCGCCGGGGGACGATTCAGAATGGCGTCGAAAATAATGGCGGAAGTGTCTCCGCGGAAGGGAGCCGCACCCGTGGCCATCTCATAGAGCACAGCGCCGAAAGAGAAGAGGTCCGTGCGGGCATCGAGATCCTTGCCGCGTGCCTGCTCCGGAGACATGTACGCGATGGTCCCGACGGTCGATCCTGGGCTGGTCAGGAACGGGTCGTCCACGGTCGCGGTGGAACCGATGGTGTCGGCAGATAGAGGGAAGGCTTGGCGGTGCGCTTGGCCAACCCGAAATCGAGAATCTTCGCCCGGTTGCGGCTGGTCACGAAAATGTTGGCCGGTTTGATGTCGCGGTGAATGATTCCCTTGGTATGGGCGGCGTCGAGCGCGTCGGCGATCTGCGCTCCGAAATCAAGCAATTGCCCAAGCTCCATGGGCTGACCGTGGATGCGGTTCTTGAGCGTTTCGCCTTCCAGCAACTCCATGGCGATGAAATGGCGTCCGCCGTCCTCGCCAACTTCGTAGATCGTGCAGATATTGGGGTGGTTTAGAGCGGAGGCCGTGCGCGCCTCCCGCTGAAAACGGTCGAGCGCCAGAGGATCTTTTTCCGTTTCGGGAGGCAGGAACTTGAGCGCGACATGCCGGCCCAGGTTGATGTCCTCGGCTTCGTACACAACGCCCATCCCTCCCCCGCCCAACTGCGAGAGGACACGGTAGTGCGAGACGGTCTGACCGATCATTCCGGGCATCGCTCCTGGGAGAAGGTCACTAAAGCATTTTTTGTATCACTGT
>PLIC01000146.1 GCA_003139995.1 Candidatus Acidiflorens stordalenmirensis | reverse complement strand
TGTGGCGCAAGGGATGGGATTACGAGCGGTTGACAAAGTTCGGTTCGCACGCGGGACAGCCCGGATATCGCGATGGTGTGCGGTAGAACACCGAGAAATTGATTGGGTATCCCGCTCCCCTTCACGGGGGAGTTCGAAGTAGTAATCATGATCGAGGGTATGACCGAAGAGATGCATGGGTCGGACTGAGTTCCTGACCTGAAAACGATTACGAGCGAGCCTTGGTTGGTATGGCAAAAGCTTCAACTAAGAGCGAAATGGCGCGCTCTTCGGAGTGCACGGGTTGGTGTGCTCAAAAGTGCTTGACACTGCCGACATTGTTAGAGACGCGATTTTGCGACAGTTATCCGGTGTAAGGTGCACCGCAGCCGCTACAGGCCGCGCCCCTCTTGCCCTGCCACACCCGATTTGTCCCGCAGCGATGACAGATAAGCAGTTTGTTTATCGTTGCTCCGCAGTGCTGGCATGGTTATTTGCGTCTGCCGCCCCTCGCCGTTTTCTCAACGCGTTCACCGCATAGTGGACATGATTTTTGGTCGTGTCTCATAGGACTTCATGAACTCTGTGTTGTGAGCGAGAACACGATGTCACGCAACTTTGACGCTCGCGTTTTCTACTGTCTCACAACGCCACATGCTGGGCAGGAGCATAGGGGACCGACTATCAATTGTGTCCCACAAAATGGACAAACGGTGTCGGTCGCCGCGTGAACGGTTCCAAGCCTTTCCTTTAGGGAGGTTTCTTTGGGAGTGTAAATCAGGTGGAGCAACAGGATAATTGTCCCCATTGGTCCACCAATCCGAAACAACCAACTGCCAAAGCGGAAATCTGGCATGACTGGTGCGACCCAAAACATTATCGAGAAAACGAGTAGAACCACTAAACCAGCCCATTTGAACGTGCGCCGAGTTCTTGTGGCCACGTGCGGCTGACGGTTACAGACCGTGCAGAACCATCGCTTCCAAAAACCGAGTGGTAGTAGTGGAATCCAGAAAAGGTGCCACACATCGAACGTTCTAATCTGTACCGCACGGCGCGGCTCTGCGCAGAAAAGGCAGTAGTCGTTGCGAAATGCCAGACGCTGGGACCGGAAGTGGTAAACGCCATGAATTAACAGCATTTCAACCCAAACAATTGTCGAACAGCAGTTCGAGTGAGCACAAGCGGAAACTTGGCAAGAACGGTAGGTGTTGCTAACAGGCATTTACACTCAAAACCCCCGTCTCAAGGTCAATGAGTGAAATGGCAATATTATGCCAACTGTGAACTGGGTCGGGTGAAACCCCGCCACCGCGAGCGGGGCAAGAGAATTGCTTTTTGCCTTCGCAGAGGGGTTCTGTCCGCGCTGATCCCGAGCGAGTCCCTCAAAACTTCTCGCGACCTCGAAAATCGACCGCCAGGATTGTCAACGGCAGTGCGGATCCAAGCACGTTCGGATGGAGGAACGATTCGGCTTCAAGGACACCCTGGTAAGACCTAGGTTGCTGCCGTCAAGTGTTGTGTGGTGAATCCATTGGCGCAGTTCTTTATCATGTCGCAAGGCACTTCTTCTCTGTAGCCCAAAGAAGCCCGCAAAACGATCCGAGCACCTGGAGTTCTTACCAGCGCTTGATGACAAAGGCGGTCTTGTCGTCGATGCGGTCCTTTTCGTTAATCTGTTGCAGGTACTCGTCCTGCCGAACCGCGTGTTCCAGAATCGCATTACAAATCCCTTTTGCCGGCTCATCTTTGTGCTCACGGATCACCTGCTCAATCTGGAGCCGTTCCTGCTCATCGCTGCCGTCGTAAACCCCGTCTGTATAAAGGAAGAGGATGTCACCGGGACTCATGAGTGTGATTTCTGCCACGTCCGAGGAGTTCATTTTCCGTGTCCTGAGCGCCATCGAAAGGTACTTGTTCCGGTCAGGATTGTCCTCGGGAATTTCCAGTCCGAGCGCAAGGAACTGCACCATGCGAGCCTTATCGATCTCCATGAACCTTTCGTATTCTGCAGAAAATACCAGCGGTGGTGGGTGGCCGAAATTTACAAAACGGAAAGATCCACCGGGACGTATCTCACCGTAGAGCATGGTCGCGATTTCGCGCGAATTGTCATCTTTATCCCATCCCAAGGCGTTCCTCGCGGTGACGGACTGTGCGAGCCGAAGATTGATCTTCTCGAAGAGATCGGGTGTTGTTTCTCCGTTCCGATCCAGTTCGGAAAGCATGAGTGCATGAAAAGTGTCGTGTACGGTTGACGCAATTTTTGCCGAGATGATCCCGTGCCCCTGAGCATCGACCAATAGCACTCCCGCAGTCGTGTAGAGTTCTTGCAGATTTTCAGCGATTCTCAGTTGCTCTGAACTTTTGGCCCTCCTGTACCCGGCGGCGACAGCAGAGTTGTAGCCTGGCTTGGACTTCAACCACTGCACATGCTCATCCGCCGAGTTTCGCGGAGTCTGGCCTTTGGGAAGGGGCTCCATGTACTGCTTCGACCGCTTGAGGGCGCCTGCGATGCGGCCGTCAATGTTGTAACGCTGCTGAAAGTTGATGTACTCAAAAAGATCGCCCCCCACGCTTCCGGCAGGAATGGAATTGCCATACATATCGATGCCGGCTAGTTGGGGAATCACACCCTCCACGGGCATCAATCGCTTGCGAAGGTACTCGTCAATGCTGGGTTCTACTGGCGCCGCCATAACACGGATCCTGTGCTGCCTTTACCTTTCGTGCATCCTAGAGTCGACCATCAAACATAATTGAATTATACGGATAGCCTGCCCCGTGCCCAGGACAGCCCCCTGCAGTAATTGGCGTCATTCCCAATGGAACGCGGGTTGCCCGGATTGTTGCAAACATGCGTCGCTCACGGTCTGCTCAATGAGTGCTATCGCGATTTTTCGCCAACTACGGCAGCGGGCTCTTCCGCGCCACCGGAGGCGGGTTATCATGGCTTCAGAGCGACAATGGATTCCCTCTCAAACACGGAAACCCCACCCGATGTTACCCATCCCAGCCAGACCACACGGAAACGGCGCATCTTTTCGGCCATGCTGTCAGCCGCCCTTCCTGGCGCAGGGCACCTGTCATTAGGAAAGACGCAAGCAGGTATCGGATTTTTGTGTGCGTTTTGCATTCTCACTTTCATGTATTGGCCCCTGCGTCTGCCAAGATCCTACGTGGCGTTACAGGTTTTGACGTTTGCTCTAATGGGGCTGTGCACGGTAGCGGGATGGAGCGAACAATATTGAAAGGAGATCGTATAGTCGTCGATTTCAGACAGTACCGAGACTCGAAGCCGAAATCTCACGATGTAGTTGTCATTCGTAAAGACGGCTTATTCTTTGTTAAGCGCGTGATAGCAGTAGGTGGCGACACAATTGAGGGCAAAGATGGTGCGATTATTGTGAATGGTAATCGTCTAGAAGAGGCATACATACAGCACCTTGGGAATCCCCCGGTGCAGTTGAACGAGTTTGGCCCCGTGAACATTCCGCCAGGAAAACTGTTCGTGATGGGCGACAATCGAGACGTAAGCCTGGATAGCCGAATGCCGGAATTCGGCCTAGTGAGTGAAGAGAGTGTCGCGGGTAGGGCGTTGTACATCGTCGGTTCGACATCGCACAGGGATGGAACCGATCTTCGCTGAGATAGTTGTGGCAATTGCGCGGCTACCCGATCCGTTTGATTGTCGCGAACCAAGCCGGTGCGCCGTGGTCGTGGTATCTCGTCTGAATCCGGTCCGGTTCGATGGCGGCGACATTCCATCCATTGCTGGGGTTGAACGCTGCTCTAAGCTCTTCCTGACTGATGGGGTGCGGGCCAGTATCGGGGCCATCGTCACTGAAGCACAACACATACAGGGTTCCATCGTGCTCGGTCACCGACGCTAGACTCGCCACGTATCCTGGTCGCTCGTCGCCGTCGAAGGTGTGGAACAGTCCGCAGTCCAGCACCGTCTCAAACATGCGCCCCAAACGCTCCAGCTGGAACACGTCAGCCGCAGCGAACTCAACGTCGATCCCACGGTCGTTGGCCTTCTCTCGGGCGATCGCCAGTGCCGTCTCAGCCACGTCAACGCCCAGAACCGACAATCCCAGCGAGGCGACGTGAAGAGCGTTCTCGCCAGTCCCACAACCTGCATCGAGCACCGCTCCGGCGAATCCGCCTTCGGATGCCAAACGCACTATTGCTGGCTGCGGCTGCCCAATATCCCAAGGCGCAGGGCCGTCGTGGTACGACGCATCCCAAGGCAATCCCGACCGCCGTTCGTGACTGGTTGGGTGCCGACCACTGAACGGATCGTCAGCGAGGGTTCCTGATCGCTCCGACAACTTCGTCCCCTCCCTGCAACTGATCTTGCCACCTCATCGTAGCACGCCAATCCACAGGTCTTGACTATTCCTCCCCGGCGTTCGTCGTCCATCGCTCCCGTGCAGTGGTCGGAAGCATCTCATCCTCACGGAGCGTGGCCGAAACAGGGACGTTCGCGATCAGATAT
>PLIC01000123.1 GCA_003139995.1 Candidatus Acidiflorens stordalenmirensis | reverse complement strand
ACCGCCAAAGTGGGCCAGACCAAGTTGCCAAAGGCACCAGAACTCCGCAAACAAGGAATGGCTTTTAGTTAGCGTCCAGAACGGCTCTGAAATTGGATGCCTTTATCGCAAGGGAGAAAAAACCCATGCGGCAAGCTGACAGCAGTAGCCCCACGCTAAGTAGATTCCGGCTCTTAGAGCTGATTTCTACGCGTCAGTCCGGTTTGACGTGCAGTCATCTCGCTAAATTGACTTGTCTTCCGGGTTGGTACGCGCGCTCTTTTCGGGCCGGTTTAGGAACACGACTACGTCGCCTTTGGAAATGGGGCTTACTCCAGCGGCGTATAGAGCGCTCATATCGAGTGCGGCACGCAAGACGGAAAGGAGTCTTCGTATGGACTATTACAGCCAAGGGAATGTCCCGTCTGCAATGGGCAAGAACCCGAGGCCTGGTGTGACAGTGGACAAAGTCTGCAAATTGTTGAAGTCGGCACAGCCCCTCGTTTGGGCGCTCGCTATTGTGTTGGGACTGCTCGGCGTGACATTGACTGTCCGCTACTTGTGGGGAAGGAAGCGTGTCCAGGACGAAGAACGCGTTGTGTCTGACGCCAGCATTTGGCCACAGACATAGAGTTTTACACGGGCGGCGAGTGCGGCCTGTTTTAGCAAATCCGGGCTACCGGTTGACGACTCCGGTCCGGTGCCGGAAACAGACCAACACCCGTAAGCGCTGGCCGAAAACCAGCCGCCGCCCACCAGTTTCGTGCGTTTGTTTCTTGCTCTACTTCCGGCCAAAAGTCGTCCGGAGGTCCAGGAACCCGGAGGGTTCCTGGGGGGATCGCCGAAGGCGACCCCAGGGGTTTTCCATACTTGATACCCCCAGGTGTGCCTATTTTCGGTGAGGAGACGCCAGTGATTGAACAAATACACGCGGAAGGTTGCCGGTGCTGGGAGTGTTACGCCGACCAGCTTGGTCGGTGGATTGACGATTTGGGCGCAAAGACCGCGCCGGGGCGCTGGCAGGTCTTTGCAACGATCACTTATTCGACGAAATCGTACCCGTGGTCTCGCGGGTTCCCCGTGCTTCCCGGCAGACCGAAAGCCGACTTCGCCCATCATCTGTTCGACAGGTTTGTCTCGCATCTTGAGAGCGAGCTGCGTTCAAGGGTTGATTACGTCGTGGCCGATCAGCTCGGCTCAATCAACGGACGATTTCACCAGCACGCCATCCTCGCGGCTCTCGGTTTAGACAAATACTCGCGCACGGGGATTTGGCAATGGCTGAAAGAGCGAGCCGGTTGGAGCCGAATTCTGCCTTTCGAACAAGGCGCTGCGTACTACATCTCCCGTTACATCGGGCGCGATGCGAACCGTTGTGACTGGTTTCCACGAATCGGCGAACAACAACTAGCAACGCAGCCCCAGTCCGAAGTTGGGCGAGTCAGCGTTGTGTATTCAGCCAATCTGGCGAGAGAGTTTTTCAAACAGTCTTGCAAGGAACGAAAACGTTAGTCCACAAAGGAGCAGTCAATCATGAAAACTACAGAGCAAACCCACCCGCAAGAGCTAGCGCACGGAGCGAAACCTCTAACCATGTTCTTTGACGGGGCGGGCTGTCGGCCTGGCGGAGAGGGTTCGGGCTTCGCATGGTTTTGCCCCGATACGGGTCAGAGACACGTTGAACGTGTGAAGGGTCTGACGAACAATCAGGCGGAATACAGAGCGTTCCTCGCAGCACTGCAAAACGTTCCGCAGGGCAGCACTGTGGAGATGTTCTCGGATTCTCAGCTTATCTGTTCGCAATATGCCGGGGACTATCGGGTGAAAGACACTGCCCTTCAAGAACTGCTCTCCGAAATCCTGGCTTTGATTCTGCACAAACAGCTCCAAGTGAAACTGCATTGGGTTCCACGCAGCCGGAACCTAGCAGGAAAGTTGCTTTAACTCGTTGGCAGGTGGGGACCCAATGACTATCCAATCGGAATGGCTTACAGCTAAAGAGGCAGCAGGACACCTGAAGGTCAAAACGCGCACGCTACTGCTCTGGGTCCGCCAGGGCAAGGTGAAAGCATTTGCACTTTCCGGTACCAAGCGCCGCGTCTGGCGCTTTCGCCAACAGGACTTGGACGCTGCCCTGGTGGAACTGCCCGTGCTACCATCCATTCCGCTGTCCGTGCGCTCTGAAGGGAGGATGTCTTGAAAAGAGCAGCACGGGTAAACCAAGGAAGTGTCGTTTTCAACAGGCGCTATGGGACCTGGAATTTTCTGTGGTGTGAGGACGGTCACAGACGTTCAAAGGTGATCGGCACAGCACGGGAGTTCCCGACCAAAGCATCTGCATGGCGCGCAGCGGAGCCGCTGCGTAAGCAGTTAGAACAATCAGAGGGAAGCGATCAATCGGTGCCCACGGTGCGGAGGCTGGTGGAACAGTACCGTGCGGAGAAAATGCCACAAAGAGCGATGACCAGACAGGGGTACAACACATGGCTGAATCAGTACATCATCCCGAAATGGGGTGAGTGTGCTCTTCAGCAGCTACAGGCGCGTCCTATCGACTTGTGGCTGCAATCTCTCGCACTGGCACCAAAGAGCAAAGTTCACATCCGTGGACTTATTCGGGCTCTCTGGGATTTCGCGATGTGGCGCGGTGATGTACCCACGCAGCGTAATCCTATGGAGCTGGTTACGATCAAAGGTGCAACCAAACGGATGAAACAACCACGCAGCTTGACCGTGGAAGAGTTCCAACGGCTTGTTGAGCAGCTGGAGGAACCTTTCCGCATTATGGCCCTAGTCTGTGTGTGCTTTGGGCTTCGCATCAGTGAATGCTTAGCTCTGAAGTGGTCAGACGTGGACTGGTTGAACAGCACTCTTTGCATTGAACGCGGCATCGTACATCAGGTTGTTGATGACGTGAAAACACCTGAGTCACAGCGGTCAATGTACATCGACAGCGACATGCTAGAAGCGCTGAAGATGTGGAAGCAGCTAGCTCAGTTCTCCGCACCCGATGATTGGATCTTCGCTTCTCCGGTGCAAATCGGACGCTTGCCATTCTCCTATGCGGGAGTGTGGCGAGTACTTCGAAAAGCAGCGGCCAAGGCTGGCATCGGTCACATCAGCTCGCATACCTTCCGGCACACGCACAGATCATGGCTCGATGCTGTTGGTACGCCTGTTGGCGTGCAACAACGGCTCATGCGGCACACTGACATCAGAACGACGATGAACGTGTACGGCACAGCGGCCACGGCGGATATGCGGCAGGCTCACGCGAAAATCGTTAGACTCGCGCTGGCACGGGCTTAACTGATTTGTGGGCTGATTTGATCGACGGTAAGTGATTGGAAACATGGCGGAGAGGGAGGGATTCGAACCCTCGATACAGGTGTTAGCCCGTATAACGGTTTAGCANNAAACTAAGCCGTCCTGGGGCCTGTTGTTCGGATTCAACGGTTTACGTCGGAGCAGGTCGGCCCTTTTCGGGCAGCCATGCGCTTGTTCGGGCACAACTGTGCAGCAAGAGTGCACCACGCCGGCACCTCAGTGGGGGCCCAACCGTATCCCGCACGTCAAAGCCTTTTGCGCTCCATTGGTGTCGTTCTGCTGCGGCAGCCTACTTCCCAGATGCCCGTTTCCGGGGCATAGGTAA
>PLIC01000194.1 GCA_003139995.1 Candidatus Acidiflorens stordalenmirensis | reverse complement strand
TCGGGCACGCCTTCCTTGCCGAACTGAACAAGCAACAACAGAATCCGAGCTAGTCTCTTTTCGCTGGAATTGGTTCGGCATCGCGTCGCGACGCTTTTATTCGACTCCTAGATCGCTCGAGGCCTGGCAGCAGATTGCCCAGGTGGCAGCTGCTTCCGTGCTCTCGCATGAGATCGTGATCGGAAGTCATCCGGCGTTCCTGTTCTATCTCACCCGCGACCTGATGACAGCGGAAGGCATCCCCGCCAGCCATTTCCGGGGCAACTATGCCGAGCAGTTGCAGCACCCCGGCGTCTACCACGTCGCCAAGAAGCACTCCTCCACCCGCCGACACTCCTGCTGCCAGCGCTCAAGCGTCAGCCTCGCACACCAATACAACCACCAGCAATCGAATTTTCGATCAAGGCTTCCTCCCCGGCACGATCCTCGCAACAAGTGTCGCTATCCTTTGCGGATCATGCTCCCCGGCAGCTCCTTCCAGAGTATAAGAACGTTCGAATGCCTTGGGACCGAAAATCTTCATCTCCCACCGGTCATTCGCCTGTGACCCGACAATCAAAACCCGCCAGTCCCCAGGCCGATCCGAAAGCACGTGCTCGATGATCGCGACCACATCCCGCTGCAGCTCAGGACCACCGGTGTTATGCATCTCTACTGAAACTGCCATACGCAGAGTGTACGCCAGCCCGCCTTCGTGCAATGCGAGGTCATTTTCCCCGTCAGCAAACTGCACCAATTTTGAGCAATTGACCCTGCTCTGAAGCAGGTGTAGCTTTCGCTTTATAAGAGTCCCCAAAGTTAAGGTCTATCGTCCTCCAGGCGAGTCTTCTCTGCCTCGCCCGCGGAACGTCAGAAAGGAGTTCTCCATGCCAAAAGATCGGACCCAAAAGCCAACCGCAAACATAGCTACTGAATCGCACCCAAACCTCGAAGAAGAAATCCGCCGCCGCGCGTATGAGATCTATGACGAGCGCGGCCGGGAAGACGGCCGCGACATAGAAGACTGGCTCCGCGCCGAAGCGGAGATCACGGGTACGAGCGTAAAGGCCGCCGCGGCCTAATCTCAACCAAGGCAATAAGCAAGGCCCCCGGCAGTCCCCCGGGCCTTTTTTCGCCCGCCCAAAGGCAGGACCTGCTTTCATTGATTGGCATCAGGGCGCAGATTTGTGCTGCCGTTCCCCAATCCATTGTTCCGCGTCCTTCAACTCTTCCTTGTAAAATGACAAATGGCTTGGATTGCGCCATATGTACTCACGTAGGTTGGCGGCTATCTCTTGCAATTCAGCCACAGTCTTTGTGTCGAGGCCCATGATGCTCCATTTGGTGTGCTAAGCCACTACAACGATTCCGGCAACGTAGGACGCCCCCCCACTGTGAGCATGTACGAAACCCCAAAGGCAATTTCCTGTTCCATTCCCGCATCAGAACAGAAACCGTCCACCCCCATCAGCTTTTCCGTCACAAAAATTCGAAACGTCCACCTCTACTCCATCGGCTCCAGCGTTTTTTCCGCTTCCTTACTATGCAGCCCTGTAAATGAACAGTTTTTGGCATTCTTGTCGGAGAAAACCGCCGGTGACGGGGATGCGGTGATTGCCCTTCTCGAAAACGAGCCGGCAGGGGATGAGGCAAGCTCGCCACTTGTAGTCTTCCGTACCGCGCTTGCGGCCATAAGCGGCAATGTCTTCTTGGGAGACGCCGTAGACGACCGCGCCAATTCTAGCCCACACGCAGGCGCCGGCGCACATGGCGCAGGGCTCGTGCGTGGAGTAGAGCACGAAGTCGGGCAGGTAGCGGCCATAGCCGCTTGATACGTATTTGAGCGTTTCCAACTCCACGTGCTTGATGCTTGACCCCGAAGTTTTTACTCGGTTACCGGCGCTGGCAATGACCACTTCGCGCCTACCCATGAGGCGNNGTGATGACCGCGCCAATGGGATAGTCGCCTCGGTCACGGGCGCGCTTTGCCTCCGCGATGGCCAGCTGCATGAACTTCTTTTTCGGTTTGTAGGAAGCAGGGATCATGTCGATCCGAAGCTCACGCGAGTGAAGCCTGTGTCAATCTCTCTCTGATAACAGCTGAGATATGGTTGCGGAGCACTAAGTAAAGCTACTCCCCACTGTACTCTCTGCGGTCTATTCCGTTGGCGTAAACCTCGTAACCAATGGTTGTGCATCTCCACCGTCACCGCCATACCGAAGTTCATCGTACCGGACGAGAAATCGTCTCTGACCCGGCGGTGTGATGCATAGCCGTCGCCCCCGCTTTTTCCATTTTGCGAATGCACCAGAAACCGGCATTGACTACCCGGCGCACTGGTGCGATGGTAGCTATTGTCGACGGCTGAAAGGGTTGGTCCAAGTAACATTCACCGATCCGAAGTAAGCTGGGTGATCCACTCGGCGAAGCAACTCGTCGAGCCACCAAACCCGAAAAAACCAACTGACTCTGCGAGGAGCAGTTGGGGTTTGGAACTGCAAAAGCAGTGATCGCATCAGGGACTGCGACGGTGCACGCATCCACGCTGCCAACTCCCTCGCAGGAGCTGGCGGCTAGAGCGTAACCAATGCCGCAGCTCTTATCTTTTTCGGCACCCTCCCAGCACAGAGCGTTGTAGTTGACCGTGATCAGCACGTCACGTGGAGGATCACATTCGTTTCCTCGGCGCCCTGCTCCAACGCTTCAATGGCTTGGGGCGTTGGGACCACGAGCAATTCGACTTTGCGGCGCTCCGCTTCACGCTTCACTTCTTTCATCACCGGCAGCCTTCCATACGCTCCGGTGCCGACTACCAGCCGCCGGCATTTCCAGGGTATGTCCTCCTCGATGGATAGGGGAGTATGTCCAAACTCGTCGCGGAATTTTTTAGACGGTTTCTTGTTGCGCTTGCGGATCTCACCGCCGTCAATCACCACGTCGTAGTCGCGGGTGACGCCATCGATCCAGATGGAACCGAAAGAAAACTTGTCGAAACGCATAGGTGCACCCCCGCACGTTCACGCGCTCTTTTTCGACGTGATGACGGTAAAGGCAGACCAGCGCTGCTCGACGTTTTTGCTGCCGCAATGCGGGCACACGACCTCGCCCTTCTCGTATTCGACGAGAGATAGGATCTTCGAGAAGAGTTTCTTGCAGGCGTGGCAGAAGAACTCGTAGTGAGGCATATTGCCTCCAGGTGGGAAGCTGGATACGACAGAATTGTAGACCGCAGCAGCGCCTGATTCAAACCGAAGGCAACCAGAGCGGGAGGGGTGGTCTCATCTTCGTGCCCCGAGAAGTGGCATGATGGCAAAACCCGCTGTGGGAGGACTTTCCTTGACAGAGCCGATTTCGATGCAAATCAGCAAAGGCGGAATGAATGAGAGGAGTTCCTTTGGAAAATCGCGTGCACCAGCAGCTGCTTGAAACCGTCATGACTTTGCCGCTAGGCGGGCATGCCCATCAGCCTAAACGGACGACCGTAGTGGGCGGAATAGGCGGATGGAGTACCTTTGCGTAGTTGTCGGTGGTATAGCGATTCTCACATCGCTCGTGACAGGCGAAAACGGCTGGAATTTTTGTGGCCGAGGGTTGAGAATGCTCCTGTTGCCATGCATCTCCGGAAGAGCACTAGCGGCGATCTCCCAGTTGGCCGCTTGGGCGGGAGACCTTGTAGTTGCCGACGGCTTGTTGGCATCGAGAGATGTATTGCAGGGTGATGGTGTGCCAGAGCAAGCGCATCGAGTTCTAGAAGCAAGTAAGATGGGGGAGTTGCTTGAAGCGCTCAAACGCAAGGGCTACGAGGTCATCGGGCCCACGGTGCGTGACGGGGCGATCGTTTATGACAAGGTTGAGTCGGCGAAGGATCTGCCTGCGGGCTGGACTGACGAGCAGGGGCCAGGACGCTACCGTCTGAAGCGGCGCGACGACGGAACTCTTTTTGGATATGCAGTAGGACCGCAGAGCTGGAAGAAGTATCTGCACACGGCGGACGTGCGGTTATGGTCAGCTGAGCGCCAGGGCGTCACATTCCGAATTCTTAACAATGAGGCGCAGCCCAGGCATCCCCTCGCATTTGTGGGAGTGCGGGCATGCGAACTGGCCGCCATTGCGGTGCAAGACCGTGTGCTGCTCGACGACAAGTATCGCGATCCTATCTACGAGGGGCGCCGGGCGGGCGCGTTCACCATCGCGGTGCAATGCACGCAGTCGGCGGCCACGTGTTTTTGCGCGTCGATGGGAACCGGGCCGTGGGTGCAAAGTGCGGACCTGGTGCTTACGGAATTGGTCGGGTCAAAGGGGGGGCACCGCTTCGTCGCATGGGCAAGGAGCAATCGTGGCGCCGAGGTGTTCGCCGAACTGCCGACGGCTCCGGCCACCGAACAGGACTCTAAAGAAGCAGACGCGGCCGTGGCAGCAGCGGCAGGTGAGCAAGTACGTAGCATCGACACCGCAGGGATCAAAGAGCTTCTCTACCAGAACTTCGAGCATCCGCGCTGGGGTAACGTTGCCGGACGCTGCCTGACCTGCGCCAATTGCACCATGGTCTGCCCGACGTGCTTCTGCACCACCGTGGAAGATGTGAGCGACGTAACCGGTGACCACGCCGAGCGTTGGCGACGGTGGGATTCCTGCTTCACACAGAGTTTTTCTTATATCCACGGGGGAAGCGTCCGGACCTCCACGCAGTCGCGCTACCGGCAGTGGATGACGCACAAACTGGCTTCGTGGATCGACCAATTCGGTAGTTCGGGATGTGTTGGCTGCGGCCGTTGCATTACCTGGTGCCCGGTGGGGATCGATATCACCGAAGAGGTTGCCGCTATACGGGAAGGAGGAAAGAATGGAAACCCTTGAGCGCATCATTACCGAGCATCCTTTCTTCGCCGGTCTTGACTGTGGTTTCACGAATCTGATGGTGAGCTGTGCCGCTAACGTGCGGTTCAAAGCAGGCGCCTACATCCTCAAGGAGGGAGACCCGGCAAACACCTTCTACCTGATTCGGGAAGGGAAGGTGGCCGTGGAGGTTCTTGCGCCTCAGCACAAGCCGATTATCATTTCGACCTTGAGCATGGGGGAAATCCTGGGGTGGTCGTGGCTGTTGCCACCATTTCAATGGAAGTTCCACGCGCGTGCTGTCGATGACGTGCGCGCCATCGGCCTCGACGGAAAGTGTTTGCGAACGAAGTGCGAGGAGAACCACGATCTCGGCTACGAGGTTTTGAAGCGATTTGCCCAGATCATGGAGCAGCGGCTGGAGGCGACACGCTTGCAGTTGCTCGACGTATACGCAGTCAAATGATGATCATGGCGACAGCAATCACAACCGACCCGATGCTTCCCCAGCCGTACTCGGTGCGAGAGGTGGCCAAGGAGACGCCGGACACATTTACCTTGAGGCTCGATCCCGAGAACGCAGTCAACAGAAGTATGTTCCAGCCCGGAGAGTTCAGCATGCTGTGGTTGTTCGGAGTCGGCGAGTTGCCAATCTCGATCAGCGGCGACCCATCGTTGCACGACCGCTTGGTCTACACGGTGCGTTCAGTCGGGCAGGCTACTCATTCGCTGGTGAACCGGGGAGTGGGCGACGGAGTGGGTGTACGAGGTCCGTTTGGGGCAGGCTGGCCGCTAGAGGCCGCACGGGGGCGGGACGTCATCGTGGTGGCTGGCGGGATCGGCCTGGCGCCGTTGCGACCGTTGATCTATCAGGTCTTGCAGAATCGGAAAGACTATGGGCGATTGGTGATACTTTACGGTGGGCGCAGCCCGCGCGACTTGCTGTATCGCAAGGAACTGGCGACATGGGCTCGCAACCGCGAGACCCAAGTGCTCGTCACGGTCGACTATGGCGGCCTGAGCTGGCGGGGCCACGTCGGCGTAGTCACAACGTTGTTCAAGTACTCCCGGCTGCAGCCGACTCGTTCGGTCGCGATGGTCTGCGGGCCAGAGATCATGATGCGCTTCGTCACGCGGGAGCTGGAAACACAGGGACTTAGCCGCGACGATATCTACCTTTCGATGGAACGGAACATGAAGTGTGCCGTCGGTTTTTGTGGCCATTGCCAGTATGGACCACATTTCATCTGCAAGGACGGGCCAGTTTTCCGCTACGAGCAGATCCGGAACTTACTGGAGAAGTATGAGCTCTAAGTCCAAACACAAGCCCAGAATCGGTGTTTTCAAGTTCGCTTCGTGTGACGGCTGTCAATTAAGCCTGCTCGACGCGGAAGATGAACTGCTCGGCGTTGCTGGGGCAGTGGATATTGCCTATTTTCCTGAAGCCACGCGCGCGATGTCGAAAGGTCCCTACGACATCGGCCTGGTCGAGGGGTCGATTACCACGTATCAAGATGCCCAGCGTATCCAGGAAGTGCGGAGGCAATGCAAGTCTCTGATCACGATTGGGGCCTGTGCCACTGCCGGCGGCATTCAGGCTTTGCGTAACTGGAAGGATGTCGATGAGTTCATCCGGGTCGTGTACGCCACACCGCAGTTCATTAGCACGTTGAAGCTCTCGACCCCGATAGCTCAGCACGTTCCAGTCGATTTCGAACTGCGCGGTTGCCCGATCAACAAATACCAACTCATAGAATTCATCACCGCGACGCTGGCCGGGCGCAAGCCGAATGTTCCCTCTTATAGTGTGTGCATCGAGTGTAAGCGCAGGGCCAACGTGTGTATTGCTGTGGCCCGCGGGGTCCCTTGCCTTGGCCCGGTAACTCAGGCGGGTTGCGGAGCGCTGTGCCCAAGCTACGACCGTGGCTGCTACGGTTGTTACGGACCCATGGAGACCCCCAATACCGCCTCATTGACGAACCAGTTCCGGATTCTGGGACAGACGGATAGTCAGGTGGCACGTGCATTCCGTGGATTCAACGCCTGGGCGTGGCAGTTCCGCAAGGCCAGCGAGGAGTGTGAACGGACATGACCGGACGCGGAGCGAGAACAATTCGTGTCGATACGCTGGCCCGCGTGGAAGGCGAGGGTTCCCTTTACATCAAACTCGTGGGTGAACGCGTAGGCGAAGTGCAGCTCAGGATCTACGAGCCGCCCCGTTTTTTTGAGGCCTTCCTCCGCGGTCGTCACTTCTCCGAAGCTCCGGACATCACTGCGCGGATCTGTGGCATCTGTCCTATCGCTTACCAGATGAGCGCAGTGCACGCGATCGAACGGGCTCTGGGAGTCCGGATCGACCCTGCGGTTCGCCTGCTTCGTCGTCTCTTTTACTGTGGCGAGTGGATCGAGAGTCATACCCTGCATGTCTACATGTTGCACGCGCCCGATTTCCTCGGCTACCAGGACGTGATCGCCATGGCGAGAGATCACCGAGCCGTGGTGGAAAAAGCGCTCCGGCTGAAAAAGATTGGCAATCGGATTGTGCAATTGCTTGGCGGACGCGAGATCCATCCCATCTCCGCGGCGGTCGGAGGTTTTTACAAGATACCCACCAAGCAACAGTTGCGCGATTTGGTGGACGATCTGGAATGGGCTCTCGAAGCCTCGCTGGAGACCGTGCGCTGGACGGCTGGTTTGCAGTTCCCCAACTTCGAGCAAGACTACGAGTTCGTCGCGCTTCGTCATTCGGACGAGTATGCGTTCAACGAAGGACGCCTGGTGTCGAATCGCGGTCTGGATATCGACGCCGCGGAATACGAAGATCACTTTGTGGAGTTACAGGTCAAACACTCGAACGCCCTGCACTCCGTGGTGCGAGGCAGAGGTTCGTATCTGGTAGGGCCGCTGGCGAGGTTCAACTTGAATTTCGACAAACTGCCTGAGGTGGCGCGCAAGGCGGCGGTCGATGCGGGCTTGCGACCGCCCGTAAAGAACATTTTCCGGAGCATCGTGGTCCGTGCGGTCGAACTCGTCTTCGCTTGTGCGGAGGCGTTGCGAGCCATTCACGAATACGAGCCTCCGGCCGCACCACGAGTCGAGGCACCCAATCGGATAGGTGTGGGTCAGGCGATCACCGAGGCACCCCGCGGCATTCTCTATCACCGCTACGCCTTGGATGACAACGGGCTGATCGTCACCGCCAAGATCGTGCCGCCAACCTCTCAAAACCAGAAGCGGATTGAGGATGATCTTCGCGAGTATGCGGCGCAGCTGGTCGTTTGGCCCATCGAAGAAGCGACCTGGAAATGCGAGCAGGAGGTGCGGAGTTACGACCCGTGCATTTCCTGCGCCACCCACTTTCTGCGGGTCGTGGTGGAGCGCGAGGACGTCAAGGACTGAACCATGCTCATCATTGGCTGCGGGAATCGGGAGCGAAGCGACGACGGGGCCGGAATCCTGGTGGCGGAGCGACTGCGGGAGCTTGGCATAGAGGCGAACACGCGCAGTGGCGAAGCTGTGGATCTCATCGAGGCCTGGAAGAGTGCCGACGATGTGATCGTGGTCGACGCAGTGGTGACCGGCGCGCCGGTAGGCACGGTGCAGGCATGGGACGGTCGGCAGCCGCTGGCTTCCGTCAGCACAACTGCTTCGACCCATGGCCTTGGCGTGGCAGAAGCCATCGAACTGGCTCAGATTCTGGATCGCCTTCCAATGCGACTCCGGGTCTATGGAGTCGAGGGACGGCGATTCGAACCCGGGGCCGAGATTTCTCCCGAAGTACAGCGTGCTGTCGAGGAAGTGGTGCGAAGAATCATCGCCGACGTGAGTGCCCCACACGATAGTGGTCGGCCAAATCCTCACAACTCGGCGTTCTACTGAGTGTGGGACGATCTCCCTTTTATCAAGTGATAGGCCGACCCAGTCCACAACTCTGAAATGCTTGAAAATTGCGCTCCCGGCAGCGGCGGATCCAACGATTCTGGACGTGTAGTCGACACTCTTCCATAACCGGATGGCGGAGGAGTAGGGCTGTCAACCGGGCACAATCGCCACGCTGTCAGGAATGGCCCCGCACCTCCGCTTTGCCAGCTTCACATCCTAAAAAAGCTCCTCCGCGTCGGGAGTACGCTACTTCTTCGGGTAACCAACAGACTGCGCCAGCAGAATCTTCTGGTTTGGTCCCAACTTCATGATCTTGGCTAGCGCGGCACGATCCACAGAGCCTCGGACGCCCGTTGCCAACCCCTCTGAGGCACAGAATAGATAGACATTCTCACTGATGAAACCTACATCGGCGGCAGTGAAGAACTCTGCCTCACTCCCGGCTTGTCCCGTCTTGCTGAGATCGGCGACATAGACGAGGTTCACAGGCGCAGCGGCGACAAAGGCTTGCGTTCCGGTGGCGGCGCGCACATCTTGCGCCAGGATCGGCTCCAGACGATTTGCTTTGGCATTGTACAGAAATAGGCCATCCCTCACAGCGACGTAGATGTCAATTTCTTGCCAGTTCATCGCCGAAGGCGCGGTACGTCCGCCCTCCGGACGGTTAATGCCGAACCCAGCCCAAAGGAGGTTGGCTAACACCTGCAGAGGCAGCTTCTCGGGGCTAAACTCCCGGCGAGTTTTTCGTTCCTTAAGCACCTGCATGAGCGGACGGCCACCCTCGGTCTGTGCCGCCGGCAGTTGAATCGATTTCAGATCCTGGGCTTGGATGGTGACGCTGACAACAAGAGTGAGTAGTAAAGCCGATTTGCGCATAAAGATCCTCAGTAAAAGATGCTCTCGGGCCGGCTGGAGATCGTCGGCGAGCAGATCTGGCGCCAAGCCTACAGCCAAGACAGGATTGTAAGACCCTTTAACCATGAAAGCACCCCCTCATGCCCTCTTCCGGGTAGGTGAGTAGCCCCGGGGAATCGCACCCCGAGGCTCTCGCAGAACTGTACGTGAGCCTCTCAACTCATGCAGCTCCCATCATGGAGCCACGCCACGCCCCCAACAATCAAGATCCCTTGTGTAAGGAATCGTTTGGACGCGCGCGAGTGGCAACCGTTTCTAGCACTGCGGAAGACGGAGGCATTCCTCCGTTTAGGCGGTGAGTGTAACCGCCGAATGGAAACGCCGCCCAAGCGGAGTTTGGACGCGGCACTCTGCAGTGTAGGGCGGTGCATAACCTGAGCCGCCCGCCTATTCATTCGCAAAGAACGCCAATGAGGGCAGCCGTCAACGCGCAGGAGAGCGAAACCGATGTAGAATATCTCAGTTTTCGAAGTCCAAAAGGAAATCTCGGATGAATGCGGCGGCAGACACTGCCTATTCGAATGCCGAAACACGCCTGAATCTCCTTCAGAGTCATCGCAAGCGCCGTCGGACTTGGGAATTGGTCTGCGTTCTTGCCGCTTACTTACTGGCTGGCGAAATCGGGCTGGCTGTCCCATTTACAAGCGGAAACGTTTCCCCCCTGTGGCCGCCAGCAGGAGTAGCGTTGGCCGCCATGCTCATCTTTGGCTATCGCATCTGGCCGGCAGTCGCCTTGGGCGCGTTCATCGTAAATTTCTTTACCGGGATCCCGCATCTCGCCGCAGTCGGAATCGCCTTGGGTAACACCGTTGGGCCGCTATGCGGCGCTTGGTTGCTGCGGCAGCTCCCGAGCTTTCGGCCTTCCCTCACTCGGCTTCGAGATGTACTCGGAATGAGCATTCTTGGCGCGTTCTGTGGCACTGCGGTAAGTGCGACCGTCGGCGCTGGCGTTTTGTTCCTCACCGGCGTAAATGCCTGGTCTGGTTTCGCGTCTGCGTGGCTGATGTGGTGGTTGGGTGACGCCATGGGGGTGTTGATCGTTACCCCGCTCGTGCTGACCTTCACGGGGCTGACGTCAATCCGGGAAGAGCGCCGGCTGGTCGAATTGGCGTGCCTGCTACTCGGAGCTGTCGGCAGCGCGTTGGTGATCTTTGATCCGCGGCTTGGACTGATGCGTGCCGACATGTTCGCGTTCGGCGTTTTCCCTTTCGTGCTCTGGGGGGCTATACGGTTCGAGGCGGCGGGGGCAGCAATCGTGAGCTTCTTGATTTCAGCCATCGCCGTGTGGGGAACAGCACATGGCTTCGGCCCGTTCATAAAAGGCGACGCCCTGCAGAACGCAACACTTCTGCAGTCATTTCTAGGCGTCACTGCGGTCTCGGGCATGGTTTTGGCGGCCGTGATCGCGGAGCGAGCGCAACTCATACGTAAGCAGAGTGCACAGGAAGCAATAGAGCGAAGCGAGAGGAGCTATCGCGGTATTGTGGAGACCGCTTACGAGGGCATCTGGAAAGTGAATGCCGAGTTCGGAACGTCCTTCGTCAACCGCCGCATGGCTGAACTGCTCGGATATACCGCCGAGGAAATGCTCGGCAGGCCGCTCTTCGATTTCTTGTTCGAAAGTGACATCGAGCAGAAACGGTCCGACCTGCAGCGCCGCCGCTGGGGTGTCAGTGAACAGCTGGAAGCTCGATATCGGAAGAAAGACGGGTCAGTGTTATGGGCCCGAGTCGCGACATCGCCGATCATCGGCGAGGACGGGGCCTTCGAAGGCGCGCTTGCAATGGTCAGCGATATAACTGAGCAGAAGTGCACTGAAGTGAAAGAGGGCCGATTGCGGAACAAGATTAGGCTGCTTTCCGAGGCAGTGGAACAGACGGCCGATAGTGTCGTGATCACGGACCGCCAGGGCACAATTGAGTATGTGAATCCAGCATTTGAGGCCACCACGGGTTACAGTCCTGAGGAGGCCATTGGCAAGACGCCCAGAATCTTAAGGTCCGCCCTACATGACAGGGAGTTCTACAGCCGCCTATGGGACCAGATTCTGGAAGGCGAGACCTTCCGCGGAACGCTTGTGAACCGCAAGAAATCTGGCGAACTGTACTGGACCCAGCAGACAATCACCCCGATTAAGGACAGCGCAGGAGCCATCACCCATTTTGTTTCCGTGCTCAAGGACATTACGGAGTTCCGCAAACAGCAGGAGCAGGAGCTTCAGTTACGCCTAGCTCACGACGTACTGCAGCGGTTCTACATCGGCCCAGAGATTTGCGTCGCCGGCTTCGATATTGCCAGCGTCGCTCACCCCTGCCAGGAAGTGGGCGGCGACTACCTGGTCTCGTTCTCAATGCCGGACGGACGTACTTGCATCGGGATTGGCGATGTCAGTGGACACGGCCTGGATTCTGCGCTTGTAATGGCGCTGACCCGCGCTTATGTGCGCTCATTCGCTCAGGTCGAAGCGGATTTAGCGAAGATCCTGAGCAACGTCAACCGCATGCTTATTGCAGACCTGGAGGAGAATCGATTCGTTACCTTGTTGCTGGTTTGTCTGGATGGACCGAATGGCTCCTTGTCCTATGCCAGCGCGGGGCACGTCCCAGGTTTTCTGATGAATGGCTCCGGCAAGATCGACCATGTACTTGAAAGCTCGGGCCCGCCGCTGGGAATATTCGATGATTCTCACTATGTCACCTCCGCAATCCCCTTGGCGCCGCCGCAGCTCGTGATTTTGCTGACGGACGGCATCACTGAAACGACGGCCTCGGAAGACGTGGAGTTCGGCGCCGACAGAGTTCTCGAATATGTGCGCGCCCATCGGCAAGATTCGGCGCGCGAACTCGCTGAAGGCATATACCGTGCCGCTCGGAGCTTTGCAGGTGACAACCCTCAGCGAGACGATGTCACAGAGGTCATTGTAAGAGTCGCCTGACAGTCGTGCGATCCCCGGCCGCACTCAGCAGCCAGTCCGCAAATCCGAATTAGGGGGAGCGGTGATGGAAGTCACGTCTTGTGGAATAAATCTTTGAGGGAAGGGGCGACCAGTATGAGATCAGTCCTACTTGCCACCTGGGTCCTCACCCTGTGCAGCCGGGTACCGCATTCATTCGCGCTTTTTGCGAATGAGTGAGGGTGTCACAATCTGACTGAGATCGAGGTCACGGTCAAGCTCGAACTTCTGTGGTTACTCTGACGGGATGATGTGAGGTGATCGCTAAAAGCCACGGCGCAAAGCCACGCCAAATCTTGACTGTTGCAAAATCCCCATAACACTCAGCGACAGGTCCCGCACCATTTTGCAGCGGCACTACGCATCCTGTGCACTTCTGACTCAGGACAGCAGCAGGTTGTCGAACGCATTCGGAGCGAGCTCGGCTAGCGAGTGCGTTGCGAGGTCGGAGGGCAGGGGTTTGCCGTTGCGGGTTACGCCGATGCTTTTCATACCGGCGGCGCGGGCGGCTTCGATGCCGTGCAGGGCGTCTTCGACGACGATGCAGTGACTCGGAGGGACGTTGAGTTTGGCGGCGGCGATCAGGAAGACTTCCGGGTCGGGCTTGCCGCGGTGCACGTCTTCGGCGGAGACGATGGCTTCGAAGCAGTCGGCGGTGTGGAGGGCTTCGAGGATGGTTTTGACATTCTTGCGCGGGGCGGCGGAGGCGATGGCCTGGCGCCATCCTTGCTGGTGCAGACGGCGGACCCACTGGGAGACGCCGGGAAGCGGTTCGATGCCTTGCTGACGCACGTGCTGGCGGTAGAGGGCTTCTTTGGCGTCGCCGACGCGCTCGATTAGTTCGGGGGTGGCTTGGGCGCCGAGCCATTGGCGGAGGATGGAGTCGTTACGCTGGCCGAAGGTGGTGAGGAACTGGTCGTGGGTGATGGGATGGCCTTCGCGGGCCATGGTGTCGCGCCAGGCCTGCCAGTGGTAGTCGGCGGAGTCGACGAGGGTTCCGTCCATGTCCCAGAGTACGGCGCGGGTGGGGGTCATTGGAGATTTGATGTTAGAGCATTTTGAGGGATTCTTGTTGGCGGGGGAGGCGTCGAAAGGCGTAAAGCGAAAGGAGGGGCGATGAGTGCAAAGGCCAGTTAGCGTCAAGAACGGCAAAAATCCGTTCCAGTTCTGCGTCCATAACCACGGCCTGTTGGACAAGTTTGTCTTCTATAGCCGGGACCGCGAGTGGACGTTTCCTACTGGCAACCGACTCCTAGTGGTAATCGACAGTTTTCCCGAGTCCGGGGTGACTCTTTGTGATCCAGTCTTCGACCTGGTTGTAAAATGCGATGGCCTCGACAAGGATCTCCTTCGCTTCGGTCTCGGTCGCTACGTTGGAGAAGGTATAGTCGATAGTATTTCGCTTGCGCCGACAGGTCTCAAAGTAGTCGGCATACTTGTGAGCGGGTTTTCTCAACACAAGTTTCGTGCTTTCCAACGAGACCCGATGATGCCCGACCTTGCTCATGATCCGATACCCCGCACAGGCAATCGCCATATTTGCCGCCTGGAGTGCAGCGTTGTAGGCAGTCGCAAACCTCCGGTCTGCCGA
>PLIC01000310.1 GCA_003139995.1 Candidatus Acidiflorens stordalenmirensis | reverse complement strand
CCATTTCAGAAAACGCTCTAGTGCTTTCCGGGCGCCCTTCGCAATATCGAGGATAGGATACTGAGTAGCCTCATCGAGAAACATTAGGCCCTCTTTAACCGCCCCCTCATTCCATCCCACGTTTTCGGATGCCACTCAGATGGAGGCCAATATGGACTTCTATTCCGATTCTGAGAGAAGCGATCTTACAAACATTCCCGCAGATGCAAGCCCGGAAACGTTTCGCCGTGCATTCCAACTTCGCCCGCATCCGCCGTTTGGGCTCGTGATTCCCGCATATGCGGATCTTCAAGTAATTTGTCCGCCAGCGACTCAGTGAACTCCGCTCCGCCCGATTGCAGCGTGATCGCCTCGACCACCGTCCCCACCGGGCGACCGCAGGAACGCAGCGTGCTTCCCCGCAGCGATCTCGCGCAATGCACGGTTGCGCTCGCGCGCCATCGCGACCGGGACCTGGGCGCTCCGCTCCGGGCGGGCGTCCCTGGCCGCATCGAATGATCAGCACATAGAACCGGCTGCCGGAGGGCCGACTACTGGGCAGGGCTGCCGACCGACTGGCGGGCCCGCCCCCGGAACCGTCACCGAATCTCTTACAAACAGAAGAGTTTCATATACATGCCCATTGCGGACCCATCCGGAGCTCCACGTGCACACACGGTTGGGCGCGTTGAGCGCAGAACCCGGTTCACCCTCTGCTGAAGCCAAGTCAGGAGTGTCGTCAGAAGGCTGTTTCGACAAGAGCTCCGACCAAGATCTCTTCGTTCATTCTGAAGATTCACGAAGCACGGGATTCTGGAAGCAGGGAGCCTCTGCAGTGTCGAAGACGCTTATCTTCGCACCGCAACATGAACACACGAACGACAGATCGTGAGAAACGAGTTTCACTCATCATAGATAGTCGGTGAGTGGAGGTTGGCCCGGAGCGGTTCGGGGCACGTTGCAATACTATCTGTCTGAGGAATATCGAGGGAATTCCTCAAAACTCTGCGCTTCATAGTTGTACAGACTGAAGGAGTCGTGGATGCCACAAGTCGTACCCTGCCGCCTGATTCCTGTATTCCTATTGACGGAGAATCGCCTGCTTCGCGAAGCTCTGGTTCGCATTCTGTCCAAGAGAGCCGATGTGGCCGTGGTCGGTGCAGTCGCATTTGCACCAACTGTTCTGGATCAATTGGTAACCAGCCAAGCGGAAGTAGTTCTGCTGGACTCTCCCAGTCTGGCTTTTCATGGTCCACGCCTGGTAGCGGGCATCCGGCGAATGCTGGCGCCGGCGAAAATCGTCATGATCGGAATGGAACGCGACGAGACCACCTTCTTCCGTGCGGTACGCAGCGGCGTGATGGGATATGTGCTCAAAGACGCATCTGCTTTGGAGATTGTCAATGTCGTCCGCGCGGTGGGATCCGGCGAAGCGGTTTGTCCCTCTTGTTTCTCACGGGCGATCTTCCAGTGTGCCGCACAGCAACTCGCAGCCACCCCAGAAGTCACTGCGTTCCACCCTCAAGGGCTCAGTCGCCGGGAACAACAACTAGTCGGAGATGAATTGCCGCAACTGGTCAGCGTTTGGAGGGGCGATCTGAGCCTGGTGGGGCCTCGTCCGGCGCTCTTCAATCAGGACGATCTGGTCGCGCTTCGCACCCATCGCGGCGTGCATCGCTTGGTTCCCGGGATTACCGGTTGGGCGCAAGTCAATGGCCGCGATGAGTTGGAGATTCCCCTCAAGGTTCATTACGACGCCGAATACATGGCAGCGCAATCGCTTCCCCTGGACTTGAAAATCCTAGCCCTCACCCTGTGGAGAGTGTTCAGGGCCGAGGGCGTGCAACACTAGGCCTCCATTCGTCCCCCATTCGATTCCTGGGGGTGAGGATCCGCTGACTTGAGATCCGGCCCGCCCCGCGCCGGAAATCGCCATACCGTTCTACCCCGCCCATGAAATCGCGCCATCCGCTCAAGGAACTGCCAAATGATGACGATCAATCAAGTAACTCTCCATAACTAAGGAGGTGTCGTAGTCGGGTCATGAGAAAAATCAGTAAACAGTCCCCTGCGCTGTTACGTTGCCGGTCTCTGTTGGTGCTCGTATCGCAAATTGGTCTGATCCTCTGTTCTCTGGTGTGCGCTTGGCTCCTGCGATTCGAGTTCCGGCTGCCGGACTCGAACCTGCTGTGGACTGCGGCTCCCATACTCATTATGGTTCGCCTGGTGGTCATGCCATTCTTCAATCTTATGCATGGCTGGTGGCGCCATACCGGGATCAGCGATGCACTGGACGTCTTGAAAGCCATTGTCACCGGCTCGTTCGCGTTCCTCCTTATCGTGCGCTATGGGTTGGGGCTGAAAGTCTTTCCGCTGTCCATTTATGCTTTGGAGGCATTGATCACCTTTACTCTCTTGACCGGCGTGCGCGTACTTTCACGCTTGCTGGCGGAAACGGTGCGGCGAGACTCGGCCTCGAAACGTTTACTCCTGGTGGGCGCGGGACATGCCGCCCAGATGATCATTCGCGAAGCCCAGCAAGTGGAAACCGGCTATACCGTGATCGGTTGTGTCGATGACAATCCCCTGAAGAAAGGCCTGCGAGTTCTGGGCGTGCCTGTGCTTGGCCCGGTTGAGATCCTGGCGAAAATGGTCCGCGCGCAAAGAATCGACGAAGTCCTGATTGCGATTCCATCGGCCACCCAGACCCAGATGCTCCGGCTGGTGGCAATCTGTAAGGAAGCGGGCGCTGCCTTTCGAACCGTCCCCGCAATGGCGGAATTGATCGCAGGTCGAGTCACCCTGCAGCAGGTTCGAGAAGTTTCACTTACGGATCTGTTGGGACGCATCCCCGTCGACCTCGATCTGGAATCGGTGCGTGAGCATATTCGGGACCGCGTGGTCATGGTCACCGGCGCCGCGGGGTCCATTGGCTCCGAATTATGCCGGCAAATCAGAACCTACAAACCGAAACTGCTCTTGTGTCTCGACCAGAATGAAAACGGGATCTTCCACTTGCAGCATCAGCTTGCCCAGGACGATGGTGACGATCACAAGATATTCTGCGTCGCCGACTTCTGCAACCCGGAGCGCATGCGCAAAATATTCCTGACTTACGCAGTCGAGATCGTTTTCCATGCCGCCGCGTACAAGCACGTGCCCGTAATGGAATCCAATGTCGACGAGGCGGTCAGCAATAACGTCTTCGGCCTGCTGGCATTGTTGAACGTGGCAGAGAGTTCGAACTGCTCAACCTTCGTGATGATTTCGTCCGACAAGGCGGTGAACCCGACGAACGTCATGGGCTGCACCAAGCGGGTGGGAGAATTGATTCTCGCCGCCTGGCCCGGGGAACGCTTGCGCTGCGTGTCGGTGCGCTTCGGCAATGTCCTCGGATCGAACGGCAGCGTGATTCCACTTTTTCAGGAACAGATCCGTCAAAACCAGCCCATCACCATCACTCACCCCGAGATAACCCGTTTTTTCATGACGATTTCCGAGGCGGTTAGCCTGGTGTTGCAGGCCTTCGCGATCGGCCGGAACGGCGACATCCTCGTGCTCGACATGGGGAAGCCGGTTCGGGTCGCGGACCTGGCGAAAACTCTGGCTCGCCTCTCCGGCAAATCCCGCCAGGAATTCAAGTTCATTGGCCTCCGCCCGGGTGAGAAGCTCTTCGAGGAGCTCTTCTATCCCGACGAGCGGGTTTTTCCGAGCGCCTGTCAAAAGATAGCCTGCACGGAAAGCGTAAGGCTCGCCTGGCCGGCGTTGAAGCGTGGCCTTGACCAGCTCTATGTCGCCGTGTCGCTTGGCAAGCGAGCCTCCATCCTCGCCCGTCTCCAACAGATCGTGCCTCAATTCACCTACGCGGGTTCAGATCAGGCCGGAAGTATGGAGAACGTGCCGTTAAGGCCGAGCGCGCCCGATGTGCGGCAGGAAGTCCCAACGCTTGTGGATATGCCGGTATTGCCCTATCGAACCTGGCCGGCGAACCCGTTATTGGGACCACCAGCCGGAGGCGGTCCTGGGGACTGATTCCGTTCTGTCGGCGCCGGTCATTGTCATCGTCACTGGACCAGTTCTCGCCCGAAATTATCAGGCCATGATCGCTAAGCCTCGGGCCGGTGTAGCTGGAGATCCCGATAATGCCGGGCTGGCACATCACGCAGCCACTGCGCCGCGGTTTCAGCGGTGATGTCCCGCTGCGGCATGGCGAGCATCTCGTAGCCAACCATAAATTTCTTGATCGTCGCCGAGCGCAGCAGCGGCGGATAGAAATGCGCATGCAAGTGAAATTCAGGATAGTCCCCGCCATCGGTAGGCCGTTGATGAAAACCCATCGTGTAAGGAAACGACGTGCGAAATAGATTATCGTAACGAATGGTGGCTTGCCGGAGTATCCCGGCCAGAGCAGTGCGCCCCTCGTCATTCAGTTCACCGAGAGCCGATACGCATCTCCGGCCGACGAGCAGCGTCTCGAAGGGCCAGACTGCCCAGAACGGCACGAGCAGAACGAAATGGCCGTTGGCACACACTAACCGTTCCTGTTTCTCTAGCTCCAGCTCCAGGTAATCGCGCAGCAGAGTCGTGCCGTGCAATTGCCGGTACTCCTTAAACGCGACCAGTTCCTTCACCAATTCATTGGGTAAAGTTTCGTTGGCCCAGATCTGCCCGTGAGGATGGGGATTGCTGCATCCCATCATGGCCCCGCCATGCCATGAACAACACGAGGCAATGAAAGTGTCGTCGTCTTACGACTCCTACCAGGATTAATGAGAACTGATCCGTACCGCCAGCCGGTTTTTGTGGTTCCATGGCCACCTTCGAGGCCAACGCTGGAGCGTTGCAAGAAGCATTATTAGAAGGCACCTGGGCTCTCACGGTGAGTCCTCGAAGCTTCACTGCACCAGATGCGGCATGGTGGTGGGCGGCAGGGGATGCTGCGTCACGAGGACTTCGGGACGACTATGCAGCTCTACGCACAGTCCGACATGGAGTCAATGGGCGAGGCACAGGGCAAGTTCCTGGAGCAGTTACTGGGCGACAGGGTTCACCTGCTCACGGAGAGGGTTCAGTGAGAAATCGTGGGTCGGATCTCCGAATCGTGGGTTGGATCGTGGGGTGGAAATTTCGGCTCTGCGCCGCTAAGTCCTTTAGAATGTGGTGGCCAGGGACGGAGTTGAACCGCCGACGCCAGCCTTTTCAGTGCTACGTTAAGCTGTAGTCTCAACAACTTAAGTGACTCCAGAGCGATGACTGGATGTTTGCAAGCCCGGTGAAAATCGGGCGGCTGCCGATCTCCTACGCGAGAGTGTGGCAGCAATCAAGAAAGCAGCGGCAAGGGCTGGCATCGGTCACGTCAGTTCCCATACGTTCCGCCACACCCACCGATCATGGTTGGATGTGGTCGGTACACCAATCGGCGTACAGCAAAAACTCATGAACTCATGCGCCACGCGGACATCAGAACCACGATGAACGTTTATGGGACTGCGGCGACAGCTGACATGGCCGTAGCTGGTGGAAAAGTCACCGCGTTAGCCCTCAGCGGCAGGTGAAGCAGCAGGTGCGGTCTGTAAGTAATTGAAACTATGGCGGAGAGGGGGAGAGGGAGGGATTCGAACCCTCGATACAGGTGTTAGAGCGGTTCCTTAGAAGGTA
>PLIC01000010.1 GCA_003139995.1 Candidatus Acidiflorens stordalenmirensis | reverse complement strand
CCGAAACACGGGCTTCTCTTGGGCGGCGTCGAGGAGGTTTTGAAATGACGGTTCGGCTTTTGGTTGAGATCGTAATAGTAGTGATCGTGATCTACGCGGCGGTTCGTTTCTTTAGGAAAAGGGGATAGCCGCTCGGATGCGTCTGTGCGTCACCGCGCTCGCCTTCCATCGTTTTCCCTGCTCTCGCTTGCAGTTGGCATCTTCACTTCCATGATGTGAATCGAACCCTTGTCCGGGTAGACGTGAGCGTTCACTCGGACGTAATGTCCTTCGTGACCCCTGAGGGTCTCCGGGTTGTCTACATTCCAGGCCCTTTGGTCAGTCAGAAGCCTTAATTTCTCGCTCTGTTCACTGACAGTGCCCATAATGGATGTGGACTGGACCCCTGCGGCTGGATGCTTCTGTGGTGCCTGACTGGGAGGTCCCTGCGCAACAGCAACGATGCCTACGGCAAAGCACAGAGACAGAAAGACGAGTAAAAAGGTTTTCATGGAGAGAACCTCGTTCGCGAATGTTCCTGAGAAATCTAAGAGGGAAGACTTCAGATGGGCTGACTTAGATCAGGAGACCTGAACGAGCAAGAGGAAGATGCTCAACTACTACCCTACTCTCATGCAGCGATAATGTCCAAGGCGACTGTCCTGCCGGTTGTGCAGGTCGGGAGGCGGCCCGACCCTAACGAAGTCTTCCACTACTTCAGAATAGGTATTGAAAAATCCCCATTACACTCGTTGACCCGCTCGTGAGTGAGGCTGGGGACTCCCAGTGGACTTTGCCGCGGGTCGTCGTATCCTTTCAGCCATGCTCACATTTTCCCCCATCGATCGCATCTTCATTCTCACCGGGGCAGGAGTGAGCGCCGAAAGCGGCATCCCAACCTTCCGTGGTGTGGGCGGACTCTGGCGGAATTACCGGATCGAGGAAGTCGCTTCGCCCGAAGCTTGGCACCGCGATCCCCGTCTGGTGTGGGAGTTCTATTCCATGCGGCGGCGGGTTGCTTCGGCAGCCAAACCCAACCCGGCGCACTTCGCTCTCGCCAAACTTGAAGACGTGTTGCAAGAGCGCCTTTTCGTCTGCACTCAGAACGTGGATAACCTTCACGAGCAGGCGGGTTCGAGAAACGTCGCCCACATGCACGGAGAGCTTTTCAAGAGCCGCTGCGACACTTGCAGCCGTCGTCCGTTTGACGACACGAGCCTCTACGAACCGCCGGCCGAGGTTCCCCGATGCAAATGCGGCGGTCGGATTCGTCCGCACATCTGCTGGTTCGGCGAAGTGCCGTTTGAGTTGGATCGAATCTATGAGGCGCTGGACGCCTGCACTATGTTCGTAGCCGTAGGAACGTCAGGCGTGGTCGAGCCCGCTGCCAGCTTTGTTGCTCAAGTCAGTGGTTGTGCGCGGACAATCTACGTGGGGCCGGAGAAGCCTGCGAACGCCTCCTCGTTCACGGAATGCTATTTGGGCAAAGCAGGGGAGGTATTGCCAAACTTGTTCGGTTCCTTGTGATGGGTCGAAAGGCGCTATTGCAGTCGGCGGCGGCTTCGAGGCTGCGATGACCAGCGGGGGTAACAGGCAGGAGGGGCATTCCTTATATTATGGCGAGATCGCGCCATGCCCGGCTACTACACTAAGAGGCTTGCTGCCGAACGTCTCCGCGCTTGCTATGATCTCGCTCCGCCTCGCACGAAAGAGTACCTTGAAGCGGAGATCGAGTTCGTCCTTGCAAAAACGACGCCCTCCATGCTCGCCTTGGAACTGGGCTGCGGCTATGGACGGGTTCTTGAGCGGCTTCTTCCCAGAGTGCGCGTGGCGTTCGGAATCGATACGTCGCCGTCCAGCCTCCGCATGGCACTGGAATATCTGGGAGGCAAACCATCACTATGCCTTGCCTGCATGGACTCCGTTCAAATGGGCTTTCGCGACCGCGCCTTTGATTTGACTATCTGCATTCAGAATGGCATCTGTGCCTTCGCGGTTGATCAGCAGCAGCTTTTCCGAGAGGCGATTCGGGTGACCCGATCAGGCGGGCTCGTGATGTTTTCGAGCTACACTCCTCAATTCTGGGAGCATCGACTGGAATGGTTTGAAATTCAGTCCGCACACCACCTGATCGGCGAGATCGATTACCAAGCTACGGGCAACGGAATGATTGTCTGCAAGGACGGTTTTCGCGCAACAACTGCGGATAGGCGGAGTTTTGAGAAGCTTGCTGCCAGTCTGGGAGTTGTACCCCACATTACTGAGGTAGACGGTTCCAGTCTGTTCTGTGAGTTCGTTGTCCCTTGAACACTGCTCGACTGCTCGGTGTACGCTGAGGCGAGCCTACGCACCAACCGCAGATGTCCTATCGACAGGCTGTGTCGCCGGAGCCAACGCGATCAAGACAATACCGATAACGACGAGCACAGCCGACCCGATCAGTTCGCCCCGTGCAATGAAGTTGCGGAATGCTTGGAGCGACATGACGGCAGCGTGTGCAAAGCTCGACCACGCCGTGAAAGCGATCAGGCTCCGATTCGCAGACGGGTTTCGGGCTGCCAGCAGCAGGAAAATGCCGAGTGTAACGTAAAGGCTCATCATCATCGCCAACGCTGGCTCTTGTTTCACAAACAGCACCAAGGGATAAACCATTGCTGTAAAGAGTAATCCCACCAATACAAGCACGACCTTCAGCGCCCGTCCTCGCTTCATGATGCCCTCCTTTAGTCATGGTGAATCACTATATCGATGCCGGGACGGCTATTGCAGCTTCGCGTACTCGGCTTTGGCTTCCTTCAGGATGGGGATGTCGGNNGGTGAGGAAATCCTGATAGGCGGTTTTCGCCTTGGCCGTGTCGCCTTGCATGGCATAAGCACGGGCAAGTCCAAGCCGAGCCAGCGCACCCCACGGAAAGTTCACCACCACTCCTCGGTGGTCGATGAACTTCTGAAATTCTGCTGTCGCTCGGTTGCCGTCGTGCAGCATGAGATAGGCTTCGCCACGTAAATAAACCGGGCACAGGACTATAGTGAGGTCAGCCGTAGCCGAGCTGAATTCTATCGTGCTCGCTACCTTCAACAGTTCGATTGCCCGATTCGGTTCTTTGCGTTCGAGCGCGATCCCCGCCCGGATTGTGGGCAACCAATACCTCTGCACTAGCGTGTCCAGAGGAAAGGTCTTGTCGAGTTCGGTGGTCAGCTTCTCCGCCCTTGCGGTATCACCTGCCCGGGCCAGAGCCAGCGCCGCCATCGCCCGCACATCGCGGTTCGGAGCCAGCTTCAGCGCCGCATTGGCCTCGGCACGCGCCTCCTCCCGGTTGCCCGATTCCACCTCGCGCAGTGCTGCCTCTGCCTGATATCCAGCAGCCGTCTCTTTGGCGTCATTGTGCTGGGCGGAATCCATCGCCTGCCCGGTCAGCTCGTGCGCGTTCTTCAGCCTGCCGTGCCAACCTTCCGTGTCCGCTTGCGCGGCTAGCAACAGGTCTTCCGCGCCCGGTTTCCCCATGGCTGCTGCGACCAACTGCGCCATCTGCGCCGTGTCGTCCTTCAGAAACGCCAAAAAGTAGCGGCTCTGGAGCAGTTGCTCGTTCTCTAGCTTGCGCTCCTCCGCCTGCTCGAATACCGCCTCCGCTTCATCCAGTCGGTTGAGGCTCATGTAGGCGAGGCTGAGGAGATAATAGAGGAGCCCATTATTTGGATCCAGACGCATCGCCACTCGCCATTCCTCTAATGCCTTTTCCCAGTTTCCCAGAGTGTATGAAACGAATCCCAGCTCGGTGTATGGCATGGCGTCTCTTGGGTAGGTCTGCTGCCACAGCTCATCGGTCTGCGCCCCCTTCTCCAGCTCTTCCGTCGCGAAGTTGTAATAGCCTGACTCGATCCAGAACCGTTCCCGTTCGCTCACCTTCTCACGCAGGTCAAAAGCCTTGCGTCCGTTCCCAGCCGCCCCCGCGATTTCGTTAAGGTCGTGATAGAGAACCGACAACTGGGCATAGGCCATGGCAAAATTCGGGTCGAGTTCTACCGCCCGTTTGAAGAAAGGGAGCGCGGCCGTGTCCCCTTTCGCGGACCACGTTTCTATTCCGAGGCTGTAGGCTTTCAGCGCCTCCAAGGATGGCGTGGTCGCTTCCTCCAGCGGCGTGTCATATTTCTGCACTGAGATGAACGACTCGCCCAGCTTGCCGCGCAAACTGATCGCCGCGTTGCCCAGAGCCTTGAGCACTGTTTCTTTGCCCGCCGCCTGCTCCTGCGCTTCCGCCAGCACCTCCCCCGTGTTGCAGTTCACCGCCCTCAGACCAATCACATACTGGCTGCCCAACCCCGCAATCGAGCCGGTCAGCATCGCCTTGCTGCCGGTGCGCTGGCAGACTTCGCGAGTGACCTCCGGCGTCAACCGTTCACCGGGTGAACGTCCCATCAGCTTCAAGGTCTCAATCACCCTGCGCTCGGAAATCAGGGAGAGAAAGGGCGATTGCTCAAGCTGTACTGAAAGTCCCTGCTTCAGCGTTTCATCGAATACGCTGTCGCCCGCCTTGTTGTCGAAATCGGACAGGACAATGGTGTCCTTGTCGGTCAGGCGAGTGCTTTGCCGATGCGAACGATAGTAAAGCCCACCTGCTACGAGCAAGGCGACAAGCAGGACAGGAACCGCAATCTTCCAGAGCTTCGCAACAGGAGCCGCAGGAGCTTCTGCCACCGCGATCCGTCCGCTCTCGCTGTCCCGTTTCAGCCGTTGCAAATCCGTTCGCATTTCCGCAGCGCTCTGGTGACGCAAGTTGCGGTCTTTCTCCAGCGCCTTGTTGATGATTCGTTCCAGTTCGGCTGGCACGTCGGGATTCAGCCGCACAGGAGCTACGGGAGCACGGTTCAAGATCGCATCAAAGATCGTTGCTGTGCTGTCCCCACGAAAGGGCAACTGACCCGTAGCCATCTCATAGAGCATAGCTCCAAACGAAAACAGGTCGGTGCGTGCATCCAATTCCTTAGCCCGTACCTGCTCTGGCGACATGTATGTCACCGTCCCCAGCATCGTGCCCTTACTGGTCAAGTCCGTGCTGACCGAAGCCGTTTGCGTGGAGGCGTCACCTGCCTCGGTCTTTGAACTGGCGCTTATCTTCGCCAGCCCGAAATCCAGAATCTTGGCGTGGCCGCGTTCGGTAACAAAGATGTTCGCTGGTTTGATGTCCCGATGGATGATCCCTTTCGAGTGAGCAGCGTCCAGCGCATCCGCGATCTCGATTCCGAGCGACAGGAGCAACTCGGTCTCCAGCGGGCGACCCGCTATTCGCTGCTTTAGCGTCGTCCCCTCCAGATACTCCATGACGATGAAGGGCTGGCCGTCCTGCTGCCCGATCTCATAGATCGTGCAGATATTGGGATGGTTCAGTGCAGAAGCAGCTTGAGCTTCTCGCTGGAAACGAGCCAACGCTTGTGGGTCTTTGGCTACTTCTTCGGGCAGAAACTTCAGCGCGACAAATCGGTGGAGGGTTACGTCCTCGGCCTTATAGACCACACCCATGCCGCCGCCCCCGATCTTCTCGACGATGCGGTAGTGCGAGATGGTCTGGTCGATCATGGATGGCGAAGGAACTCAGGTGCCATGTTAGGAGTGCTGGGAAGATGAAGTCAACGAGGACGACACACCGATGGAAGCAGGAAACGGCAAATCCAGCGATTTCAGGCTTTCCCAAGCCCTCGCCAATCAGGTGGTTCGAAAGGGTGTCTGCGGCGACTTCGTTTTTATGCGGACTTTCGCCCGTGTTTCACCCGCTGTCTTCGGATCGCCGAAATTGGTCAACCAGTATACCTTCTGATCCACTTGCCTGTAGGGGCTCAATCCAGTTTCGAGACGAGCACCAGACCAACGATCCAGCCCAAGAATACCTAATGGGTCTTCGCCCTTTTGAATTTTCCGTTGAATGTCACGAATTTTCTGCGGGCTACGACTACCGTGCCTTCAACGTTTTCGTATCCTGCCAATTCGAGTCTTATTTTTATGGTTCCCACGTGAGTGAAGTCCTTCGTGTTTGTCGGGGTTGTCCATTTTGTATCATCGACCCAAATAGCGGCTCCCGCGGGCTCGCTTAGAACAATTAATCCACCAAAGTTTTCGACCGCATCCACGAGGGTTTGTTTCGTGAGGCGTGCTCTTGGCCTTTCGTCCCGAAACTCACTCCATGCCAGTCCCGTGATTCGCCTGAGTTCACAGTCGTTGAAATCCTTTAGGTGACCTTTTATTTGCTTCTGGGCGTCTTCCACGACTCCCACATCCTTAGCAAGCACGTCATTTTGCAGTCTTGGGTTTGCGTCAGACATTGATGCCGCCATGGCCTTCACTGGTGGGCAGGCAGGATCGTGAGTCATCTCTATTTGCTGAGCGTGGGTACTAAAGCCCGAAAAGAAGCACAGCAGCAGAATGCTTACGCGCATTGCTTCGACTCCGTTGGCAATGATACCTTTTCTCTCAGCAAGCAAAGACTAAGCACGACAATCGCACTGACAGCAAGGCTTGCGTAGAAGGCTGTGTTGACCAATTGGTAGTACAAGGTAAGGTAGGGCGAGTTGAATACGTCCGGTAGTAATTGACTCCCCGGAACAGACCTCACGTCCCAGTATGCGTGTTCCAACACTGTTGTGAATTTCTCAGTCAAGTAGAAGAAAGAAATCAAGAGAAGGTTAGCGGCTACGAACATGCCGATCTCAGGAAAATCTCCAGCCCTTAGACGCTCATCTTTCTTGACCACTGAAACACTCCAAAGCGCGGCAAGAATCAGAATTGCCGCGTCTATTAAACGTTTGGAATCCTCTCGGACAAACTGAAAAGCTAGAGCGCGAGAAGCGTCGTATTCTACGGGCCTTATCTGAACAGGCGTGGTGCGAATCTGGTACACCGCAGAATACGACAACCATGCAAGCAGCATGATCGTGCCAATCGCCAAGAGCGTGCGAAGTAGGTAACGCATGTGTCTCTGACCACGTGGCATGTGTGCGGATGCCTGAGTAAGGTTACGCTCGGGCAAGGGTGGCGATCAAGCCGTCGCTAGGACGGATGTGGCCGTCAAACTATGAGGTCAGTTGAACCACGACCGTCACATCGAATCTCAAATAGTACTTCTTCAGTCCCTAGCCCCGTACTTCTCCCGGAACTTCTCGACCACCGCTGTGACAGCTTTGGTGTCAGTGATCGGGGCGGCTCGGAACTCCCCTCCAACGCCTCGCGCGTCGATCCGAATCGACGGGTTGTGGAGCACGTTCTTGTACCACTGCGTGTCCGAACCTCGCACGGGTAGCAGGTAGAGCTTCTCGCCTTCCAAAACGAACCAGACAGGGATCGAGATTGTCCGCCCAGACTTCCTCCCGATCACGCTGAGCTTGATCTGGCGGTAGCGGGCGAGGCGTTCTTTGAGGGTGTCCTTGGAACCTGCCATCCTGACCTCCATCTGATTCACGGCTTACGAATGTTGTGGGTCTTTTAGCGCCGGGCGCTGCTGACGATTTTCTTCTGCGGTGACCGCGATCCGCTTCGATTTCCGATAGACGTTTGCAACCGCCATCGTCCAGAAAGGAACTAAATCAACTCCGGGCACGAGCTTGGCAAAAAACGATGGCAGAAATTTCCAGTGCCAGCCAAGGAGTTGAACCAACACGACTGCGATACCGAAATCGAGTATGTCATCAGCAGGCGATAAAGCGCCTTCGACGAATAAGGGAAAAACGACGATTTGGAGTGCATCCGCAACGATAGCCAACACCATGGCGGCTCGAAAGCGCAAACCCGGCGAGATTGTAATGGTGTCGTGAGTCACAACAGTGCCGCTTTCGTGCTGAATGCCTATGTTAGACCCATGCTCCGTTGTAGGTGCGTCAAACGCTATGCCGCTGCCGCGTTCGCCTGCGTGCCCTTTATCTCGCACTCGGCCTGAAGCCAATCGTCCAAATCGTGACCGTCTGTCCTTCCGCGCTGCTCGTAAAGTTCGTAGGCGCGTTGCTGAATCTGCTGCTCAATCGGGATCAGGAGGGTTGGCTCGTCCGACTTCGGGGCGAGTGTCGATGGCTCTTTCTCGATCTCGTCTGGTTGGCGTTCTACCTTTTTCCCAGTTGTTCAGTCTGCCGCTGTGACCTGTCGGCTTTGGTACGTTTCGTTGCCATCTACATATTTTATGCCGCGAAGTCCCCTTTGCACCCCTCGGTCTCTTGATACCATCCATAAGTCATGAACCTGTTCGATTCGTTCCAAATCCGCGATATTTCTTTTCGTAACCGCATTGCCGTTTCTCCCATGTGCGAGTATTCCAGCGAAGACGGCTTCGCCAACGACTGGCATCTTGTCCACCTCGGCGCTCGCGCTGTTGGCGGGGCGGGCACTGTCCTCACCGAAGCCAACGCCGTAGTCCCCGAGGGTCGCATCAGTCCCTCCGACCTCGGCATCTGGAAGGACGCACACGTCGAGAACCTCGGACGTGTAGTGCGCTTCCTCCGCCAGCATGGTGCGGTAGCCGGAACTCAACTCGCCCACGCTGGATTCAAAGCCTCCACTGGCGTCCCGTGGCGCAATCACGGCGCTCCGGTCCCCATCGCCGAGGGCGGCTGGCGTCCCATCTATTCCTCGACGGCAAAGGGCTTCACCCCGGAATCCATTCAGCCCGAAGCTCTCACTCCCGAAGGCATCGCTCGCATCACCCATGCTTTCGCCGAGGGCGCTCGCCGCGCCCTCGAAGCTGGCTTCGAGCTTGTCGAAATCCACGGAGCCCACGGCTATCTCATCCACCAGTTCCTTTCGCCGCTGGTCAATACCCGCACAGACCAGTACGGTGGCAGCTTTGAGAACCGCACCCGCATCCTGCGCGAGATCATCGAAGCCGTGCGTAAAGTCTGGCCTGAACGTCTCTCCTTGTGGCTCCGCATCTCCGCCTCGGACTGGACCGAGGGCGGCTGGACCATCGAGGATTCCATCGCCCTCGCCCGGCAGGTCAAGCCGCTCGGCGTCGATCTCATCGACTCATCCTCGGGAGGCATCGTTCCCACGGCAAGAATTCCTCTCGGCCCCGGCTATCAAACTCCCTTTGCCGAGCGCATCCGCCGCGAGGCTGGAATCCTCACTGGAGCCGTCGGCATGATCACCGCGCCCGAGCAGGCCCAGCACATCATCGGCACCGGACAGGCCGACATAGTCCTGTTGGCTCGCGAACTCCTCCGCGAACCCTACTGGCCGCTTCGCGCCGCCCACGTCCTCAAGCAGCAGATCGCCTGGCCTAAACAATACGAACGCGCCCGCTTCTAAAGAAGAAAACGGGCGCAATAAGAGAGGCAGGCCGCTACGCCGCGATGTCCGTAGGCTCACCTACATTCCGGGAACCGTCACCGAAGTCGCCGCCGACCACTACACCGTCAAGAGCGACGCGGGAGTGATCCATACCGTACACTTCAGCGCGAGCACCCGATTCTACAGACAGGCCGGCACCCTACAGGAAATCAAGGCCAGCGACATCAAAGTGGGAGACGCGATCGGTGTGCGCGGTGAACGGGAGGCGGCCGCGAATTCGGTCAACGCGGAGCGCATCTTCCAGTTCGATCCCCAAATAATTCAGCGGAGGCGCGAGGAGAAGGCCAAGTACGGAAAAACCTGGCTGATGGGGACTGTCACGGCTTTGAACGGCGTCAAGGTTACCCTCCAAGGCTCGGTGGACAACTCCGCCCACACTGTTGTGGTGAACGAGAGCACCACCTTCCGCGATACCCGCAAGTCCACCACCCTGGCCGACATCAAGGTTGGTCATACCGTGCGTGTGGACGGCGCCCCGAAGGATGGAACCTTTGTGGCTATATCGGTTTTCGACCTCACCCCCCTGTTTTTCAATTCAAATAACCCCATCAGATCTCCAGGTCTTAAGATCGAGACTCGAACCACGCTGCCCGAAACCGCCGCGTGCGCTCAGGACTGGATGGAATAAAACTGCATCGGGTTCTTTTCCAAAATTGCATGTTGTTCATCGCCGGAAAGCCGGCCAATGTAGTTGGTAGCTAAGTTAATCACCGACGTATAGTCTGCCGCCAAAGTGCACACCGGCCAATCCGAGCCGATCATTAGCCGTTGCGGACCAAATGCGCTAAGTACAACATCGAGGTACGGCTCAGTATCCTGCGCCTCCCATGAATTCCACTTGGCTTCTGTTACCAGCCCCGAAAGTTTGCAAGAAACATTGGCAAAACTTGCCAGTCGTTTGAGGTCGCGTGCCCAAGGCTCCATTTCTCTGGCTCGAATGGGAGGTTTGGCAATGTGGTCCAGCACGAAACGTTGGTCTGGAAATCGCTTCACCACATCGTATGCAATGGGAAGGTGCCGAGGGAAAAGGAGAAGGTCGTAAGTGAGCCCGAATCGCTTCAGCTGGCTTAACCCATTAAGGAAACTTGCCCGTAACATAAACTTGTCATCCGGTTCGTCGTGGACGACATGTCTGACACCGCGGAATTTCGGGTGTTGAGCAAACTGCTCAAGCTGCTCCACAACGCGATCGCTGCTGAGATCTACCCAGCCCACTACCGCGCGGATGAAAGGATACTCGTCCGCGAGTTGCAGAAGCCAAGTACTCTCTTCGAGACATTGTCGAGCTTGTACCGCAACCGTAGCACTGATTCCAGCGGCATCGATGAGTGGCAACAAGTCCGTCGGCAGGTGATCCTTACGGAGCTTGTCCATCCCAGCGGCCATCCACACGTAATCTTGATCGTTATATTTCCAAAAATGCTGGTGCGTATCGATTTTCATCGTGGCCACAAGTCCCGACCCCGCTAGGCGGTTTGCCCTTCCGAAAAGAATCCGCGTAAGGCGAAAGGTTCCCAAGTTACGTTTATGTTTCTCAGCGACACTTGACCTCAGGCTCAGCGGAAGATGTAGTACAGAACAGCGACCGCCACTGCGAGGACCGTTGCGATTAAGCGCGGGTCTCGCAAGCCTTTGAACCGTTCCTGAGTGACAGCGGCTAGAGGGTGATCCCAGGTCAGGCCGTCCACCGATTCTGGCGCAGGTGCCGGCGTCAGGAGGGTGACCGCAACATAAATGACGCTGCAAATACAAAACATCCACCAGGCCTGCATCATGAAAGGAATCCCCCAGCGGTGAGTAACTATCTTTTCCGTGCCGAACGCAGGAAGATCCAGGATGAATGCAATCGCTCCCATGGTGAAGCCCAAAATCAGCGTGTACAGTGAAGCTTGCTTGGTGCCTCGGCGCCACAGCACGCCCCAGAGAAATACGACAGTGATCGGAGGTGCCAAGTCAGCTGCAATGGCATTAATCGCTTCAAAGATGCTCGAGTATCGTCCACCCTGGGTTGACCAGGCCATAGCCAGCAGCATGACGACAACTGAACTGATACGGCCAATGGTCACCTGCGCACGGTCGGAAGTGTTCGGTCGTAGCCGTGCCACAATGTCAACAGCCACAAGGGTTCCGATGCTGTTGAGAGCGGCTGCGATCGCGCTCATTAAAGCTGCCAAAACCGCCGCAGTGATCACCCCCCGCACCCCTGTTGGAATCAATTGCTCAATGAGCACCGGCAGCGTCTGGTTACTCGCGCTCCCAATGATGTTGTGAAACAGTACATATGCGATGACACCAGGCAGCACGAGCAGAAATACAGGCAGGATCTTGAGAAACCCGGCAAAGAGAGGGCCCAATTGAGCGTCTTCCGAGCTGCGCGCTCCTAACACTCTTTGAACAATAGTTTGGTCTGTGCACCAATACCATATGCCGAGAATCGGGTACCCAAGCAGCACGGCATACCAGCTCAGACCTGCCGTGTCGTGCGTGTGCAGCATGGATAATTGTTCCGGCTTCGCAGCGGCCCTAAACTGTTCTACTGAATGGATTCCGTGGCCAGGCAATGCGGCAAGAGAGAACCCCAAAATCAATAACGCTCCCAGAATGAGGATCACAGTATTGACGGTCTCGGTGATGACCACGGCTCGCAGACCGCCGAGCACGGTGTAAATCCCGACGACCGTGGAAATGATCACTATCGAGGTGACTACGTTAATACCAAAAAAGCGCTGGAAAACTGCGGCACCGGCGTACAAGCTCATCCCAATGTGGATAAACAGGGCCGCGACAATTGCCATGAAAG